>JADHUV010000064.1 GCA_016784355.1 Nitrospira sp. | reverse complement strand
ACCGCACCGGCTGCCATGTCCTTAATTTCCTTGGCCTTTTCGTGATACTCCGGAAAAAGAACATCGCTTATTGCTTCTATTACAGAATTAAGCATCTCCACGGATATGACTATAACTGAGAGTATAATTATTACAATAAACTCGGACCACTCAATGCCGACAATGAAACTTGCGATAACTATTAATACAACTGCATAGAGATGGTAGCGCACATGACGCTGTGTTTTTGCGGCGTGAAGCAGGCCCTCAATAGCGTGATTAGCGCTCTTGATCCATTTTCTTAACGGCATTCATTGTCTCCTGTTCTTTCCGGATCATCTTTTTTGCATCTGACTCTGAGAGCTCATGGTCATACCCCATTAAATGCAGTGTGCCGTGAATGAGTAGCCGCGAGATTTCTTCATAAAATTCCCAACCGTACTCTTCTGCCTGAGCCTCGGCACGGGGTATGCATATTACAATGTCTCCCAGTATAATGTCTGATTCAGCATTGTGCACGGGTATATCTGCCGGAAAAGAAAGCACATCCGTAGGTTTATTTTTGCCCCTGTACATGGAATTAAGCTGCTGCATCTTTTTATTGCCGACGAGCAGTACGCTGAGTTCCGAGTCGGACTGGTTCAGGTGCTTTAGAATTTGATTGGACAGGGTGAGAATTATTTCCCTGTCAATAGGACGAGACCTTTGCTGATTTATTAGTAGTGCTTTCATTATTTAAGTCGAAGCCGGGGTATTTGATCCTCTTGTGATACATACTGGTTAAGATGTATACAAAGTGGCTCCGGATCTCACGTATATCTTTAAAGGTTAATTCGCAGTTATCAAGCTGGCCGTCTATGAAGCAGTGGTTTACTATCCTGTCGACCAGCAGGGCGACCCTGGCCGGGGTTGTGTCTGTCAGGACCCTTGAGGCGGCCTCTACCGCATCTGCCATAAGCACCAGTGCCGCCACCCTTGTCTGGGGTTTCGGTCCGGGATACCTGAAATCTTCCTCAGGAAGCGGGGTCGCAGCATTATGACTCTCTTTTGCTTTCTGGTAAAAAAACGTCTGTACTGAGGAGCCGTGATGCTGCTGAATGATATCTATAATTTCTTTAGGAAGATTATATTGCCTGCCCAGTTCAACCCCTTCTTTTACGTGCGAAAGCAGTATAAGGCTGCTCATTCTTGGTGCAAGCTTGTCATGTTTACTTATAGAGGTTATCTGGTTTTCTATGAAATACTCGGGCATCTTTATTTTTCCAATATCATGGTAGTATGCGCTTACCCGAGCCAGCAGGGGATTAACACCAACGGCTTCCGCCGCTGCCTCGGCCAGATTCCCTACGATAATACTGTGATGATAGGTGCCGGGCGCCTCAACTAAGAGTTCTCTCATAAGAGGCTGGTTAAGATCCAGTAGTTCAAGCAGGCTTATATCGGTAGTCAGCTTGAAAAGATGCTCAAAAAGCGGTAATAGCGCTGACACAAGTGTTGCTACGATAATGCCGCTGATCACTGCGGCCCCGGCCGTATACAACATGGAAATCGATAAAATATCCCCTTTGTAAAGGGTGATGATAAGAGCTGTAAGCAGCGATACCATACTGATTGCTAACCCCGCCCGCCATATAGCAGAACGCTTCTTGCATCGAATAATCCCGAAGGCCGCTGTAAGGCCGCTGGCAAAGACGTATATTGAGTACAGCGGACTGTTTAGCCAGAGTCCGGCCAAAAGGCTTGAGATTACCGTAAATACGATAGCTGTGTGAATATCAATCAGCAGTGCGGCCAGCATTGATCCGGTGGCAAGAGGGATAGCATAGATCAGGAGCGAGGGGTCGACAGTGCCTATAAATTGTGTAAAACCTTCAAGTACATAATAGAAAGATCTTCCAATGAGAAAGTTTGCACTCAGCAGTGTCCCAATCAGGAACATCAGCTTGTAGTCCTGTTTAATATCCGGCCGGTACCTTATGAAATCCTTGTATAGAATAATCAGCAGCAGGGCAGTTAGAAGCGTTATAGCTGCTATTGCATTTGGCGTGAATTTATTTCCGGTAACAATGGAGCTGACAATTACCGTAACAAACAGGATAAGAAATCCTGTCTTGGTCAGGTTGTTACGATTCAGTAGCGGTGCTGGCTTCTTTTTTTTCTGGAAGTTATTTTTTTTCATCTTTTATTGTCTCGGCTTTTCCCATATTTATCATAAGCCTTTATTATTTTTTGCACGAGTGTATGTCTTACCACATCTTTTTCTGAAAAGTAAACGATAGATATATCCTTAATACCCTTTAAAATTCTTTCAGCTTCAATAAGTCCGGAGATTTTATCTCCCGGCAGGTCTATCTGTGTGATATCCCCGGTTATTACTGTTTTTGAGTTGAACCCGAGTCTTGTCAGATACATTTTCATTTGCTCTGAGGTCGTATTTTGGGCCTCATCAAGGATGATGAAAGAGTCATTAAGCGTTCTGCCGCGCATGAAGGCCAGAGGCGCAATTTCTATGACCCCGGTTTCTATAAGATGGTACGCCTTTTCCTGCTGCATCATATCAAACAGGGCATCATACAGAGGGCGGAGGTAGGGATTTACCTTTTCACTGATATCGCCGGGGAGAAATCCAAGTTTTTCACCTGCCTCTACCGCCGGTCGGGCAAGAACGATCCTGCTGACCTCTTTTTTCAGCAGGGCATTTATAGCCATGGCCATGGCCAGATAAGTCTTTCCCGTGCCGGCCGGGCCGATCCCGAACACCATATCGTGCGCCCGTATTTCATCAATATATTTTTTCTGTGTCTCGGATCTAGGAACTATGAACTTGTTTTTGGAAGAAACCGGCACATTGCTCAGGAAAAGATTTTTCAGGGATGCAGGGTCTGCGCCGGTTTTGAGATCCAGTTCAGGCGAGGCCTCGCCAATCGTCTTTAGGGCAAATTTCACATCTTCCGGGCTGAGAGTGTAACCATCTGAATTAATGGAATAATATTCCTGGATAAACTTTTCAGCCTTCCTGACGGCATCCTCCGGCCCGTTGAGAAATACCTTGCTCCCCCTGATCGATGTCTCGATGCCCAGAGTCTCCTCGATAACCTTCAGCGTCCTGTCAAGTCTTCCGTAAAGAGAAGAGTTGTCTTTTTCCGCCCCGAAATCGAGCTCAATATTAACTGTATGCATTATCCGTTTCCCATAGCAGGTACTCTTGTATAACTTATTATATGTGTAAAAGCAAGCATCAGGAGGCGCTGAAAAGGCTATCGTAAACGTGACCTGTCTGATACTATTGATAGAGAATATTACATGATTTTTCTACAATTATGAATCTTAGATATGCCTGAGCAGAGGGGTGGAGGGCTGCGAAGCAGGTTATGGGGGTTTTATAGGAGAGGGATTATGTATGATCCTGATATACATCATAACCCCATTCCATGATATCATCTAAAATAAGACAATCAATTAAACGAACTATATACAGAAAGAGGTGAACCCATGATCACACGCAGAGACTTTCTTAACGGAGTACTCCTCGGAGCAGGAATGACATTGCTGGATCTTCCCGCCCCCTTGCGCGCCCTTGCTCAGACAGAAGGCTGGTATGGCTATGGTGGTACAGGTGATTATACCCGCTCACATGGCAACACCGAAGAGATTGTGCGGGAGTTTCATAAGGTGCGGGACGGGAAATACCGTAATTCGGATTCAGATATTATCGATACTGAAGAGAC
Organism: Nitrospira sp.; assembly: GCA_016784355.1. Taxonomy (GTDB): domain Bacteria; phylum Nitrospirota; class Thermodesulfovibrionia; order UBA6902; family UBA6902; genus JACNKH01. The sequence continues at coordinate 6,194 of JADHUV010000064.1, read as the reverse complement.
CTATGACATGATTATCGTGGGTGGTGGTATAAGCGGTCTTAGTGCTGCCTATGAGTTTAAGAAGGGCAAGCGGTATGATCAGAAGTGTCTGGTACTGGAGAATCACCCCATGACCGGGGGGCATGCCAAGAGGAATGAGTTTGATGTGAATGGCTACAAGATAATCGGGCCTCAGGCCTCTAATGCCTTTGTGGCCATAAATCAAAAAGGGGTTCCGGGTTTTGAGATGTTTGATGAATTGAAGGTACCTAAAAGTTTTGCATATCAGAACCTCGAACCGGGCTTGAAGAAATTGTCTTTAGACCGGACAAGTTATGGTTTCATGCTCTGGTATGATGTGTCCCAGAGTGTAGGTTTTTTTCTGGAAGATTCTAAGGGGTCAGGCTGGGTGCGTGATCCCTGGGGTGATGGTATGAAGCATCTGCCGTATTCGGAGAAAGTAAAAAAAGATTTTACTGATTGGCGTAAGAGCATGAAAAGGCCGTATCACCTTGCTGATTTCAAACGCTGGTTTGACACTATGACATACAAGGATTACCTTGAAAAAGAACTCGGTTTATCCAGTGAGATAGCTGAATTTGCCGATCCCATTATTGCCAGCGGGCTTGGACTGGGCTGTGATTCTCTTTCTGCCTATGCCGCTTATCAGATCGGGATGCCCGGCTTTCAGAGCTATAGCTCTCGTGAACGTAAGAGGAGGCTTGAGGACAGTGACTGGCATTCATTTCCGGGCGGCAATGACGGATTTTCACGTTATTTATTAAAGGCGCTCATACCTGAGGCCATAGACGGCTCTAATGAATTTGGTGATATATTAAACCGGCCCATAAAACTTGATACCCTGGATAATCCGGATAATGCGGTCAGGATACGTCTTGAAGCTTCAGTCGTAGATGTAAGGCACAATGCAGATCCTGCCAGTTCAGATCATGTAACGGTTGTCTATACCAAAGGGGGGAAGAAATACAGGGCGAAGGCTGGCGGGGTTGTGGTTACGGCTGCAGGCTGGATGGCAAAGCATATGGTTAAAGATCTGCCGTTTGAGCATACGAGTGCTTTTAATCAGCTTAATCATTCACCTGTAATGGTTGTAAATGTTGCTCTTACCAACTGGCGTTTTCTGTACAAGCTTGGTCTTACCGGATGCCGCTGGTTCAACGGGTTTGGATTCTCGTGTAATTTCAGGCAGCCTATGATAGTCGGCGATTACCGTGCTCCTATGCATCCGGACAAACCTGTAGTTCTTACCTTTTATGTTCCTTATTTTACCCCCGGACTCCCGGCTAAAGAGCAGGGCGATATAGGGCGTAAAACCATGCTGTCAACGAGCTTTGCTGAGTATGAACGTCAGATAAAGGCGCATATGACAAAGGTATTCGGGGAAGCCGGTTTCAAGGCGGACAGGGATATTGCGGGTATAGTCCTTAATCGCTGGCTCAATGCCTATATGAATCCTCAGCCTGGATATTACTTCACGCATAATGGAAAGAAGGCCCCTCGTGAGGTCATCAGGCAGGGGTACGGGCGCATCGCCTTTGGGCATTCTGAAATTGATGGTCACCAGAATTGGAGCGGTGCTTTTTCTGAAGGGGCGCGTGCAGCAAAGGATGTAATGGCCAGGATATAGACTTTTGTTAAGAGAGGCCTTTTATTGCTCCTTTTTGTTCTCAACAGCGCACGAAGCGTTCATCAGGAAAAGCGGGATGGTGAGCGCAATCAGGATAATGCCCTGTGCCATAATGAGTTTTTGGACGCCTGCAATCGTTATCAGGTAAAATGAGGTCAGCAGTGTGCCTACTATACTTCCCATTGTTGAGAGGGCGTACAGGCTGCCTACCGTGGCTCCTGAAGTATGAAGGCTGCACATCATGAGTTTTACAGTATAGGGGCTTACCATGCCCAGAAATACAGAGGGGATAAAGAAAAGAATCATAGAGGCCACCAGAGGACTCATTCTGATTCCGAGTTCCATATCAAATACCCAGTCTGATATAACGTAGCCGTACAGCGGGAAACTGACAAACATGATGCCTGGTATCAATACTATCAGTGCAAGTTTTCTGGTCGAGGCCCGGATATCCGCCACTTTGCCGCCGAAGTAGTATCCAGCTGAAAGACCGGCAAGAAATACGCTGATGAGGCTTCCCCACACAAAGACAGAGCTGCCGAAATTAGGGGCCAGAACCCTGCTCCCGAGAATTTCATATGACATTACAATTGCACCGCAAATAAAAACTATGAAATATATCATTACCTGCCCCCGTTCGCCTTAATCAGCGGACATATGTTTGTAGAGGTTTACCGGGGCAAAGTCATCCGTCAGGATCTCTGCCTTGTTATCATCTTCAGAATAATAGGAATAGGCATTGCTCATCTCAGGCAGATAGATATCAAATTTCTTTTCATCCTGGAGTTTGGAAGCATTCTGCCATACAGTGAACTTGTCTATTTTAGTATCTTCAACCCTTGTAACGAAAATATAGTTGTCAGAGGCAAAACCCTCAAACATATACAGATGAGGGAATTCTTTTTTATAGGTCTTCATCATTGAGTAATAAAACCGGTTTCTGTCCTCTGCCAGAATATTAGCGACAATAACTCCACCGGGTTTCAGCCTCTTTTTTACCACCTGAAAAAACTCCCGCGTTGTAAGGTGAAACGGTATATGTCCACCCTGATAGGCATCGAGGAATATGATATCATACTTCTTTTTTGATTTTTTCATGAATACCCGACCGTCTTTAATATAGACCTTCATGGTTTTTTCATCTTTATAAAAGAAGTATTTTTTTGCAACATCGTAGACGTCCGGATCTATCTCAACGGAATCTATATTGGTATCAGGATAGTATTTGTGAAAGTACCTGGGCATAACCCCGGCACCCATGCCTATAAAAAGTGCGTCTTTAGGTTCCTGTTCCAAAAAGGCCAGTCCGATAAAGGAGAGTCTTGTGTACTCAAAAAGCAACTTGTCCGGCTCATTTATATAGACACCACCCTGCTTCAGCATCCTGTTGGTATTCTGTATATAGCGTTCCCCCCGGCGTTTGCTCTCTGTAATCTTTATGAATTGATAGAGTGAATTTTTTTCATAAATGACGTCTTCTATTTCAGGCGGCAGCTTTTTAGGTCTTGGAAGGTCTCCGCCGGTACCAATAGCATGGGCAGCAGGCATGAACAGAAGTGAGACCGATATGAAAAAAAATAGAGGCAGGACTTTAAGAGCTGATATTTTCATTTGAGAAGAATTGCATGCTCGAGATAGTATTTTCATATAAAATACAATCGCACAAATGGCTTTTTTTGTCAAACAAATAGAGGGTTGCCGCAACTGAAAAAAGAAAGATAGTTTGAGACCTGTTTCCTTTTTTGAGCCTATATAATCAGCATGGAGTCTCCATATGAAAAGAAACGGTATTCCTGCTTTGCGGCCTCTGCGTAAGCGGCCTTCAGTGTGCTTAGTCCGGCAAAGGCGGATGTCAGCATCATTGGAGTGGACTTGGGTTGGTGATAATTAGTAAGCAGGCCGCTTAATATTTTAAATGTATACCCCGGGTATATAAACATTGATGCCGTACCCGGTCCGGGTTTTATTGCCCTGTCTCCGCATTCAGAAGCAGAGGATTCAAGGGTTCGTGTTACCGTAGTGCCGACCGCTATTACCCGCCTGCCGTCATTGATTGCGGTATTTACCGCCAGTGCAGTTGCCTCCGGTATATCATAGTATTCCCTCTCCATACGGTGCTCTGCAATATTATCCACGCTGACCGGCCGGAATGTTCCATATCCAACATGCAGGGTTACATGCCTTATAATGACCCCCTTGCCTTCCAGTTTTTGCAGGACCTCTGCTGTGAAATGGAGGCCAGCGGTAGGTGCGGCTATGGCGCCTTCATTCTTTGCATAAACGGTCTGGTACTGTTTTAGGTCAGAACTTCCAGACTGGCGCTTGATATAATTCGGCAGAGGCATGGCCCCGATATCATGCAGGGCGTCTCTTATATCACGATCAGCATTATTCTCTGCATATGTAAATGCGACCTCTGCTACCTTTGTGTCCGGTCTGGTTACATGCGCGGTAATATCACCGGGGAGAAGGACTTTTCCTTCATGAACGCCCTTTACCAATGCCTCCCACCTGTTGCGTCCTTTTTCACTGATCAGGGTAATTTCAGCCTTGCCGCCTGTGGGCTTGATGCCCGCGATACGGACAGGAATGACCCGGGTCTCATTCAGCACCAGTACATCGCCTTTAACAAGATATTCAGTAATATCCGTGAAGGTCCGGTGTTCAAATTTACCTGTCTCACGCCTTATAATCAGGAGCTTAGAGCTATCCCGCTGTTCAAGGGGGAATTGAGCAATGCGTTCGTCATCAAGAGGGTAATCAAAATCAGTGAGTTGCATGATGCCGATTATTTTACAGGAATGGCAGATGTTTATGTGTCTAATATATGGTAGGGACAATTCACGAATTACCCCTACATATTACTGTAAATTTTTGGCTGGATGCTTTCAATTATTATTCCGGGGTTATAATGAGACAGTATATCCCTGTAGTTCATCCCGCTTTTTGCCATTGACGTGACCTCGATTCGCGAGAGCCATTTGTAACAGGGTTGAGCCGGTTTTCCCATGGGAGGGTGCTGGCACTTAAGGACCTGCCCCCGGGTGACTGTGACCGCATGGAGTATGGCAGGGGCCGGGACACCGGTAGAAAAAACAAGCCGTTCTCTGTCTGATTCAATATCAAAGGATTTGCCGACAGGGCTGGAAAGATGGTTTAGTGCGTATGTACGAGTGAGGACTGCCTGTGCCTTTAAGGCCTCAATCTCCCAGTCATCCGTGACTTCGTTAGCTAAGACCGCTGCGATATATCTTTCAAAAGGCACACGCATTACCAGATAAAGCCCGTCTTCATCTTGAAGCAGGTCAAGCGGGCCGCTGTATAATCTGTCTTTAAAAAAGATTTCGTCGCTGGATCGGGTAATGCTTGAGGCGGAATCTGATGGAAATAGAAGGTTTCTATCGCTGCGAATGAGAACCCTCACGGTGTCCTCAGCTGCATATGAAGGGACTGCAAAAATAGTAACGAGCAGAATTATAATTGCATATTTGACCGCTCTTAATTTCTGAATCCCATCAGGCATTAGCAATTATATAATTTATGGGGTAGGAAAATCGAGCTCCCCCCCCCCCTATGTGCCTATGCCCCTCTGTGCCTATGTGCCTTTGTGCCTATGCCCCTTTGCCCCTTTGTTTGCCCCTTTGTTTGCCCCTCTGTGCCTTCCTTTCATCCCTCTCATCCCTGCTAAATACACACCCGCAGTAATTTTGACGGTATAGCCCCATTTCCTTTGAGAGATTCATGGCCTCTCTGAAGCCTGGCCTGAAGTCTCGGGCAATAAATTTAACCTTATATTTATCTGCAAGAGACTGACCTGCGAGGATAATTTGTTCAAAGTCCTGATATGGGCTTATAAGAAGGGTGGTAGTAAAGGCCTCAAAGCCTGATTCTTTTGCCTGCTGTGCCGTCTTTTCCAGTCGTAAGGTATAGCAGGATTTGCAGCGTTCAGGAGAGGGTGGCGTTCCTATATCTAAATTAAAGAGATTAAAAAAATCATCAGGTGTGAATTCTTCTTTATAAATTATATTGATATCCCATTTATCGGACAGTTGCTTTACAGAGGCAAGTCTAAGTTCATATTCGTCAACCTCATGAATATTCGGGTTGTACCAGAAGCCGGTGAAATCCTGCTTATCCGCTCTCAGGATTTTTACAGGATAGAGTGAGCAGTTGCTGCAGCATATGTGGAGGAGGGTTTTCATTGTGTTTTAAGACGGAAGGGGCAAAGGCATTAAGGCATTGAGGCACAAAGGCATTGAGGCACAGAGGCATTGAGGCACAAAGGCATTGAGGCACAGAGGCATTGAGGCACAGAGGTATTGAGGCACAGAGGCATTGAGGCATTGAGGCACAGAGGCACAGAGGCACAGAGGCATTGAGGCATTGAGGCATTGAGGCATTGAGGCAGGGAGAGGCATAAAGGCATTGGGGCACATAGTGGTGAAGTTACGATAGTGGTAAAATTTTTCATTTAGATTGCTCAGTGCCCCTGCCGGCAGGCTGGTCTCTCCCTTTGTGCCTATGTGCCTGTCTTTTCCGCCTTTTGTTCAATGCCTAAAAAAGCTCA
>JADHUV010000063.1 GCA_016784355.1 Nitrospira sp. | reverse complement strand
ATTCCTTTCTTGATTATTATTTGAAGGATTGCCGTTATGAAGAAGACTACATAACGCTTCTTTGTGAGATGACAACCTGCTCTGATGAAACGCGCCTTACCAATCCGGCTACTTTTGCCCTTTTCAATATAATAATCGAGAGCCTGTGTGATGATTTTGAGGAATTGCATACAGAGACCTATAACAGGGTGATGTCTCAGGTTATATCTTACTGTCGAGGTGTAGATGGAGGAAGCGAGCTGGACACTCGCCTGAGGGAGTTCGGGCTTAATACCTGTGATGATATTTTTCTCAGGGCTCAGAGTCTGAGATCTGCAGTCAGAGCTATAAGGCCCGGGACGAAGGTAAGCAAGGTGCTCATACTTTCACGGGTTACTATAGGGGCGGATATCGCTATTACCAGTGTTGTTATTCAACGGATGCAGAAGGCCTTTCCAGAGGCAGCTCCAGTACTGATCGGAAGCGGGAAGTTAAGGGAAGTATATGGCGGTAACGAGTGGCTTAATATTCGTGAGGTGCCATATTCACGCAGAGGCGGACTGCTTCAGCGTCTTGACAGCTGGCATTATGTACTTCAGATTATATCAGAGGAAACAGCGGGGCTCTCGGCGGAAGAAGTTATATTAGTTGATCCTGACTCGCGTTTATCACAACTTGGGGTTTTGCCTCTGATTTCTCCTGAGCAGTATTATTTGTTTGACAGTCGTTCTACCTCAGCTTATAACAGCAGGATGTCCATGGTGGAGCTTACGAACAGCTGGCTTGACAGCCTGCTCGGGATGAGGGAGTTCTGTTATCCGCAAGTATGGATACCGGCGGAATCCCTGAAAAAGGCCTCTGACTTATGCAGCAAGCTCAGGAATAATGGTGTAAGAAAAATTATAGCGGTAAATTTAGGCGTGGGTGGTAATGCCAGAAAGAGCGTCAGCAGGGCTCTGGAGCAGAGACTTCTTCTTTCGCTGGCCTTAGAGCCTGAGACTGTCTTACTTCTTGATAAGGGTTTTGGTGAGGATGAGCTGCAGAATATAAACACACTTATGAATTTATTGAAGGATGAAGTTGCGGTGCATCATTATGAAGACGGCTGCATTACTGCAGGCATCAGCTCAGGCATTGCGGGTCTGCAGACAAGCATAGGGGATATGGCAGGCCTGATCAGCTGTTGTGATGAGTTTATAGGGTATGACTCTGCCTGTCAGCATATAGCTGCAGCCTCTGAAACTCCTTGTATAACCATCTTTGCCGGCTCTAATAATATGCGCTTTGTAAGGCGCTGGAGCGCGCATGGAAAGAATAACTGCGATATAGTCCACATTGACACACTGAACAATCAGGCAATGCTTGATATAGAAGATATCGTAGCGAGGATAATGCATCTCAGGGACGTACATATCTCTGGAGCAGCGCAATGAAGATACTCTTCGTCTTTCCCAATGCAAATTCTCAGACGGGTTTTCATTATGGCATAGCACATCTCTCGGCCGTGCTGAAACAGGCCGGCCATGCAGTGCAGCTGATTCAGCTTTGTGAAGGCATTGCACCGCTGCCATCCGAGACCGAATTCAAAGAAATGGTAAAGGCCGCTGCCCCGGATTTAATCGGTTTCTCTGTAGTTACAAACCAGTGGCCTTATGCCAGGCAGCTGGCTTTATGGGCCCGCAGTGCGGTTTCGGTGCCCCTTGTCTGCGGAGGAATACACACGATGGCCTCGCCTGAAGCCATTCTTAGTGGCGGAGTGTTTGATTATATAATCAGGGGAGAGGCTGAGGAAATATTTCCGGAGTTTGTAGAAAGATTGAAAATTGGCCGAGCTGTTACGGATCTCCGCGGAGTGGGTTATTTTCAGGAAGGTGAGGTAATTATTAACCCGATGGCACCCTTGCCGGCTCTTAAGACACTTCCCTTTAAGGACTATGATGTATTTGATTTTCAGGGCATTATAGATGCCAAAAACGGCTGGGTCGGGCTGATGGGATCAAGGGGTTGCCCCTATGCCTGCACCTATTGTTTTAACCATCAGGTCGTTAAGCAATACAGGCAGGATCTTGACTGCACTTTTAAGGAGCTGAATTATATAAGGCACTTTGAGGTGCAGGATATAATTGCAGAGATACGTTATCTTCTGAAACACTATAAAAATATACGTATGTTTATATTTGATGATGATCTGTTTACATTTTACAGGGAATACGTGATTGAGTTTTGTATTGAATATAAAAAAATCAGTGTGCTGCCCTTTACTGTGAATGCCCATATTGGCGCCTTTGACAGAGAACGGGCAGAGCATCTTGCAGAGGCTAATTGTCAGATTGTAAAGTTCGGGGTCGAAAGCGGCAGCGAGCGGGTCCGGAAAATTATATTGGGCCGGCACATGAAAAATGAGAGCATCATAGAAGCAATAAAGACTGTGCATGAGTTCGGGATGCATTCTTCTGTCTTTATCATGATAGGGCTTCCCGATGAGACCCGGGAGGATGTAATGGAGACTATAAGGCTGATGGGCAAGGCAGGGCCAGGCCGTTTCCGCTGGACTTTTTTCTTCCCTTATCCCGGCACACAGGCTTATGAGATTACCTCTAAACTGATGAATCTTGATACTGCCGCCCTGGAGGAGATAAATAATTTTACAGACGCATCCTGCATAGACTTCGGGGCTGAGCATAATTTATTTTTGGAAAAGGTGGGTCGTATTATGCCCTGGTTTGTAAATGCATATTCGCACTTGCCAACCGCAGATTTTTATAGAGACAGGACTGAGGAGATACTGGCCCTTGATGCTGACAGCTGGAAGAAGAGGAAAGAAACTCTAATTGCTGAGGATAAAGAGTATTCAGAGGAATTTGTCAGGCAGGGTCTTAGTCATTATGCAATAAAATATAATTCATTCATGGGAGTCATCTCAGATTACTTTACTCGTGAGGATGCCTGATACTGAATATCGTGCGCCGTATAAAATGAAAGGAGTCATTATACATGTATTTATTCTTTGACACAGAGACTACGGGCCTGCCTAAAAACTGGAAGGCGCCTGTTACGGATATTGATAACTGGCCGCGTCTGGTTCAGATAGCATGGCTGCAGTATGACGGTGCAGGCAATAAGCTGTCCGGTAAGGAATACATTATTAAACCGGAGGGTTTTACCATTCCGGCAGAGTCCGCTGCAGTACACGGGATATCAACAGAGCGAGCTATAAGCGAAGGGGTTGCGCTTATGGGGGTGCTTGAAGAATTTGCCGGGCTAGTAGAGAGTTCCGATTTTCTTGTTGCCCACAATATGAACTTCGATGAAAAAATTCTCGGTTCAGAGTTTATAAGAAATAGTCTTGGCAATAATATTTTAAAAAAAACAAGACTATGTACAATGAAGGCTTCTACCGATTACTGCAAGCTTCCCGGCAATTACGGTTATAAATGGCCAAAACTCTCAGAGCTTCATATGAAGCTTTTCGGGCATGATTTTCAGGAGGCGCACAATGCAGCGGTTGATATAGAGGCTTGCGGCAGATGTTTTTGGGAATTGAAACGTATCGGGGTTATATAGGATAATCAGGTGGTATGGCGTAAGTAATTATGTTTATGCGAGATGTTTATTCTGCTGATATTTTTTTGCCAAGCGCAGCACGATAACATAGCTGAAGATTGCCGAAATGGTGCCAACGACAAAGGAACCGAGAAAAAAAGAAATAAGGGCGGGCTTTAGTTTAATAAGTAATTCAGAGAGCTGTTCCCAGTCTTTAATTGTACCGGCAATACTGATAAAATTTAAATTTGCCCAATCGATCTCGGGCAGCACCTGCTTTATGTTGAGGAGTTTGGCCCCGAACCATATACAGAATGTAGAAATGGGAACTATGGTCCAGGGGTTACTGACGCTTACCCCGCATACAGTTATCAGTTTATTTAGACGAAATAATATTGCGCTCGCCAGTCCCATTAAATAATGAAGTCCGACCAGGGGTGAGATGCCCCAAAAGGCACCTACTGCAAAGGCAAGTGCGATGCGATGCGGGGGCTCATTGACCAAAAATATTCCCCGAAATTTGTCTATTATGTAACCCATAATTATCCTTTATCTAGAGATGCACTTTGTAATGATGATGCCTTGTAAAATTTTATTTGAAATGTTCAAAACCTCTGGAGCTTGCAGGTTTTTTATTTCCCCTGGAATCACTGATGAAGATCCCTTTTTCTATTATTTCTCCAATCCGGTATGCGGCTATGTCTGGTATCCGATTAGCGGTGAAGAGCAGTACATAGTCCTCTCCGCCCGAGAGGGCCGCCTCATATGCCGGTGTCCTGTTGCCGCTGCATACAGCAAGAAGCTCATCTGACAAAGGAATCATATCCCTGTATATTATGGCACCTGTACCGCTCTGTTCACAGATATGCCCAAGATCTTTTAAGAGTCCATCGCTGATATCGATCATGGATGTAATACCCTCAAGAGGTCCGAAATATTGTGGTTCAGGTATAAGGTGCTTTTTCATAATCTGCTGAGCAGCGCCCCTGAAACTGAGGATTTTTTTCTTTCTTTTTCTTAAAAGTTCCATTCCTACGGAGGAATCCCCGAGCGTTCCGGTGACATAGATAGAATCTCCAGGTTTAGCGCCGCTCCTGCCAATAACGGTATCTGCTTCACCGAGAAGGGTACCGCTTAAAACCAGTCCGCCTTTCGAAACGCATGTATCACCGCCAACCACGGAGATGCCGTGTCTGGAAGCGAGATCTGCTATGCCGGCATATAATTCTGTAATATTTGAAGGCCGCAATGATGAAGGTATTCCCAGACTGACAAGAAAATACCTCGGGCGTGCTGCCATGGCATAGATATCACTAATGTTTACTGCAAGGAATTTGTGGCCAAGTTGTCTGAAAGTAGTGTAGGAAAGATCAAAGTGAACATTCTCAAGCATCATGTCTGCTGTTGCAACGGCTTGATCAGCGTCGAATTTTATAACCGCCGCATCGTCCCCAATGCCGGTTATAATCCCGGGGAGATTGGTTGCGCACTGTTTTTGAATGTTTGCTATGAGGCCGAATTCTCCGAGTTTGGAAAGATGCATAGTATTCACTGCTTCTGTATACTGTCGTTTGATTGCTGATTTAAGGGATGTATAAAAACTTCCCGGCGGCTTTTATAATAATGGCCGCCGGGAAATGCAGATGCTGTTATTTCTTTTTAACGGGCTTTTTCTTTTTAACAGTCGTCTTCTTTTGTACGACCTTCATCTTTGGTGCAGCTTTTGCCTTTGGTGTAACCTTTGTCTTTGATACCGTCTTTGTCTTTGCTGTAACCTTTTTCTTTGGTACAGCTTTTTTCAAGGCATGTATGAGAACCTCATCCATGGTCTCTACCGGAACAAAGACCATGTCTTTTTTGACATAAGCCGGGATGTCCTCAAGGTCTTTTTCATTTCTCTTGGGGATCAGTATCTTATTGATTCCCATTCTCTTGGCGGCAAGGGTTTTTTCTTTTAACCCGCCTATGGGCAGGACTCTGCCGCGCAGGGTAACTTCACCCGTCATGGCAACATTTTTATGCACTGCCCTGCCGGTAAGCGCTGAGGCTATTGCCGTGGCCATGGTTATACCCGCAGACGGTCCATCTTTAGGTATTGCACCTGCCGGGACGTGAATATGTAAGTCATTATTGGAAAATACCGAATCGGGAATGCCGATTTTTTTTGCTTTGGAACGGATATAGCTTAAAGCGGCATGAGCAGATTCTTTCATGACATCCCCGAGTTGGCCGGTAAGCATAATCCCGCCCTTACCTTTCATTATAGTGGCTTCGATATAGATGATATCGCCACCGCTCTCGGTCCATGCCAGGCCAGTTGAAACCCCTACTTCGTCCTTCTTGATCTCCTCTTCAGGCAGGTATTTAGGAACCCCGAGATACTTATGCAGGTTCGTATCATCAATGGTGTAGCATTTTGTTGAGCCTTCGGCGATCTTGCGGGCTACTTTTCTGCAAAGGTTGGCAATCTCACGTTCAAGGTTACGCACACCCGCCTCACGTGTATACTGGGTAGTAACCTGCAAGGTTGCGCTGTCTTTTATTTTTATGTTCTTTTCTGTAATGCCGTGCTCTTCAAGTTGCTTGGGTATCAGGTATTTCTTTGCAATGCTTAGCTTGTCCTCAGCCGTATAGCCGGAAAGATATATGACCTCCATTCTGTCACGCAGTGGTGAAGGGATTGGATCCATAATATTAGCGGTTGTAATGAACATTACATTGCTAAGATCAAAAGGTACTCCGAGATAGTGGTCAGCAAAGGCATTGTTCTGTTCGGGATCCAGGACCTCAAGCAGTGCAGAGGCCGGGTCTCCCCTGAAATCTGCACCTATTTTGTCCACTTCATCAAGCATGAATACCGGATTGTTTGTTCCTGTGTTTTTGATGCCCTGTATGATCCTTCCGGGCATAGCCCCTACATAGGTCCGTCTGTGTCCTCTGATTTCTGCCTCATCTCTCATGCCGCCCAGAGACATCCTGTGAAATTCTCTGCCAAGGGCCCGTGCTATGGACTTACCGAGAGAGGTCTTGCCGACGCCGGGAGGTCCGACGAAACAGATGATCGGTCCCTTCATTTTGGCCTTGAGCTTTCTTACCCCAAGATATTCAAGTATTCTTTCCTTGATTTTTTCCAGGTCATAATGATCTTCATCAAGGACTGCCTTCGCCTTTTTAAGATCAAGATTGTCACGGGTACTTTTTGACCATGGCAGCTCTACCAGCCAGTTAATGTATGTCCTGATAGTGCCTGCCTCAGCACTGTCCTGATGCATTTTTTCAAGGCGTGTAATCTGTTTGATTGCCTCTTTTGCGACCTTTTCCGGCATCTTGGCTTTTTCGATCTTTTCGCGGAGTTCCATTATCTCCTCCATCTTTTCATCGATCTCGCCAAGTTCTTTCTGAATAGCCTTTAACTGTTCGCGGAGAAAGTACTCCCGCTGGGTCTTGTCAATTTCACCTTTTACATCTGACTGGATTTTCTGTTGTACAAGCAGTAGTTCTACTTCCCTGTTTAGAACGTCACTGATCTTTTTCAGTCGGTTAATAGGGTCTGAAGTCTCTAATAGTTCCTGCGCCTGCTCAGCCTTAAGTCCGAGATTCGATGCAACCAGGTCGGCTAGTCTGCCGGGCTCCTCAATATTTTCGATAAGCACGATAATATCCGGAAGAAACGATTTTCCAAGGGCCAGAGATTTGTCGACCAGCTCTTTTACATTGCGCATCATGGCTTCTATCTCAAGCGTAATCTCCGGCAGCTCGTCATCAATAATCTTTTCTATCTTGCCTACATAAAAAGGGTTTGACTGAGTGAATTTGGTTATTTTTGCCTTGGTTAAACCCTGAATCAGTATTTTAAGGCGGCCATCCGGAAGTTTGAGCATTCGTAGAATAGTGCCTACGGTCCCGACTTTGTACATGTCGTCTTCTGAAGGATTTTCCACATTGACATCCTTCTGTGAGACAAGTAGTACAAGTTTATTGTCTTCCATTGCATGCTCTATTGCCTTGATGGATACATCTCTGCCCACAAACAGCGGTAATATCATATAAGGGAAAATAACAACATCCCTTACAGGCAGTATTGGTATTGATGACGGTATTTCTACTTCCTGTTCTTCTTTTATATCTATCTCTGCCATTATTTCTCCTTTTCAGATATGGAGGCAACTTTTTCAAGCAGGTACTCTTTGAAGTAGTCTTTTACCGATGGATTTTTCAGAGCTAATTCCACAGTAGCCTTTAAGTAACCGCCCTTATCCCCTCCGTCATACCTTCTGCCTTTAAAAAGGTATCCGTAGACAGGCTTTCTTTTCAGTAATATCTTAAGTGCATCAGTGAGCTGAATTTCACCGCCTTTACCGGGAGGTGTCTTTTCAAGTATATTGAAAATATCCGGTGTAAGTATATACCTTCCTATGATAGCCATATCAGAGGGTGCATCTTCTGCTTTGGGCTTTTCCACCATATCGCTTATTTTAAATACGCCCTTACTGATTTCTTTTCCTGCAATTACACCGTAACGGTCAATCTCCGTCTTGGGGACCTGCTGTAAAGCCAGAACAGTACCCTTGTGCTTGTTGTAAATCTTCATCATTTCACGAAGCAGTTTGTCATCCGGGTCTATTATATCATCACTTAGAATTACTGCAAACGGCTCATCTTTCACAAACGGCTTAGCGCAGTGAATTGCATGGCCAAGCCCCAGTGCAACGCCCTGCCGGATATAAGCAAACTGAGCACGTGTCAGCTCTTGTATTTCCTTGAGCTGGGCATTTTTACCTTTACTCTTAAGGTTGTCTTCAAGTTCATGGGCGTAATCGAAATGGTCTTCAATCGCCCTTTTTGATTTGCCCGTGATTACGATAAATTCTTTGATGCCGCACGCCTCTGCCTCTTCAACGGCATACTGAATCATTGGTTTGTCAACGATAGGCAGCATTTCCTTGGGAGATGCCTTGGTTGCCGGAAGGAATCTTGTGCCGAGTCCCGCAGCGGGAAATACAGCCTTACAGACTTTTTTTGTCATGCCATCTCCTTTTATGATATCTCATCCATGTAAAATCAAGAAATAAATTATCAATATTGTACCATGTTGTCCTACTTATTTAAAGAGTCGGGATAATGAAGAAAAACTATGAAATACAACCAGTTTAACCGAATCTATTCCGCATGTTAATTGACAAAAAATCTGTAATTTTTTACATTTAACCGAGCTGTCTTTCAGAGCAGTGCACTTAACGGAGGTAATTCATATGCAAAGCAGAATAAAACTTGTTGAGAATATGCAGTTTGTCGGGACTGCTGATTCAGGTCATGCCGTCGTAATGGATGCACCGTCTTCAGTCGGCGGGACCAATGCCGGATCGAAGCCCTCGGAGCTTCTTTTAATGGCCCTTGGCGGCTGCTCAGGTATGGATGTAATCTCAATATTGCGGAAGAAAAAACAGGATGTAACGGGATTTGAGATCAAGGTCGGCGGAGAGCCCGGAGAAGGTCACCCGAAGGGATTTACTGAGATGCATATTGAATATATCATCACAGGGCGTAATATTGATGAGGAGGCCGTGAAGCGGGCCATTGAGCTTTCACTGCAGAAATACTGTCTCGTCGGCCTGACATTGGGCAAAGGGGTTAAGATTACGGACTCCTACCGGATAGTCAGGGAAGCCTGAAAACCTTGCTGCTTAAATTTCAGATCGCTATTGCTACTCTCGGGGGGATAGGTTACATCCCTTACGCACCTGGAACATTCGGATCGGCAGCGGCCTTGATCCCTGTATTTCTTATCGCTCCATCTGATGGCCTTCTTCTAATGATGCTTGTGCCGTTATTGCTGCTCGGCACTCTTGCGTCACATAGTGCGGAAACGGTTCTGGGTCAGGATAGCGGCAGTATAGTTATAGATGAACTCTGTGGAAGTCTTATTGCCGTCTTGTTTTTGCCGAAGACTGCAGGGTATGTGCTGGCAGCTTTTCTCCTTTTCAGGTTATTTGATATATGGAAGCCATGGCCTATAGGGCGGATTGACAGGTCTGTTCATGGTGGAATTGGCATTATGCTGGATGATGTGCTTGCCGGGATTTTTGCAAATTTGTGTCTACAGGGGTGGGTTTTGTTTTCTGTGTGGGGGTGATTGTTGATTATAATCTATGCCCTTTGATTTAATTTTATTTTCATATGTACATTGATTTATATGAAAAGGCTTAAAGGCAGTGGGGTGACGGCCCCACACGACGTGTTACTTATTTGCTCGGCAATGGATGCAGGACTCATTGAAAAATGAGTCAATATAATCATCAACTTCCATACATCAGAAGAATGGAACATTCTTATAAATAAGTAACCAACAAAGGCCGCCCTACGAAACCTTCCGAGCCGTTCCGTTCAGTCAACCTCCGGTAAATTGATTGCATTCCTCAGCAAATGCGCTGAGAAATAGCAATGTAAGGTAATTGATTATATGTGCTAATTAACATTCGCACTGCATTGTAACTCTGCCGTCCTGG
>JADHUV010000062.1 GCA_016784355.1 Nitrospira sp. | reverse complement strand
AGGTAAAGGGCAGCATCTGCATATTCGATGGCCTGCCAGAAATTATCCGTATCCTTAGGAAACTCACTTACACCCAGGCTTATGGTTTTTGTGATGGAGCCGTCAGATACACTGATCTTGTTGCGCTCGATGGACTCACGTATTTTTTCTGCGACTCTCAGGGTATCCCCTTCGTTTATGTCCAGCATTATTACCATAAATTCTTCTCCGCCAAACCTGATAATCAGGTCTGAAGCCCTGACGCATAGCTTTATAATATCTGCAGCTTTTTGAAGTACGATATCCCCGACATTATGGCCGTACATATCATTGACCTGCTTGAAAAAATCCAGATCACACATTATGATGCCGATTGATTTTTCTCTGCGCAATATTCCGGCAACAAGGGTCTCAGCATAGTCCTGGAGAAAGCGTCTGTTATAGAGACCTGTTAAGGAGTCTCTCATCGCAGATTCCCGGAGTTGATTCATAAGGCGCTTTGCCTGTATGACGGAAAGTGATTCTTTGATATATTGTTCAGCCTTGAAAAGGCGCTTGTTTATATCATACTTGCCGGCCTGTTCCCTCTGAAACAGAAACTGTACAACACAACCTGTTTTACCGCCTATGATCATAGGCATGCAGATATGAACCTTATCCTCTTCATGACAGAATTGCCTGCATACACCGGGAAATGCAATCGATGAAATAGTATGTCCGGTTTTTTTAACCTTGCAGATATCTGCCTTATGCAGAATTTCATCATTGCAGAAGATCTCGGTTTCACTTGCTCCTGCCGGATATACAGGTGTCATTTCATTTTTAACGGATGAAACCTCATAGATAATAAAGTCTTTCAGTCCCAGCATACTGGAAAATACACTGCCGAGTCTTGAATACACATCATCCAGCGTATCATCTTCCTCGATAACTTTTTTGAAATTAGCCAGACTGTGGATTTCCTCCATCAGGTCATTGAAATTCGTAAGCAGGTCACCCATCTCGTCCTTTGATCTTACCGGCAGTTTGCTGGAAGGGGTAATGTCTCCTTCGCGGTAAGCATTGATCTGACGTGTAATAGCCTTGACCGGATGCCTGATTGCATCAGAGATGGAGGTGGTGAAGATAATGAGCAGGATAAGTGCAATTATCAAAACCGTAAGCAGCGTATAATGATTGATTCCGGTAATAGTTGATATTTTGTCAGCCCTGAAGGCAGAGAGTTTTGCAGTCTGCGTTGTGAATTCGGTAGATAATGCCGCTGCCTCAGTCAGGTCATCAGAAAGCTTCTTCAGTGTAGCAATCATGGCATTGTCTGTACCGGATACGCCAAGTGATGAGCTGCCATAGGTCTTTACTGTTTTAAGGGATTTTGTGATTTCTGTTGCTGTAGTGGTAAGTGCGGTTATATATTTTTTTGCGACAGAGGAATCATTGTCAGGATCAATATATATACTTTCAATGAGTGTCTCATTATCCCTGTCGATATCTGTGAGTTGTCCGCCGTTAAGTAGTGTTATGAGGAAAGCTTGTATGTCTGAAAGCAGTATCTCGCTATATCCTACAAGTTTGTCATGCTCTTCTGCTGAAGTAGAGCCGGCAAGCTTCTGAACGGCTATATTGACTTTTTGAAATTTTCTTGTGACTTTTTGCGCCACATGTTCCGTAGGAATTATGTTGTGTAATATTGCAGAAGTACTGTCCTTGATATACAGGTTTGAAGTAATGCTAACCGTGAACATCACTATAAGCCAGAACAGCACACCGGCAGAGAATAGGATAAATTTCTTTTTTAGAGGCAGGTCAACGAAGGTTATAAAGTTCAGGAATCGCTTTAATAGTCCTTCTCTCAAAATTTCCCCCGTTGCTTATGATGAATATTGTCTAACTCAGCTCAAGCATTCTGTCCAGTGCGCGTTTTGCAGCCACTCTCACATCTTCCGGAACAGTGATCTTGTATGTCATGCTCTCCAGAGAGTGAACTATGCTCTGAAGTGTAGTTCTTTTCATATTCGGACAAATCATATCTTTTCTTAAGGGGAAAAATATTTTTTCAGGATTATTTTTTTTGAGGTTGTAAAGCAGGGCTGTTTCCGTTCCTATTATAAACTCTTTTGCAGGGGATGAAGTTGCATATCTGATCATGCCGGAAGTGCTTGTTACATGGTCTGCCTGTTCAAGGACTTCCATACTGCATTCGGGGTGAGCCAGTACCAGGGCCTCAGGATGTTTTTTTCGCATTTGCAGTACATCAGCAGCCGTAACCCTTTCATGCGCATGGCAGAAACCGTCCCAGGCTATAACTTCCTTTGTGGTGTTCTTTGCTATCCAGGCTGAGAGGTTTTTATCAGGCACACAGATTACCTTGTCGGTATCAAGTGCTTCTACAATCTGAACCGCGTTGGCAGAAGTACAGCAGACATCACTCTCTGCCTTAACGGCAGCGGTCGTGTTGACGTATGTGACGACAGGTACTCCGGGGTGTAGTTCTTTTATATCGCGCAGGGTAAATTCAGCAGGATATGTATAGCCTTTTTTGTACTCGAAGCCGGGGAAAATGGTCTTGTTATTTCTTGAGCCTTCTACAGTAATCATATCCGCCATCGGGCATCCGGCCTTTATTTCGGGAAGGAGAACTGTCTTTTCCGGAGAGAGTATGGCAGCGCTTTCGGCCATGAAATTCACACCGCAAAAAACAATAACCTCACAATCAAGTGAAGCGGCGATGCGTGAAAGTTCAAGGGAATCACCCGTATAGTCGGCTATATCCTGCACTTCTTCTCTCTGATAATTGTGTGCAAGAATGACAGCGTTTTTTTGTTTTTTAAGCTTTATGATTTGCTCGCGCAAGTTATCTTTATTATTCATAGCGCTACTATTTTAGAGGTTTTGCCGGAAATTTGAAAGTAAAAAGGATTAATTGGCTCGTGCGATGTTGGTAAAGAGGATGGTTCCGTCTTTTTGTTTGACTTTATATATTTGAGAACGTGAAGATTTTGTATCTTTTTGTGAGAGGTTCAGGATCTTTTTTACGTATTTACGTGTTTCAGGTATTGCCGGGATACCTCTGCTTTTTCTTACCCTGGAAGGACCGGCATTATACGCTGCCAGTGCCAGCGACATATTATCATTAAAGCTGTTTAGCATGTGACGCAGATATCGGCTGCCTCCCTCGATGCTTTCTTCCGGGCTGAAGAGGTTCTGGACGTTCATCTCTTTTGCAGTCGCAGGCATTAGCTGCATAAGTCCTCTTGCGCCCTTATGCGATACCGCCCTTGGATTGCCGCCTGACTCTACCTTTATCATTGCCCTGATTATGGAAGGGTCAATCCTGTACTTTAAGGCCTTGCGTTGTATGATATGTTCAAAGCGGCCGGGCTTAGACCTGTTTTCGGTAATTACCTTTTTATACTCACCTCTATGACTTACATTGGTGAAATGGGTGATACCTTCCTTATCAACATACTGAAATATGTCAGCACCGGCATCAGCACTGCATAATGTGAATATCATCAGGGCCGCCAGCATGATTAAATTACTCATTATGGAGCATAGCATGAGCCCGCCTTTCTGAGCAATTCTTAGAATCTTTACTGTATTGTCAAACTTATCTATATAAGGGCCGCACTTTAATACCATATAATAGATATCGATTTTTCAAGAGGGGAACTTTAGCGAAACAGCTAAATCAGCTCATTGCAGGCCGCATTCTGCCAGCGTATAAGTTCGATTAGTATCTGTATGCTATAATGATTAACTTTACTTTAGGATAGATAAAATATTATGGGAAAAACAGTACTAGCAATCATAGGCCGGGCGAATGTCGGCAAATCAACTTTATTTAATCGCATAGCAAGAAGACGTAAGGCGATTATTGAGGACTTCCCCGGTGTCACCAGGGACAGGATCTTTGCGGAGGCATCGTGGGAGGAGAAGAACTTCTTGCTCGTTGATACCGGAGGGTTTCTGCATGAGCCGGAAGATGGAATATATAAGGAAGTAAAAAAACAGATTCTTCAGACAATAGAAGAAGCAGATGCACTTATGATGGTATTGGATGTTGAAAGCGGACTGCTTCCTCTTGATTATGAGTTGATTGATAAATTAAGGAGATCTGATAAGAAAGTATTTTATGTAGTTAATAAGGTAGACGGACCCAAAAAAGAAAGAGCCCTGGTTGATTTTTATGCCCTCGGAGTCGAGTTGTTTCCTTTATCTGCGCTTAATGGAACTGGATATCCCGAGCTTATGGACGCTATTGTAGAGAATATTCTGGAAGAGGAACTAACTGATGCCTCCTGGCCTAAGATTGCAATAGTAGGCAGGCCTAATGTTGGCAAGTCTACCCTGGTCAATGCCCTGCTCAGCAAAGAGCGAATGATCGTGAGTCCTGTTGCCGGTACGACACGGGATGCCGTGGATTCGGTTTGTACATATTACGATAAGAATTACACAATAGTTGATACTGCAGGTGTGCGTAAGCGCGGCCGGATGTCTAAGACCGTTGAGCGTTATTCCTTTATGAGGACTGTACGGAATATTGAGGATGCAGATGTCGTCCTGCTTGTCGTTGATGCCTCAGAGGGTATAGTAGAGCTGGATCAGAGGATAGCCGGGCTTATTCATGAATCAGGAAAAGGGGCCATCGTAATATTTAACAAGTGGGATCTCGTGGACAAGGAGGATGTCTCGGTCGAATCGATAACTCAGGAACTTTATAATAAGCTCTGGTTTATGCGCTTTGTGCCAGTCCTGACCGCCTCTGCTCTGAGTAAGCAGCGTATAACCAAGGTGTTTTCAATGGTCGACAGGGTTGCTGAGGAAAGTGCCAAGAGGATTAGTACTCATGAACTCAACGAATTTCTCCGAAGGACAGTGGCAAAAAAAGAACCCGCGATGTTCAAAAAGCGGAAGGTAAAGATTTTTTATATTACCCAGGTTAAGACCAGTCCGCCCGGTTTTCTTATCTTTACGAATAAAAAAGAGGGGATTAAGGAACATTATATACGGTATCTTGAGAATCAGTTGAGAGAAAGTTTCGGGTTTGAGGGTGTGCCGGTGAAGTTTTATCTGAGGCAGAGGAAGTAATATGTCATTCTGAATTCAGTTCAGAATCTGGTTGTTCTGGGGATCCTGAATCAAGTTCAGGATGACAGGCATGGATAGGAAGTGAATTCAATTAACACGTAATAGAAGTATGTCATTCTGAATTTAGTTCAGAATCTCGTTGTTCTAGGGATTCCGGATCGAGTCCGGAATGACAGACTTGTATCCCTTAGGTTGAAATCGACTCAAAATGACCATGTTTCTAAAGGTCTTTTCAAAACCGGTCGAATATATTATGTGTGCTCTGATGTAATCAATAAAAAACAGGTGCGTGTGTAGATATGCGGATATTACGTGTAATAGCAGACAGTCTGACCGCTTTTTTCAAAGATGAATGTTTTTATCTGGCAGCTTCCATAGCGTATTTCCTGATAGTGGCATTGGTACCGCTCAGTCTACTTCTTATAGCGCTGTTTGGCTATATGCTGGGTGGCAATGAGGAACTGTACCAGTTTTTGCTCGCAAGACTTATTGATTTCTTCCCTTCTGTGACCTCCGGCATCACCAATGAACTGAAAAACCTGATCACGTACAAGGGTATCAGTCTGATCAGTTCTGTGATATATGGTTTTCTGGCTCTGCAGTTATTTTACTCAGTTGAGCATGCAATGAATATTATATTTAAGGTTCCGAAAAAGAGGCATTTTCTTCTCTCACTTTTCTGGACAGTATTTATCGTAACCCTGGTAATCTTCTTCTGGCTGCTTTCTTTTACCGTAAGTTCTTTTGCCGGCATTGTAAGGCAGTATCCCATGAATATATTCGGTCTCGGTCTCAGTTTCAAGGCAGCCATTTTTCTTAAGTATGTGGCCCCTTTTGCCCTGGTATTGATGACCTTTACCGCGGTCTATAAGATTGTGCCTCATGTAAAAGTTCATACGCGTCATGCCCTTGCCGGTGCCCTGCTTGTGACAGTTCTTTGGGAATTAGCCAAACATATTTTTACTATGGCGGTTAGAAATATTGGATATATCGGTACTATTTATGGATCTCTTACCACCTTTATCCTGTTTCTGCTTTGGATGTATTATCTGTCTTGTATATTTTTGATAGGCGGGGAGTTTGTAAACAGCCTTAGACGGAAGGTCCAATGAGTGATTTGACAGGCAGAGATGTAGTAGTGTGCACTGCTGAGACAATGTATCGCGGCATACTTATTGAGATGAGTGAGGAAGTGATATACCTTAAGGCGGAGGGTGGATGGGTGGTTATCCCTACAGAGAAAGTACAGCGTATTGATTTGGCGGAATGATGCGCTATCTTGTTGTTTCTACACTTCGATATTCTCCTTTTCTTAAATCTATTTAATAACTGCTTGAAACAGCGAATGACGAATGACGAATATCGAATATCGAATGACGAATAATGAAGGGAATGACGTTGTATAAGATTGTGAGATAGGTGAGGAAGAGATACCCCTGAAGACGGAGTCTGGTCGGGTGGTTATCCCTACAGAGAAAGTACAGCGTATTGATCCATCGGAATGATGCGCTATCTTGTTGTTTCTACACTTCGACATTCGATATTCGACATTCATTATTCGATATTCTCCTTTTCTTAAATCTATTTAATAACTGCTTGAAACAGCGAATAATGAAGTGAATGATGTTGTATGAAATCCTGAATGAACAGAACAAAAAAAAGGGAAGCAGAATTAATCTGCCTCCCTTTCGGTTAATATCTTTAATTTCTATTTCTTGAAGTAACGTCTTGCTACCAGGCCTGCTCCACCGATAAGGAAGAGGGTTGTGCTGACTGGCTCAGGTGCAACTGCGCCGCCCTGGAAAGCTAATTGAACTGGAGCGCCGAATCCATCAGCGGAGTCATCACCAAGTATAAGTGGATCGTGTGCAAAATTACTTAAAGCTGCATAGGGTGTGATGTCATTTAAACCGTCTCTTACTGGATTGAGCACTTCCCACTGTACGCTTCCGAGGTTGTATCTTCCAGGACCTGCAGGAGCGAAGAGAGAAACATTACCGTAATTGTAAAGGTTATTTGCATCTGAAGCATTGAAGCCGGGTGTCAGTGCGAAAAATCCAGGTAGTGGTGTAAGAACAGGAGGCGCAATCAGAGCGAGTTCCGTATTATCAAAGTCAATTGAAAAACTGAAGGCTGATATTGAAGCTCCAGCCATTATATCCATAACAATATCTGTTGTTATAATGTCGCCAATGTGCGCAGTTTCTAATCTGCTCTGGATACCGTCTGTAAATGGATCCATATCTATTGAGAGGATGGTCATTGGTCCTGTTACCGCCATTGCAGAGGCTGGTACGATGATTAAGATTGCGATTAATGCGAGGAATAAAGCTTTGAGTGTTTTCATTTTGTTTTCTCCTTTGAGTAGTGTTTTCATTTTGTTTCTCCTGTTTGCATAATCCCACCGCAAGTGACCACGTAATCCCAAAAGAAGTGACCAGTAAATCCCAAATATCGTGACCGGGCAATCCCAGATTAAGTGACCGGCAAATCCCATTGTAAGTGATCGATTTTTAATGGAAGTTGGATTTCCATTGAAGAGCTGATATTCAGCGCAAATTAATAGGTTATTGTAGTTCTCCAATTACTAATTGAGGGAGGATTATCAGTGATCAGAAAGCGAAAGAGGATGACAATGAGGAAGGTACGAGAGGTTTTAAGGCTGCATTTTCAAAGCAGATTAAGCAATCAGCAAATAGCAGATGCTTTGCGAATATCAAAGACAGGCGTGTTTAACATCCTGGGGAAATTCAAAGAATCCGGAATAATCTGGCCTGTGGATTCAAATCTGACAGATGGCGAGCTTGAAGCAGGCATATACAAAAAGGAATCGAGTTTTCATAAGGTGGCTGTTTTGCCTGATCTTGATTATCTCGATAAAGAAATAGCCCGTCCGCATACGACGCTGGAGCTTTTATGGAATGAATATGCCCAGGAAAATCCTGACGGAATTGGACGGAGCAGTTTTTACAGGTACTATCAGAAGCATCGAAAGAGCCAGGCAATCAGTATGAAGGTAATTCACAAGGGCGGGGACAAGGCCTTTGTAGATTACAGTGGAGATAAGCTGAGATATTACAATCGAGATATAAACGAGTGGGTAGAGACTGAATTCTTTGTATGCAGTTGGGGAGCCAGCAGTTATTGTTATGCCGAGTGTTCAGAGAGTCAAAATGCTCAGGAGTGGGTAAGATCTCATGTCAGGGCAGTTCAGTATTTCAAATGCATACCAAATGCCTTTGTCCCGGACAATCTGAAAAGCGGTGTTACAAAAGCCAGCTTCTATGAACCTCTAATCAATGCATTATATGACAAATTCGCACAGCATTACGATACGGTCATACTGCCGGCACGTGTACGTAAGCCAAAGGACAAGCCGGTGGTAGAGAGCAATATACTTCACATGCAGCGGTTCATATTCGGCAGGCTGCGTAACCGGACATTCTTCAGCCTTGGTGAGCTTAATCAAGCCGTTTGGGAAGTATTGAAACTGTATAATGATCGACCCATGCAACAGTATAAGCAATCACGTAAGGAGCGCTTTGAACTACTGGATAGGCCATATGCCAAAGCTCTGCCGGAAACTGCGTTTGTGCTTACCGATGTGAAATATGATGTGCGAGTAGCAACAAACTATCATGTAGAGTTTGATAAACATTACTACAGCGTTCCAAATGAAATGATACGGGAATTGATCGATGTATACCGGATTAACGATATTGTGGAAATCTACCATCAGGGCAAGCATGTATGCCGACACAGGAAAGGAGCACCGAATTACCGGTACACGACAAAAGAAGAGCATATGCCCTCAAACCACAAGTTCGTAAGCGGCTGGTCAGTTCCCTGGTTCATTGCGCAGGCCGAAAAGACAGGCCCGATGCTGACAAAACTAATCAGCAGGGTTATGGAAAACAAAAGGCATCAGGAACAGGGATTTCGGGCTGCATTGGGGCTTTTGGATCTGTCAAAAAAGTATTCAAAGTCGCGGGTTGAAAAGGCAGCAGAAAGGGCACTGCATTTTGGAAATCTCACATGCACGGGCATGAAAGCTATTTTGGATCAAGGTCTTGAGGAACAACCCGTAACTAAAAAACAAATTCCGAAAGACATCTCAGCCGCAAGTCGTAACGCCCTGCATGAAAACATCAGGGGGCAGGAATATTACAATCATTAAATAAGGAGACAAGTAATGCATCTAGAACAAACACTGCATCAAATGCGCACCATGCGTCTTGCCACCATGGCCACGTGCCTTGAGCAGAGACTGAAAAACGGAGATCACCGGGATCTTAGTCATGAGGAATTCATCTCACTTTTGGTAGAAGATGAATTTGCCTCCAGAAAGCACAGGCGGCTTTCCCGCATGATCGGCAAGGCAAACTTCAAACCTCAGCAGGCCTGTGTTGAAAATATCCATTATGATGTCAGTCGGGGTTTTGCCAAAAAAGACATCATGCAACTCACTTCAAAGACCTGGATCGATAACTGCCAGCATCTAATCATTACCGGCCCGACCGGTACAGGGAAAACCTATATTGCCGAAGCCATCGGCTTGTATGCCTGCAAGATGGGATACCCTGCCAGAAAAATCAGATATACAAGACTGTTTGAAGAAATACAGGCAGCCAAAGGAACCGGGGTGTATTTGAACTACCTGCGGAAACTGCAAAACATAAAGGTTTTGATCATTGATGATTTTGCCATGCAGCCTGTAACTCCTGATCAGCTCTGTGATCTGATGGAGATCATTGAAGAGCGAGACCAGTTAGGCCCGGTGATCATCACTACTCAATATCCGCCGAGTAAATGGCACTCTTTGTTTGATGACCCGACGATTGCTGACGCCATTTGTGACCGACTGATTCCCGTTGCCATAAAACTGAATCTCAAGGGTAAATCTTTAAGAGGAAAAAAGGAGAAAATTGACAAATAAACGGCTCCTGAGTGACCAGCTTCGGAATCGAATATCGTAATATGGTATAAAAGAATCTGATCGACTTTGCAATGAGATTTTGCCGGTCACGATATTTGGGATTTGCCGGTCAACTTCGTGGGATTATGCATC
>JADHUV010000002.1 GCA_016784355.1 Nitrospira sp. | reverse complement strand
ACAAAGTTATGCGGTGAGTTAGGATCAGAAATGGTTGCTGAAGAAACACCGACCATGCCGAGTGTTAAGAGTGCTGCTACTGCAAGTATCATTAGCTTTTTCATTGTGTAGCCTCCTTTTATGTTTATGTTATTTGTAGTTTCCATTATGCTTAAATAGATGCAAGCTCTATGCCAGCAAATAAATCCTATTAAAACAGCATGTTATAAATACACAGCCTTTAAAACCATGTCATATTGGCAGGGTTTGAAATGTCATAATGACATTGTATCGAGGTTCGACCTCGATTAAATAAATATGTCCTCTTCTGATTCTGGTAGAATGCCTGCCAGTTCAGCCCGTCTTAAAAACTCTCTGACCGCCCGCTCGCCCTCATCTCCTATATCTAATGAGAAGTTATTGACATATAGCTCTATGTGCTGCCGGATAACTTCATTGGAAAGTTCCTGTGAGTGATTTTTGATATATGTTTCCGGCTCTGAACGGTTTTGGAATGCATACTCAATACTTTGGCGTATAGAGGTTTCAATATGTGTAATTAACTCAATCCCCAGTGATCTCCTGGCAATTATTCCTCCAAGCGGAATAGGGAGATTGGTTTCTTTTTCCCACCAATTACCCAGATCTATTGCTTGTTGCAGGCCGTATGATGGATAAGTGAAGCGGCTTTCGTGAATAATGAGGCCGGCATCTGCGCGTCCCTGTGCTACGCAATCCATGATTTGGTCAAAGGGCAGTACAATGAAATCCGGTGGATCAAGGCATTCTGATATATAGTACAGTTGCAGCAGAAGCGAGGCGGTGGTGAGCATGCCGGGGATTGCGATTTTTTTACTAGTCAGTTCATCCATCGAAAGCTTTTCCCTGGTGATGACAATAGGGCCGCACCCTCGTCCAAGTGCACCGCCGGAGCGCAGCAGGCAATAGTCCTTCCTGAGGTGTCCGAACGCATGGTAAGAGATTTTTGATATATCAAGTTCTGCCTTTGTTGCTTTTTGGTTAAGTGTTTCAACATCAAGTAGAACTTCATTGAAAAAAAGGTCATCAGCCCGAATTCGGCCATGCATTAGCGCATAGAATATAAATGTATCATTAGGGCAGGGCGAGTAGCCGAGTGTTAGCGGGTTCATGGGGGATAGTATAACAGAACAGGGGCAGGGGGTGACTGCAAGTTTATTGCTAAAAATAGAGTAATTGTAATATAATTACCAGTTCTACAAACGCGTACGCAGTAAACCTATATAATGGTTAATGAAATGCAGTCACAATCAATGACAGGATATGGCAGGGGGATGGCAGGGGGGTTTCGGGTAGAGGTGCGTTCGTGCAACCATAAGAACCTGGACATCAATATAAATCTTCCATCTTATCTTTTTCACCATGACCCCGAGATTAGAAAGCAGATAAAGAAGAATTTCTCCAGAGGCAGGATTGATGTATTTATACCGCGGCAGGAAGTTGAAGGGGTTAAACTGAAGGTTAATAAGTCCCTCGCTGCTGAATATTATAAAGCTCTGACCTCGCTGAAAGAGGAGTTGTCTATAGAAGGCGGAATCGGCATTGATTTTCTCGCATCTCAAAGGGATATCATCTCAATGGATGAGGCTGAGATTGATCTTGGAGATCTTAACAAGGCTCTGGGTACGGCAATTGAGGAACTTATTACGACCAGGGTTGAAGAAGGCGTAAACCTTATAGATGATATCACTGAAAGACTTGACCTTATTGAAAATCAGTTGAAAGCTGTTGAGGATAAGAGGCAGGCCATTGTTGATGCAGCTGGAACGAGACTTAGAGAAAGGCTTATAGATTTGCTCGGTAATACTCCGATTGATGAGACCCGTATTGTACAGGAGACCGCGATACTGATAGAGCGTTCTGATATCACAGAAGAGATCGTCAGGATTAAGAGTCACTTTAAGCAGTTCAGGGCAATACTTGCAAGCGGCGAGGCGATCGGTAAAAAAATAGATTTTTTCATCCAGGAACTCAGGCGTGAGGTCAATACGATCGGTTCCAAGGTACAGGATGTAGATGTCTCAACAAGCGTTGTAAATATGAAGCACGAAATTGAAAAAATTAAGGAGCAGGTTCAGAACCTGCAGTAATTATATGATAAAGATTAAGGCACAGACCTGCCTGCCGGTAGACAGGTGCGCTGAGAATAAAACTAAAGACGGGTTGCTGATTTTTGCTGCTTGTTCGATATCATAAACACTGCTATGGATAAAAATCTTCTTCTTATAAATGTAGGGTTTGGTAATGTAGTTGCTGCATCACGGGTCGTTGCGATTGTGGCTCCAGGTTCATCCCCTATTAAGCGTTTAAGGGATGAGGCAGGACAACGGGGAAAGATTGTAGATGCCACTCAGGGCCGTAAGACCAGGGCAATTATCATAACCGACAGCGATCATATTGTATTGTCTGCCTTGCAGGTAGAGACTATTACACAGAGGTTTGCACCAGAAAAATGACAGTTAAAAAAATAATAACACCAAAAAGCAGTACAGTCAAAAAAACTAATTATCAACCGCAGGGTTCGATATTTGTACTTTCAGCGCCTTCCGGGGCTGGTAAAACAACTCTCGCACAACAGTTGATGAAGAATAACAGCAACCTGGTTCTTTCTGTATCTTACACAACACGTGAACCGAGGGACGGTGAACAAAACGATATCGATTATACATTTATCAGTGAGGCAAAGTTTCAGGGAATGATCGAGAAAAATGAGTTTGCGGAATGGGCGCTCGTACATGGGAATATGTATGGTACATCAGTGAAAAGGCTGAAGAAAATGACCCGCGACGGCTATGATATAATACTCGATATTGATACAGATGGAGCTGCGCAGTTGAGAAATAGTATTGATAATGCTGTATACATATTTATACTCCCGCCATCACTTCAGATTCTGCAGAAAAGACTGACAAAGCGGAAGACTGATACAAAGGAAACTATAGAAAAACGAATGAACAATGCAAAGGCCGAAATAGCCTGCTATAAAGAATATGACTTTGTTATTATTAATGACAAATATGACAAGGCATACAGTGAACTTGAGGCAGTCATTCAGGCATCAAGGTTCAGAGTATGCAATGCTGATCATAAGTGGATCAAAAAAGAGCTGAAATAATATATAACCAGGAGGCAAGATGGATATCATTTCATTACCAATTGAGCATGAAAACAAAAACCTTGATGGCACTTACAGACTTGTAATTGCTGCTGTAAAGAGAGCAAAGGCCCTTTCTCAGGGGGCGCTTCCCAAGATTCAGTCCAAGGCAAAAAAGATCACAACACTTGCGATTGAAGAAGTTGCTATGTCTATGGTTGATGTACTGACCGGTGATGAGGCTATAAAGGCCAATGCTGCTTCCAAGAAACAGACTAGCAAGCAGATGATTGACGAGGCTCAGCAGAAAGAGACTATGCCTGAGGATATCACAGAGCTTGAAAAAGACCTGAAAACTTACCTTACTGAAAAAAATGAGTCTTCAATTGAGGACATTTTCGGAGACAGTTGATTTAGTGCTGAAGCCATGTAATATCCTTCTGGGAGTTACAGGGAGCATCGCGGCATATAAGTCTGTAGACATTGCCAGGAGACTTCAGGAAGAAGGCGCGGCCGTCAGTGTAGTGATGACCGATGCTGCAACTCGTTTTATCACACCATATATATTTGAGGCAGTGACCGGGAAACCGGTTCCTGTCGATATGTTTAAGGATCCCTTCAGCCATATAAATCTGGCATTAGATGCAGGTCTTTTTCTGATCGCCCCCGTGACCGCCAATACAATTAACAAATTTGCATCTGGTATTGCTGATAATCTTCTGACAAATCTATGGCTTACATTTAAGGGTAAGGTCATTATGGCCCCTGCGATGAATACCCGCATGTATCAGAGCCCTATCGTTTTGGAGAACATTCAGAAACTCAGGGATGCAGGTGTGCATTTTGTCGGCCCGGAAACGGGAAGCCTGGCCTGCGGTGAAGAAGGTTTGGGGCGTATGTCTGAGGTGTCTGATATTGTAGAGTCAGTCGTTCGGGCTATGACCCCCGATGATATGAAAGGGGAACATGTACTTATTACCGCAGGGCCTACCGCAGAGCCCATCGATCCCATACGCTATATCACCAATCGCTCCTCTGGAAAAATGGGGTATGCCGTTGCAGAAGCGGCTTTAAGGCGTGGCGCAAAGGTGACTTTGGTGAGTGGTCCGACTTCACTGCAACCGCCCTCAGGGGCAGAATTTATAAAGGTACGCAGAGCTGAAGAAATGGAGCGTGCCGTAATGGAGAGCCTCCCCTCTGCAACTATTGTTGTAATGGCTGCTGCAGTGTCTGATTTTTCTCCTGTGAATACGGCTCTCAAAAAAATGGACAAAAGTGAATTGTCAGAGATAAAATTAAGGCAAAATAATGATATTATCAGGCAGGTTGGTGCGGACAAAGGCACTCGAATACTTGTCGGGTTTGCCGCTGAGACCGGCAATAGCATGGATAGGGCGATCAGGAAGCGGCGCGAGAAGAATCTTGATCTTGTCGTGATGAATGACGTTACCACTGAAGGTGCCGGTTTTGAGGTGGATACTAATATTGTCTCAGTAATAGATGCAGAGGACAGGATAACAGAATATCCGATTATGAAGAAAATAGAGGTAGCTGATATTATTTTAGACAGAGTCAGCGCACTGAAAGGATAAGAGCTATGAAGATTTTGGTAATTCACGGACCGAACCTGAACCTTTTGGGAACCAGGGAGGCTGACATTTACGGAAACCGTACACTTGATGACATCAATAATATGCTTAAGTGCGAGGCCGTAGAGCTTGGTGCCGAACTGGAAGTATTTCAATCTAATCATGAAGGTGAGATCGTTGATGCGATACAAAGGGCCGGGAAACTGGATGGCATTGTTATTAATCCGGCAGCTTACACCCATACCAGTGTGGCCATAAGGGATGCGATCGCGGCTGTAGAGGCACCTGTGGTAGAGGTTCATTTATCCAATATTTACAAGAGGGAGGAGTTTCGGCATAAATCCATGATATCGCCAGTTGCACATGGACAGATTGCAGGTTTCGGACCGGAGAGTTATATTCTAGGACTCAGGGCCGTCTTATCAATAGCCAATGCAGACAAAGGCACTTCTTAAAAAATATATACAGGAAAAGGGCATGGATGGGATTTTGGTGACAGATCCTGTTAATGTGCGCTACCTGACAGGTTTTACCGGGACTTCCGGATTTGTCCTTTTGACCGGCAAACACAGTATCTTTGCTACTGATTTCAGATACAGGGAGCAGTCGCGTCTCGAGGTCAAGGGCTTTAAGATCGTTATTGAAAACACGGAACGATCAAAGGAGATCAAGGCCTTATGTGAGCGTTATGGAGTCGTGAATCTTGGCTTTGAGGACAACCATCTCACCTATAGTTTTTTTAAGAAATTGCAGAATCAGAAGCTCAGGGTTACGCCTGCCGGTGCGGCAGTTGAGTCACTGCGGATCATTAAGTCTGAGCAGGAAATCGTCCTGATTCGTACCGCAGTTAAGCGGGCAGAAGAAGCATTTAAAAAATTGCAGCCGCATATCCGTATTGGCATAACAGAGAGCAGTCTGGCTCTAAAGTTTGAGGCGCTGATAAAAGCAGAAGGTTGCAAAAAACTGCCTTTTGACGTTATATTAGCATCCGGTCCAAATTCTGCGCTTCCGCATGCAAAACCCTCCGCAAGAAAGTTGAAACAAGGTGATCTGGTGGTGTTTGACTGGGGTGGAGAGTGTGAGGGTTATTTTTCAGATATGACCCGCACTGTGCTGATGCATCATAAAAACATGTCAAAACAGAGAGAGTTATATTATAATGTTCATACCGCGCAACTAAAGGCCCTTAAGGCGGTTCGGAGTAATATTAAATCAGCTGTTGTTGATGCTGCCGCAAGGGACTATATCAATGAACTCGGATTTGAAGAGGAATTTGGTCATGGAACAGGCCATGGGGTTGGAATGGCTGTGCATGAAAAACCTGTAGTATCATGGCGTAATTCACAGGTCTTACAGGAGAATATGGTCTTTACGGTTGAACCGGGTATATATCTGCCGGGATTCGGTGGTGTCCGTATAGAGGATATGGTAAAAGTTACAAAAGATGGCGCAGATGTGCTTACATCATTGCCGAAGAAATTGAACGTAATAGAGAGGTAGATAAAGTGATATCAACAAGTGAGTTTAGAAAAGGGGCAAAGATAGAGCATAAGGGCGGGCCTCATGAGATAGTGGATTTTCAGCATGTCAAAATGGGCAGAGGCGGGGCCATAGTTCGTACAAAGCTCAGGAACCTTATTTCAGGAAGCATATTTGAAGACTCTTTCAAGTCTGGAGAAAAATTCAAAAAAGCTGATCTTCAGGAAAAAACTATGCAGTACTTATACAACGATGGAGATTATTACCACCTGATGGATAATGAAAGTTTTGAGCAGATACAGCTTACGGCTGAACAGCTTGGTGATGCGAAAAAATTTCTTATAGAGAATATGGAAGTTAAGGTCCTGATGTACAGCGGATCCCCGATTACTGTGGATGTGCCTACATTTGTTGAATTGAAGGTGGCTCAGACCGACCCAGGTCTGAAGGGTGATACTGCGAGCGGCGGCAATAAGCCTGCTACAATGGAATCCGGTGTTACGGTCAAAGTTCCATTTCATATTAATGAAGGGGACATTCTTAAGATAGATACACGTACCTCAGAATATATAGAGAGGGTTAAGTAATGGATCTAAAGGATATAAAAAGTCTTGTAGAACTCTTAAAGAAAACAGATATCACAGAGCTGAAAATTGAGCGTGAAGGATCTGCCGTTACCATTAAGCGGGAAAAGGTAATGGTAACAGAACAAGTCATCGCTCCGGTGAAGCCTGCAGAGGTAGTTGCAGTTTCCGCTGAAGGACCAGCCGATGAAAGTAACCTGGTGACGGTTAAATCTCCTATAGTAGGGATGTTCTATACAGCGGCAGCCCCTGAATCTCCGCCATTTGTAAAGGTGGGCAGTCGTGTAAATAAAGGCGATGTTATGTGTATTATTGAAGCCATGAAACTTATGAATGAAATCGAGTGTGATACCTCCGGCACTGTGGCCAGAATGCTTGTTGAAAACGGCCAGCCTGTTGAGTATGGGGAACCTCTTTATCTGATAGATCCCTCATGAAATTGTTTAAGAAAGTTCTCATAGCCAATCGGGGCGAGATTGCTGTCCGGATTATAAGGGCGTGTCATGAGCTGGGTATTAATACCGTTGCTGTGTTTTCCGAAGTAGATAGAAATACACTTGCGGTCAGACTTGCGGATGAGGCCATTTGCATAGGCCCGGCCAAGGCCCAGCACAGTTATCTTAATATCCCTGCAATTATAAGCGCGGCGGATATTACCGATGCAGAGGCCATACATCCAGGATACGGTTTTCTTGCTGAAAATTCTTCATTTGTTGAGTCTTGTACTGCCTCCCGTATTACCTTTATAGGACCGTCTGCTGAGAATATTCGTGCAGGCGGAGACAAGGCCATGGCCCGGCAGATAATGAAGAAAAGCGGGGTACCGGTTGTACCTGGCAGCGAGAGTACAATTACTGACGAAGAGTCTGCAATTACCCTCGCAAAAGAGATCGGCTTTCCTGTAATTTTGAAGGCTTCAGCAGGCGGCGGCGGTAAGGGGATGAGGATAGTGCATGAGGAAGGGGATCTTGTGAAGCTTTTCCATATGGCTCAGAAAGAGGCTCTTGCTTCATTCGGTAATGGCGAGATGTATATGGAAAAATATATATCTGAGATGAAACACATAGAGGTGCAGATTCTTGCTGATAACTATGGCAATATAATTCATCTTGGGGAGCGCGACTGTTCCATACAGCGCCGCCACCAGAAATTGATTGAGGAAGCGCCGTATGCTTTTGCGGATAAGGCCTTCAGAGATAAAATAGGAAAGGCCGGTATCAAGGCAGCAAAGGGGTTTAATTATTCCAATGCCGGAACTGTAGAATTTATTCTTGCTAACGATGGAAATATATATTTCATGGAGATCAATACCCGTATCCAGGTAGAACATCCTGTAACTGAGATGATTACGGATATCGATATTATAAAAGAGCAGATTATGATTGCCGCCGGAGCTAAACTCCAGTACAAACAAAGCGATATTAAATATAACGGCCATAGTATTGAGTGCAGAATAAATGCCGAAGACCCTGAAAAATTTACCCCTTCACCTGGTCACATATCTCTTTTTATACCGCCCGGTGGTAATGGCGTGAGAGTGGATACAGCGGCATACACTGGTTGGACTGTGCCTGCACATTATGACTCACTTATCGCCAAACTTGTTGTACACGGAAGAGACAGGTCAGAGGCCATTGTCAGGATGCGCAGGGCGCTGAGGGAGTTTATAATAGAAGGAATAAAGACCACTATCCCTTTTCATAGGAAAATCATGGAACATCCTGATTTTATAAAAGGGGATTTTAATACGCATTTTATAGAGCGTAATTATCAATAGTAAGGGAGTAATAGTAAGATGGCATTATTAATTGCATTCATCATGTTTATGCGCGGCGAGTGATCGCCTTCCCGCCTCTTTATCTAATAACTGACAGTAGTATTGCAGGTGCCCCACACATAGCAATTACTAAAAAAGCAGTCAGCGCCGGAGTAAAGATCATTCAGTTGCGGGATAAGCACCTGGATCAGCGGCAGTTCTACGAGCAGTGCCTTAAGGTAAGAGAACACACGAAAAAAAACCGTACTCTATTTATTGTTAATGACTACATCGATATAGCAATGGCTGTAAGTGCTGACGGTGTTCACCTCGGTCAGGACGATATACCCCTGGCTGAAGCCCGCAAATTGCTGGGAAAAAACAAGATCATCGGCATATCAACTCACACTCTGAAACAGGCAAAGGCAGCGGAAGAGGGCGGGGCTGATTATATTGGTTTTGGTCCTATGTATTCCACGATTACAAAAGATGCTGGACGACCTAAGGGGCTTGCCATGCTGCGAAAGATCAGGAAAGAGATCAGTATTCCCATAGTCGCAATCGGCGGTATTACGGAAGATAATTTTCTTGCAACCCTGGAAGCAGGGGCGGATAGCTGTGCGGTGATTTCAGGGATCATGAAGGGGGATATTATTCTGAATATTAAAAAATACATTCCGTAGGGGCTAGGCGCTGCCTCGCCCTGAACATGAGCTAACTTTTGAAGCATTGGAGTTAAGCATCTCTAAGTATGATCAGTTTTAAGCTTTGTGTAAATTTAGTTCCTTTTCGATTCTCTCTGACAGAAATATTTTCAATAAAGATTGATATGGCACATCTCTCTTATTTGCCAGAAGCTTGAGTTCTTCCAACATGGATTCTGGAAGGCGTAAAGAGATTGTTTTAACTGACGGTTTTAATTTGGGTAAAAGGATTTTTTTTGCTTCTTTCCAGTCCATCACTTCAGTAGAATCATGCTCTGCCCAATATGTTCTTTCTTCATCTTCGTTTTTGAACCTTGGAAGTTTCTTATTCATGACTTTCATATATCTTCCTTTCCTTGCGGCTCATATCTCTTGCTGAAATTATTCGGAGATTATTGCCACGTACCATATGACTATTATATACAACTGTCAAGTGTAAGGGGGAGGGCTGATAACCGGTTTGCCTCTGTCTGTCATGCCAATATCTCACCTCTGAGGATGCTGCAGAATATACCGGATACACGCATCCGAAAAAAGATCGCAGAAACCATAGACAGACTTTCTGAAGCACCTGATAAGCAGGGTAAACAGCTCGTTGCTGAATTATCAGGACTCAGAAGTATTCGTGCCGTTGGTCAGCGATATCGTATTATCTATAAAATTATAAAAGATGAGGTTGTAGTAGCAGTCATTGCCGCGGGTATTCGTAAGGACGGTGATCGTGGGGATATATATCAGCTTGCGAAGAAGTTGATAAGGTTACGACTGATTGAATGATGGTTTTATCAAATTTGTCATGCTGAACCTGCCGGCAGGCAGACTTTATTATATGGAGAGGTTTATATGGTAAGGTTCCGGGGCCTGGGGTGACGGAGTAGAAGAAGAGGCGTAGAATAGATTCTGAACTGAATTCAGAATGACATATTTTGATAACGCTTTAATTTAAAACACTTCCTGTCATCCTGAACTTGATTCAGGATCCCCAGAACAACGAGATTCTGAACTAAATTCAGAATGACAGGTTTATACAAGTTGTGGATCTCCAGATCAAGCCTGCTTGCCGCTAGGTCGGAAGGTGATATTGTCAAATCTGCTGTATGCCCAGGTTGGATCAAGCGGCGGACTGATCAATATCTTTCACTATACCCCGTCAACAACTCCTGAATTTCCTCATTGACCGCACGGAAAATCAATTGCTCAGCACCTTTTCTCAGTAATTCCGTCTATGGATCTACTACTGCCTCTTGACCTTTATTCTCAAAAACGTTACTCTTTCTCATACGTTTATTCCTTAAGTAATTAATCTTACTAAAGGAATAAACGTATGAGAAACACCTTAGTTTATATTGTATTAGGAATAATTTTATCCATTGTGTTTCATTTTTCATTAATAGTCGCTGCTGATTTTGTCTTTGTTCAAGATATTCGCAATCAAGCAATTGATGATATGCTTGCTTCGGGGGAGTTGTCTTTAGATGAGTTTAGTAGTACATTTGATTTAAATCAGCTAGAGCTTGATATACCCGGGCATGTTTATGTTTTAAGCATTTCAGCTAATTTAATCTACTGGATCTTCTTGGGGTGGTTTTTGGCTCTCAAGTTTATACCAACTCTAGGAAAGACTAGCATGATTATTCCTTTAGTCACAGGGTTAATAACAGGAAACCCAGTATATCTGATTTTTATTGCAATATTTTATATAAGTTATTCGCATTTTAAACGACCAATAGTAAGTTAATATTTGCCTTATTAATTAAAGGCATTTAGGTACACCGCTTTTTTCAACTCCTCATACACTGCGTTTGATTGTATCTCGGCGGGAAGATGGCAAAAGTTTGGCCGGAAGGTGACAAGTATTAGAGTCAAAAGAAGGCAGGCTGAAGCTCAGAGCAATCCAACATTAGAACAGAAATTGCTACGCCTTCGCAATTAACTTATAAGCCTCAAAATACTCTTTTGCCGCCTTCTCCCAGGTAAAGGTCTCAGCTTTTTTAAAGCCGTTTTGAATCATACCGTAGTAATCATCCGGCTCATGCTGAAAGGTATGGATG
Source organism: Nitrospira sp. (assembly GCA_016784355.1). Lineage (GTDB taxonomy): Bacteria > Nitrospirota > Thermodesulfovibrionia > UBA6902 > UBA6902 > JACNKH01. The sequence goes on along the minus strand of JADHUV010000002.1, from coordinate 127,053 downwards.
GCTTTTTTCATGACATCGTAGAGGTTGTCAGCCATGCTCTGGGCCCAGGGGTTTAGTTTCCTGGACTGCATGGTATCAGCTGTGCCAACATAGTTGTTGATATTTTCTATATTGTAAAATATTGCATCTTCGCGGAAGTGATAGCCGCATTCATGGTCTATCTGATCGACAAGTCCACCGGTATGTCTTCCGATATTGACCGTACCGTTTACCATGTATTCCACTGCTGCACCGAAGGGTTCATAAATGGAGGGCATGACTCCAAAGGTACTGCCGCTCTGAAGTTCGTGATATCCTTCCTGCATCTTCATAGGAAATACAGTGACATTACCCTTGCACTTGCAGGCGACTTCATAAAAATAATCAAGGTCTGATTCGCGGACCGGCAGGGGGGTCAGTACTGCCTTGATCTCATCTTCTGCAAATTTTTCCAGTGCACGCAGGAGGACATAGTAACCTTTCTGAATAGGATCCAGTCTGCCGCTCATAACTATAATGGGAACATTGTCCGGGAGTTTCGAGATAGTCCGTCCCTGATATGTGAGATCACCAAACCGTTTATCCGGATGGTATGTGCTCAGTACCTTGATAAGAGATTTTCTGTGCTTCACCTTAATCTTCTTTATCTGCTCAAGCGTTAACTGCTCGTGCTTCCTGTACTCTTTAGGAAAGGCAGTGAACATACCGTTATTGATTCCATGTATACCGTTTGAGTTTAAGATGCGCTGCAGGTGAGGTGCGTAATGTTCCGACTGCACCAGGTCTCCTGTAAGTTCCTCAGCGAAGTGGGTGCTTACCGTAGTTACAGGGGCATCCACCAATTGAAGAGCGATCTGAAATGCCGTAAATTCCTCTATGGGAAATGAGTCGATACGATTACGACGGGATTCTTTAACGAAGTCCTTCAGACTTTCCTGAGGTATGACTGCATCATAAGAATTATGAATGGTCAGGACAGTTCCGCAGGACTCAAGGGTGCCCTGAATAATTGCCTCTTTGGCGCTAAGTGTGATCATGGCGGTCTGCCACTCATGCAGATGCAGAACTATATCTCTTATGATGCTCAGAGCCTTAAGTGCTTCCGGCACGGCCTTACAGAAAAATAGTGCATTTTTTAAAAGCTCAGTATTATTGATATTCTCATTGGGACTGAAGTTGTAGGGATCATTGATCTGATTTTTTGCATTGAAATATCCCTCGGCCTTCAAATAATACTCTTTTATGACTCCACTGCACGGACTCATATAATGATGGGCATGCTCCAGTATCTCAACATTTACAAACTCATTTTGAAAAGGGATAGTGAAATTCAATCCAGTCTCTTTCAGGGCATTTATATCAGAGATGCCCGAATGAAAAGGAGTAAGCAGCACGGCTTTCTGCATGCCGTTGGTTTCTTTGAGATATGGAATTATATTGGTTGTGACCGAAGCAAGTCCGCCGCTTTTTGCAAAACGGTTTTCAAATGAGCAGAAGACCAGGTTTTCCGGCTTAAGGCCACGTATCTGGTCTATAATTGAAACTATCTCATCTCCATTGAAGAAGATGCTCATGAGTGTCCAGTCGCGCTTCCAGTTATTCAGATTCAAAGCTTTACCTCGGTTTTAAGGGACTATAACAGTCGCCTATCTATCAAAAGGGTTTGTCCTGACTGCAAAGGGAAATAGATTGTGAAAGTCCTTTGCGTATCATTGGTTGAAAGTGATGGTTGTATGAATTATAAAATATAACATAATTTTAGGGGATAGGGGATACAAAGGGGCAGAGGATGGGGGATATTATTTGTTTTGTAGGGCGGAAGTAATAGATGTTATGAATTCGGGGGTGAATTTGAGACATTTATAAATAAAGATATCAAATAGCTCAAGATCGAAGGAGGACTTACTCATCGAGATCATTATGCTCATGGTCTTCTCATCTGTAAATTTGTCTCGGTAAGCCCTGTTGCTTGTCAGGGCATCATAGACATCAGCAATTGCAGCTACCCTTGACTCTATAGGTATATCATTGCCTTTAAGACCCAGAGGATATCCGCTTCCATCATATTTTTCATGATGATACAGGATGACATTATTGATCACAGGGGATAAACGGGCATTTTGTGCGATGTCTATGCCCCATTGGGGATGCTTTTTTATAATGGTAAATTCTTCATCCGTAAGTTTCCCTGGTTTATTCAGGATCTGTTCAGGGACACCAATTTTACCGCAGTCATGAAGCCAGCAACCATGTTTTATACCTATTTGTTCCTGCTCTGACATATTCAGCTCATCGGCAAGCATGAGTGCAAAGTTGGCAACTCTTTCGCAATGTCCACGGGTGTAGGCATCTTTCAGTTCGATAGCCTGCGCAATAGAGAGGAGCTTGGACTCGTCATTATGCTGCAGGGACTGAATTATCTGGTATCTTTGAACCGCTTCCTGCACTGTGTTTATAAGGATTTCATCATCCCAGGGCTTTGTTATGAAACGGAAGACTTCGCAGAGGTTGATGGCATCAACGGCCGTAGCAAGGTCAGCATAGGCAGTCATGAGTATCTTCTGGGTATCGGGTGTTGCAATTTTTACCTTGGCAAGCAGGTCTATACCGCTTTCCCCCGGCATCATGTTGTCAGAAATAACCACCGCTATTTCTTCACGCTTTATAATTTCAAATGCCTCAGAAGCACCTGAAGCAGTCAGCACATTTAAGCCAATTGGAGCAAAAAGTCTTTTTAAAGAGCTTAAGATGTATTCTTCATCATCTACAAATAAAACTGTCTCTGCCATGTCAGCTCTCTTTTAAATAGATTTTTATAAACTAATTAATAATGACGGCATTGTTTACAGATTTCTTTAGTATGAATGCAAGGCTTACCAAAACGGTTAGCAGTTTTAACACGCTCAGAAAATGTCGTATAACTGCGCTAGTTTAATATAAATGGCATTTTATTTAAATGCTTTTAATATCAATTTGAAAATTATTTAACATTAATTTAAAGCATATTTAATTAATATGAATTTCATATTTTTGTTTTATAACTGATAGTTAAGTGTTGTGCCTTAATGTAAGCACTAGTGAAAAAGTGGGTAATATCGTTAGCAGTTCTTCCCTGCATCTCAGCCTTTAATTTGATATATACCAGATTATAATCTGCAAACTTAAACTGATTAAACAGACAAAAATATGAACAGTAAATTAAGTTGTATATCTAGACAGAAGTGGGCTGAAAAAGATATAATTTACAAATTTTACGGATACATAGCTCAATTTTAGATAAAGGAACAAATGAAAAGAGAGCAGTGGAACAGTCAGTTTGGATTTCTCCTTGCAGCTATTGGTTCAGCAATCGGTCTTGGCAATATCTGGCGCTTCAGTTATCTGGCATACAGCAATGGAGGCGGGGCATTTCTTATACCTTATATTGTCGCTTTACTAACTGCCGGGATCTCACTGCTGATTCTTGAATTTGCCATTGGCCATGAGAGAATTGGATCTGCACCTCTGGCATTCGCAAAGATAAATGGTAACTGGGAGTGGCTCGGATGGTGGTCGGTTATATTTGTGATGTTTGGAATAGAGCTTTATTATTCTGTAGTTATTTCCTGGTGCGTAAATTTCTTTTTCTTTTCCTTTGATCTTGCCTGGGGCAGTGATCCAAATGCCTTCTTTTTTAATGAATTTCTCAAGTTAAATACAAATCCCCTAGAGGTTGGGGAAATTCGTACTCCTATATTGCTGGCACTTATACTGGTGTGGTTTGCAAACTGGATTGTCGTTTACAGAGGAGTTAAAAAGGGCATTGAGCTTGCTAACAAGATTTTCATGCCGCTTTTATTTGTTCTTATGGCGATACTCGTTTTCTGGTCGCTCACGCTGGAAGGCGCTGTTTTAGGAGTGAAAGCCTACCTTACCCCTGATTTTTCGAAGCTTACAGATCCGAAAGTATGGATTGATGCCTATAGTCAGATATTTTTTACCCTGAGTCTCGGCTTTGGCATTATGATAGCTTATGCGAGTTATCTCCCTGCCAAAGCAAATATTACAAAGATGGCGGTCCTGACAGCTGTAATTAACAGTGGTTTTTCTATCTTTGCCGGATTTGCGGTTTTTGCGACTCTCGGCTTTATGGCACAATCTCAGAATCTTCCAATTGATGAGGTAGTTACCAAGAGCATCGGCCTGGCTTTTGTCGCATACCCCAAGGCTGTGAGTCTTATGCCGGGTGGAAATTTCTTTGGTGTGATTTTCTTCTTAAGTCTGATCATAGCGGGCTTATCATCCTCTATCTCGATTATTGAGGCCTTTACTTCAGCTGTTATAGACAAATTCGGGTATAAAAGAAAGCCGCTTGTCTCGGTGATATGTGTGGCGGGTTTTCTGGGTTCGATCATATTTACTACTCAGGCAGGCCTGATATGGCTGGATATAGTTGATCACTTTCTTACTCACTATGGACTGATTTCTGTAGGAATTGCCGAGTGTATCCTGGTAGGATGGTTCTTCCGTACGGAGAGACTCAGAAGACATCTTAATAAGATATCATCCATAAAGCTTGGGCCATGGTGGGATTTTCTTATCAGGTTTTTTGTTCCTATAGTGCTTAGCATCATTCTGCTTGGAGATCTGTATCAGGAGATTAAGACTCCCTACGAGGGATATTCCTGGATCTCACTGATACTTATCGGCAGGGACTGGATAATGTTGACACTGATTGCTGCCTTTATGATTTCACTGCGTTCATGGCGAACCGGTCAGAAAGAGACTGTCAGCAGGATTGAGGATCAGTCTTAGTTTCGCTGAGACATGTGATATTATTAATATACTTGTGACTAATCATATGCATCCTGTCAGTGAGTATTTATAGTGAAAAATATACGCCGGCTTGATCGGGAGTCTAATGTCAGTTTTTTTTATTAAGTCATTATTATCTGTTGTAATGGTACTATTGGCGGTCATTTCAGCATTAACAATGCTGGAACTCTTTGGTCGGCCTACAATGAGATTTAAGGCCTCTGCATTAAAAAAGCTGCACAAATTCAGCGGTGTTTCCTACCTTATTATATTTATCGGGGTATCCTTCCTATGCATGGAGTTAATGGTTTTTTCCAAGATAGAATTCCCCTTCCGCAGTATCCTGCATGCTACTCTTGCCATTCTTATTATTACACTGCTTTTCTTGAAGTTGTCCTTTATCAAGCTGTATAGGGAATATTACAAGTATGTTATGAGTATTGGGCTGACAATTCTTGTCTTTACGATCCTGATGGCAGGGCTTTCCGGAGGTTATTATTTACTGGTCTCGGGATTTGGCACTGATATCGCTTTTGATAAAATATTGACATTCAGGCAGGGGCACAAACATTCCCATGATGCAGGACTGGAGATCCCGGTCTTAAATCTTAAAACAGATCCGGAGAGTATTGGCAAGGGGCAGAATTTGTTTGATAAAAAATGTAAGTTCTGCCATGATGCTTACAGCACCGCCAGAGTAGTAGGGCCGGGTCTTAAGGGGATTCTCAAAAATCCGAAATTGCCCATGAGCAAAAGTGAGGCATCCCCAGAAAATATCTTTAGACAGCTGCAGAAACCCATGGGTAAGATGCCGTCTTTTGAGTATTTTACAAAAGAGGAAATTGAGGATGTTATTTCATATTTAAATACGTTGTGAGATTTGAGGGTATAGGGTATAGGGTATAGGGAGCTTGTTGAACATTTATTGGAGGCTTAATATGCGTAATTATAGATTGTTGTGTTTACTATTAGTAATCTTTTCTCTTGTCGGATGCTTTAAGAATGGTGAGCATGAGACTCCTGCTTCTCAGGTCAGGTTTGATGATATTGATGTATGGGTCAGGATTTTTGAGGATCCCGAGAGGGCGGAGTGGCAGAGGCCTGATGAAGTGGTGGCGGCCATGGCTTTAAGTGAGGGTGATGTTGTGGTGGATATTGGTGCCGGAACGGGGTATTTTACGCGCAGGTTTGCAAGAGTCGTTGGATCTAGTGGACTGGCTATCGGGCTGGATATTGAGGATTCAATGGTCAGGCACATGAACCGGGAGGCTTTGAAACTGGGGCTTGATAATTATGTAGCGCGCACTATTCCCACTGACAACCCTGGCCTGGATTCAGGTTCGGTTGATGTTGTATTTCTCTGTAATACCTATCATCATATTACAAATCGTGAGGAGTACTTCAGGCGTGTCGCAAAGAGTTTGAAAAAGGATGGGCGGCTTGTAATTGTAGATTTTTATAAGAGAGAACTTCCAGTCGGTCCACCGCCAGATCACAAGATGGCGAAAGAAACTGTAATTCCTGAGATACATAGCGCAGGGTTTGAACTCGTAAAATCACATGATCTGCTGGAGTACCAGTATTTCCTGGAATTTAAGGTTCAGTAGGGTAGTCTTGTCTATGGATCAGGATCAGGTTGAAGAAATACTGGGAATCACACGATGTGCCCAGTGCGGTCACAGGCTCAATGGAGAGATAGAGTGCCCCGTATGCTCGGGATATTATGATGCTCCAGCCAGAGACATGGTGCCTAAATGGATATATATCACAGCCTGTTTTATGACCTCACCGCTGAGCCTCTATGCGTTAATCAAGACCGACCGGCTTAACCGAATGGAAAAGGCCATATGCTTTTCCGGATGTCTTGTCTGGCTGGGCTTATACCGATTCTGGTTTTAATTACCTTCCCTTAAAACCCGGGCAGGCCTCAAAGCCTTTACAGGCTTTTGCTTTTCTTAACTTGCACTCCTTGTTAATGCAAATAATTACGGTTTTGCTCTGCGGGTTCATATTAAGGAGATCAGATTTTTTCTTTTTATTCACGATTTATTATAGCAGGATCTTAGTCCCTACCGGCACATATACATACAGTCCTTTTTTATGATTTAAATCATAGCCCGCAATTCTCTTTACATCTAATATGTATATAAGTTGAAGTGTAATTATGGGACGTATTAATTAATGATTCGGTAATTGTAAACAGCAGTCGAATAATCTATTAAGCAGGAGGTATGAACATGAGCAACCGGATAAACTGGGAAAGTGAGATGCAGACCGCTAAGATACGGGCTGCATCAGAGAAAAAATTTATATTGCTGGATTTTTATAATCCTGATTGAATCGGGTGTCAGCAGATGGATGCAGTTACGTATCCAAATAAGACAGTTATTTCTTTTATTAACGATAAGATGATTCCACTTAGGGTTCCTTTTAATTCGAAACCTTATTCCATTGACTTCAATGTTAAATGGACCCCGACTATCATTACCCTGGACTCACGAAGTGTTGAACATAACAGGACAATAGGGTTTCTTTCCGAAAGTGATCTGATTGCCTCTTTAATGCTTGGAATGGGAAAAACCCTGTTTGACGGGGAAAGATTTGGTGAGGCTGAAAAAGATCTTGAGACGCTGCTTACTAATTATCCGGAATCTGAGTATGCCCCGGAGGCTGTTTTCTGGAGAGGGGTCAGCAGATATAAAAATACTCAGGATCCTACGCCTCTGAAGGCTGCATATGAGGAGTTGACAGTGAAGTATCCTGAAAGCGAGTGGACAAAAAGGGCCTACCCTTATCGCCTGATTTAGGCAGTATTTTTGATACAAACGGGCACTGGCATCTAGTTCATTGCCGGTGCCCTATTGATTTGCGGAGCATTCCGGTGCAGCGTGGCAGGGAAAATAAAGTATAAAGGCCGAACCCTTACCAGGGTTACTCTCTACTTCAATATAACCTCCGTGGTCTTCCATGATTTTTTTACATATAGAAAGACCCAGTCCTGTACCTCTGCCTATTATTTTTGTGGAAAAAAATGGTTCAAATATCTTGTCAATAATATTATCTGCAATACCTTCTCCAGTATCAGTAATCCGGAGACTCAAAAAAGGGCGGTTTTGCTTCATAATTGATTCTGTCTGAATGTTTAGTTCGCCACCGTCGGGCATTGAGTCGACCGCATTTACTATAATGTTTGATAACACCTCTTTTATCTGGTCAATATCAATACACAGCAGGGTATCATCGACGAGTGAGGTATTAAGAGTAATGTGATTATCCTGAAGCATAGGTTCGGCATTCTTCAGACTTTCATTTATTAGTGCGTTGATACTGTGTTTTTCTATATTAGGTTCATGCGTTTTGGAATAAATAAGGACATTCCTCAGGATATTTTCCAGGCGTAATACCTCCTTAGTTATAATATCTGAATATTCTTTTTCTTTTGTATTATCAGGTGTTTTGGTCGATAGCCGGCGGGCAAAACCACCGATGGCTACTAGGGGATTCCGGATTTCATGAGCTACATTTGCAGTGAGGCGGCCAAGGGCAGAAAGTTTCTCTGACTGTACCAGCTGCTTCTGCAGATCCAGGGTCTTTAACATAGCCCTGTTTCTTTCAATAATGCCTGCTATCGTATTGGCAATGGATTGCATCATATCTTCCTCTTCTTTATTCTTGTGATGACCTTTAGGGACATAAAGGTTAAATACCCCAAGTGTTATATCCCCGGACAGGAGAGGAATGCAGTAATGAGCATGATGAATATCTCCTGGAGAGGTCTTTTCATGGCGCGCATCATTGCAGTCAGTAAATATGATCTCTCTTTTTAGTGCCGAAAGGCCGCATAGACAATGACCTACCGGAACGCTGCTGCAAGTATCCAGAGTATAGGATGGCAGTCCTTTATGGGCAACCATTATTAGATTGTCAGAAGTATTTTCCTTGATATAAATACAACCCATGGATAATGTTTTGAGCCAGGGCAGTGCGAGAATATTAATAAGTATTTTTTGTAATTGAAGCTTAAGGTCACCCTGTTCAATTGATGTCTGCAGTATGGAACTGATAGTGCGCTGAAAGATATACCCTTTCTTTATTTCATCATCAGCCCTTTTGTGAACCGTAACGTCCCGGATGTCAGCGAGTACAAATAAACCCTCATTTGTTGTGACTGGACTGAGACCTATTTCTACAGGAAATTCAATTCCTCTGCTATTAAGACCGTACAGATCAAGTGATACGCCCATAGGGCGCTGACGCGGCAGATTAAAAAAATCGTCCCTGTACTTGTGGTGGGCGGCACGATATCTTTCAGGCATGAGGAACTCCAGTTTTTGACCTATCATAGCTTCTTTTTTATAGCCGAAGAGAATTTCTGCCTGAGCATTTGCCAATGCGATATTTCCTTCTTTATTAATAAAAATTAAGGCATCAGGTGCTAATTCAAGGAGCATTCGAAATTTTTCTTCAGCTTGTTTTCGTCTTGCAATCTCATTTTCCATAGGTTTAAGAGCAAGGTTGCGAATGCTATACCAGAGGATTATTCCGAGTATGCCTATGAGAGCCAAAGAAATAGAAATAAGCTGCCAACTTAGTTTTGTAAGACCTGCTTTAGAGGGTGAATGATCCAGTGTCATTTTAAGCGTTATAAAACCGATATCCTGTAATTGTTCAACTGTAGCGACCTTTATTAAATCCGTTGATGCTGTCTCTCTAAAGAAATGAGCCAGTATAAAGCCATTCGATGCAACTGCCTGGATATCTATAACGTCAGGGTGTTCTTCCCCCCACTTTGTCATAAATTGTTCAACGGCAGAATATTCCTGACGTACGAGGGCCTCGCTGGTAAATGAGGTAATAAGTTCAATCTCACGTCTTGCGTTATCAATAGCTTTCTTATGTAGTACAGTGCTCTCGTGAGATATAATGATAAAATTAGATATCATCATAAACAGAAAGAGTACACTCGTGAAGGTTAATAGAGCCCTCTTATGTTTCAGTGCAATTAATTTCATGTATGTAGAATACATCTATTCGGAGAAATTGGGAATATAGTATATGATTTTTGTGATATATGGTCATTGACTGAGAAACAGGGGTTTATGTGCCGCGGATCAGGACTGGTGTATTGACTCTACAAACGCCTGTCAACCGCTAGGCAATACGTACAAAAAAAACAGGCTCTGTAATAACAGGGCCTGTTGAGTTTCAGATTTATAAGTTGAACAAACTGTTCAACAGGACTTTATCCCTCAACCACCACCTCCGCCAAACCCGGTTGGAGTAGAGTGATCAACTGTGCCGCAGGAAAAGGTGGAAATGGCTTTCTTTACTTTTTTTGATAAACATTTCGGACATTCTGCAGTATTGTCCTGCGGATAAACACTCTGTAGAAGTGCAAATTTTTCATTGCAGTCTGAGCAAATGTATTCATAGATTGGCATAATGACCTCCAGACTTAATAATGTTTATTATTTTAAAATGGTTTAGGCGATTAGTCAATGAAAAAATAGCTGCTGTAATATATGCACAAGCTATGATGTGCTGTGTATTGTACCGAATGGCCTGTAATGATAGTGAACGTATAAAACAATGTTTTACTTGACAAATTTGCCGATGTAATTTAAATTCGTATATAAGGTTACTTACTTCACATTTAAAAAGGGATGAGATAAATGGAACGAAGAAAGTCAGAACGCATTACAGTCAACCTAAAGGCCGAACGCATATCCTGCACAAAAAACTGTTCAGTTTTTATTGAAAATCTATCTGAAGACGGAATTTATATGATTACGGCACCTTCGAAAAATATGGAGTATATTCCCGGCAGTGAGATTAGTCTGCACTTACATCTCGGCAATGGCAACTTGTTTGATCTCAACTGCTTTGTATCATGGGCGTATGATAATGCCCCGGATGATCTTACTAATAGTGTTGGTCTGGAAATATTGAGTCCTCCAGATGAGTACAAGGAATTTATACGTACTTTGAAATAATCTTTAATGTCGTTTCATTTTTTTTTGAAGCGCTTAATAATATAGAAGGCTATAACTTATGTTAAAAAAAACACCTTTACAGAAAAGAATAATTGATCGCATCGAATCAAGTTTGATGGTTAAATTTATAAATGATGATGAGATGTGCTATGGTCTGGCCACAAATGTTTCTGAAAAAGGAATGTGTATCAATTCCGGGACTTGCCTTCCAAGTGGTTCAGAAATACAGATATTTATACCACTCAATGATGAGATGCTGGAGATACCGGCTACTGTTCGAAGAGTGGAACAGAATGAAAATTTTTATGATTGCATGGGCGTGGAGCTTAAGAATTTTCCGAAAAGATATAAAAGTATTATCGAAGGGTTACGGCAGGGGACAACCTCGTAGTAAATCTATTCTTGCAGCAGATTACTAATTGCATTTCTATAGAAAAATTAGAATTGATTATGTGGCGTGAAAACTCATGAACAGATCGGTATGCAGCAATGATTTCGTGAAGATTCATTTCAGCGCATTTTTGGATGATGGAACTATTGCTGAGACAACAACCAATGCTGACCCCAGGGTTGTAAAACTAGGCATAGGAGAACTTGTTCCAGGTTTGGAAGATGCTCTGGTTGGAATGCTTGCAGGAGAGGCAAAGACCGTATTTGTGGATGTTGATAAGGCATATGGAGCTTACTCTAATAAGTTTATAATCGAGAGTGATATTTTATCTCTATCAGTTCAGGATCCAGAGGTGGGGAATGAAGTGAATATTGAATTGGATTTTGGAGAGATACGGAAGGCCCTAGTAATTGAAGTAAAGGATGGGAAAGTACGCGTAGATGCGAATCATCCATTAGCCGGCAGATATATTATATACGAGGTTAAGGTGATTGAAATTCTGTAGTCAGTATATTTATAACCCTGTCTAGATGTTCCAGCGGGGTATAAAAATGCGGGGAAAGCCTGATACCTCCTCCACGAAGTGAACAGAATATATTTCGTCCGGTAAGTATTTTGAATATCTTTTCATTATCCAGAGTGGTATGACTGAATGTCACAATGCCTGCATAACTTCCTGGAGCAACAGGTGTAATCAGTTTCCAGTCAGGGGACTTTGTCAGGGCCTCAAAGATATATTCAGTCCTTTTTAAGACTTCTTTTTCAATCTTATCCATACCGGCTTCAAGCAGCAGGGAGAGACTTGCATTGAGGGCATGAATACCGAGCATGTTGGGACTGCCGCACTCAAAACGTCTTCCTGATTCGGCAAGTGTCCAGTCTCTGCGGTCAAAGTCACCGATTTGCTCAGTCATATGCCAGCCAAATTGTTTCAGGGAAAGCAGCTTACGCGCTTCCGGCGTAGAATAAAAGACAGCCAGTCCCTCAGGCCCAAGCATCCATTTGTGCCCGTCCGCCATTACGAAATCTGCCTGAATACTCTGCACATCGAACCTCACAGCGCCAATGCTCTGTATGGCATCTACACAGAAAAGTATCCTTCTTTCTTTGCAGAATCGACCGATCTTTTCCAAATTCAGACGTATACCGGTGGCAAACTGTACCGAACTGATCGTAATCAGCCTTGTATTTTCATCAGCAAGTGCAAACAGTGCATCTTCTGGATGTTCTGTGCTGCACAGATCAGCCTCTTTTAATTTGACACCTAGCGGGGACAGGGATTCCCATACTATCCGGTTTGATGGAAATTCCTGATCACTGCTTACAATATTGTCTCCGTTTTTCCAGCTCAGTCCGTATGCCACAACTGAGAGGGCTTCGGAGGTGTTTTTCAGCAGAGCGATATCGTTTTTGGAAGGGGCGTTTATCAGTTCACTTAACTGTGAGCGCAGGACATCTTCAACCTGAAGCCAAGCCGGGTAGTCCAGTGAACCTCGGAAATGGTTTGCTTTGGCAAACTCTTTGACAGCTTCAACCGTTCTCTTTGGCCACGGGGATACCGCCGCATGGTTGAGGTAGATCAGCCCGTCTTCCAGTTGAAATTCTTTTGATAGTGGACTATTGTTCACATGCTGACCATAGTAGTTATTTTTCAGCCAGAATTCTTTCTATATCAGTTTTATCCAGGACTTCATCCTTCAATAGTGCCACGGCCAGCGCTTCGAGTTTATCCTGGTTTTCATTTAGCAGTATTTCGGCCCTTTGCTCTGCCTCTATAATGATCCTGCGAATCTCCTGATCCATAAGCCAGGCCATATCTTCACTGTAGTGTTTTGGCGCAGACAATTCGCGTCCTAAAAATGGGTGTTCCTCGCCGCGACCGAGACTTACAGGCCCCACCTTGTCGCTCATACCCCACTGTGCCACCATTTTTTCAGCCAGAGAGGTAGCCATTTGAAGATCACTTTGGGCTCCGGTACTTAAATCATCAAATGTTATGCGCTCCGCAACCCGCCCTGCAAGTGCCACGGTCAATCGATTATTAAGATATGTCTTGGGATAATAATGTCTGTCCTCTTCAGGTAACTGCTGGGTCACCCCCATTGCCATCCCTCGCGGAATGATGCTTACCTTGTGCAGAGGATCGGTACCCGGCAGGAGATGCGCTGCAAGAGCATGGCCCGCCTCATGGTATGCGGTAATGCGTTTTTCAAGATCACTGACAGAGTCCTCCCTGACAGAACCCATCAGTATCTTATCGCGGGCTTCCTCAAAATCAGACATCTCTACCTGTTTTCTGTTATTACGAATAGCGATCAGGGTTGATTCATTAACAAGATTTTCAAGTTCAGCGCCGGACATGCCCGGAGTACCCTTGGCAATCTCCATGCTGTCAATGCTGTCGCTGATTACCTTGTCTTTCATGTGCACCAGAAGAATGGCCTTGCGGTCATTAACGCCCGGGCGGTCAATAACGATATGCCGATCAAACCTGCCCGGCCTGAGCAGTGCGGGATCCAGCACATCAGGCCTGTTTGTGGCTGCTATTACAATGACCTCATCATTTCGTTCAAAACCATCGAGCTCACTTAAAAGTTGATTCAGTGTCTGTTCCCTTTCATCATTACCCCCGCCGAGTCCTGCGCCTCTTGTGCGTCCCACTGAATCGATTTCGTCTATAAATATTATGCTTGGAGACGAGGCCTTGGCCTTTGAAAACATATCCCTGACACGGGATGCACCGACACCGACGAACATTTCTATGAACTCTGAGGCGCTGATGCTGTAAAAAGGTACTCCTGCCTCGCCAGCGACCGCACGTGCAATAAGTGTTTTTCCCGTACCCGGAGGACCTATCAGCAGCACCCCCTTCGGCACATTCGCCCCGAGAGCGTTGAAGCGGGTGGGATCTTTAAGGAAATCAATAGTCTCCTGAAGGTCTTTCTTTGCATTTGCAAGACCGGCAACATCGCTGAATGTCTTTTGCGGCCTTTCCACATTATGGAGTTTTGCCTTGCTTTGACCAAAGGAAAAAAGTCCGCCCGGACCTCCCTGAACCTTCTGTGCCCCTCTCATTATAAATATCCATATACCTATAATAAGAACCCAGGGCAGGAGTCCCATTACAAACTGCCAAAATGGCGAGAGCTGTTCCTCAGATTCAATGTTTATTTCAACATTTTTATCCTTTAACAAAATCATAAGCTCTCCACCCTGGAAAGACGGCAGCGAGGTCGAAAAGTGCGTGATTGTCATATTGTAACGGCCGTCAGGCGTAATGGTCTCAAGACTGGATCTCAAAATTCCGCGCAGGTGGTGATCGCTGATTGTCACAGACTGGATATTGCTAGCCTCCAGTTGCTCCATAAACATGGAATAACTAATCTTATGCTGGCGCTCCCCTTCGGTGTTTAGAAATATGCCCCATGTATAAATAATCAGGGCCATGGCAATAAGTGACAGAGGCATTCTCCATTTGGGATCTTGAACCAATTTGGAGAGCTCTTTTTTAAATTGATCCTGTTTAGGAGTCATCCGATGTAATTTCCTTTAAGCATTTTCTTTATATTTATAAGTTATTGAAGATTAAGGTAACACTTATGATAACATCCTTCGGCTTATAGTGCTAGGGATAGGGGGGTTAGGGGTTAGGGTGGGGGCAAAGGTTGAAAAGGGTGCATTGGTCATGTTTGGGTTTCTTTGCATTGCAGATCTGGCGGCCGTGTATGATCATGAGGTGAGAAAACAGGCCCCATTCTTTTTGAGGTATAACGGCCATAAGGTCTTTCTCGATCTTCACGGGATCAGTGTGACCGGATAGTCCAAGGCGGTTTGAGAGGCGTTTTACATGTGTATCCACTGCTATCCCTTCATTTTTATTGTATGCATTATAAAGGATGATATTGGCGGTCTTTCGTGCAACTCCAGGCAGGGTGATCAACTCCTCCATGGTATCCGGGACTTTGGAATTGAAATGCTCTATTATCATTTGTGCAGCTATCTGAATGTATTTTGCTTTATTATTATAAAAGTTGATTGAGCTAAGGTCCTGCTGAAGCTCTTGTAATGGAGTCTTAGCATAATCAGATATAGTGCGGTACTTTTTAAAAAGTCCTTCGGTCACCCTGTTTACATGGGCATCAGTGGTCTGGGCAGACATAATGGTTGCGACCAGCAGTTCAAATACCGATGACGAATTAAGCGCTATGTCGTTGTTAGGGTAGTCCTTTTTCAGCTGCTTAACTATCAATAGCGCATTTGATGTGTCTTTTTTCATATATAATTATAAGGGATTGCTTTTATACTTGCCACATACTTTAGTCAGCTGACTTATTTTAAACAATTAAAGTGAATACTTCACATTGACGAGTATAATAATAACTTGAACATTTAATTGATGAGGGAGCTATGGACGATATAATTGAAGTTTTTAAAAGAGTTTTAAAGGACGGTGTAGAAAAAGGTGTATCCGATATTCATCTAAGTGTAGGCTCCCCTTGGAAATATCGGTTGAACGGTCATATTATGTCTCTTGATTTAATCAAGCTTACTGTTCCTGATTGCGATGCTATTGTAAAGCATATACTCTCGAAGCTTCCGGCCTATGATATGGAGGAACTTGAAAAGGCGTTTTATAAAATTAAGGACATGGACTGTGCTTATGCCCTGCCGGGGATTGCACGATTCAGGGTAAATATCTGCCGTCAGAGAGGTTCGCTCTCGATAGTCTTAAGGGTTATTCCTTATATTATTCCTACTATAGTCGAACTTGGTCTCCCTGATGTTATAAATTCCATCGCGATGGAAGAGAGAGGCCTTATACTTGTAACAGGGATCACTGGCAGCGGAAAATCTACAACGCTTGCTGCCATGCTGGATAAGATCAATACAAGCAAACAATGCAAGATTGTCTCGATTGAGGATCCTATAGAATATCTGCACAGGGAAAATATGGCCTCCATAATTCAGCGGGAGATCGACACGGCCTGGATACCGAAAGTTTTTCAGTAGCTTTGAGGGCTGCCTTAAGACAGGATCCAGATGTAATCCTGGTTGGTGAAATGCGTGATACCACAACTATTGAAATAGCTTTAAAGGCAGCTGAAACGGGTCACCTTGTACTGTCAACTCTCCATACGATGGATGCCCCCAAAACAATTCACAGGATTATCAGTGCGTTTGAATTGAGCGAACAGAAGGCTATACGCTTACGGCTTTCGGAGGCCTTAAAGGCAGTAATTTCACAGAGGTTGCTTAGACGTATAGATGGTGAAGGACGTATCGCGGTTCTGGAAGTAATGCGCAATACAATGACCATTCAGGACTGCATAGAAAATCCTGAAAAGACTGGAGGGATTAAGCAGTATATGGAGAGCGGCCGTGATCAGTATGGAATGCAGACTTTCGACCAGCACCTTATGGAGCTTTACAAGGCTGGAATTATTGATGTTGAAACGGCTAAATCAGCTGCTACAAGCGCTGCAGATTTTGAAAGAAACGTGATGATGGGGTAGGGTTTATCTCACGAAAGCCAGGCGCCGTAGATAAATATCGGTAAAAAGCCAAGCGTTGCTATTAAAGGAAGTATAAGTAGTTCCGCGACCTCTTCAGTAAGATTAAACCTGTTTCCCAGAGTCTTTGTCATGCTGATAAATACAAAATGGCCGAGTTTAGACAGTATCGCTGACGTAATAAGTATGCCGCATATAAACCAGTAACCCGGGATGAAGTCTCCTAGTTCAACATCTATTATGGGATTAATAAAACTCAAAAACAACTGCACAAAGGCAAGTGAGACAGCGCCGAGTAAGAGCATTTTCATAGACTGTAATTTTCGAAATACCGGGATTACATCTATTATATAAGCAAGTATAATAAGAATGCTCAAAAGACCCAGGAAGCTGCCAGGCAAAAGTTTCATTACGCGCAGAGGGAACCCCCAGGATGCATCCTCTCCGAGATGCAGTATAATAGGAAAAAGCGTCAGGACTGCCAGGGCTACTGATACCGCCTCTATGATGGGGACAAGCAGCTTTTTGAAGTACATTGTATGCAGCGCATGGTTTTTTTTGAAGATCAGAAATAATATTATTACAGGTGTAAGCATCAGCAGAAGATATATGGATAAGCTTATATACGTTTGCCAATAGGTCATGACATTGAGAGCTGAATATAATGAATCCCAGAACAATTTAATCTCCTTGATATCTTCTGCATACTGTAGTAACTTGTGTATATTGTATCATGCTGTTGAGTGCTAATAATCATTATTGTAAAATAATTAATTCGATTTATTGATTTAGTCGTAAGGAATAAAGACAGCGAGGTGCTTGTTTATGAGGGATAAAGATACCCAGTTAGTATATTCAACCGATCACCCTGTTAGCCGGAAGGCCGTCAGTGAGTCACCGGCAATTTTAACAATTGTTCCACCCTCAGAACAGAAGGTAAAGGTACTGCTTGAAAAAAAAGGCAGAGGCGGAAAGGCTGTTACAGTGATTGCGGGTCTTACGGCATCAGAATCAGAAATGCGGGATCTGCTGAAGAAATTGAAAAGCAGACTTGGAACTGGCGGTGCTTTTAAGGATGGGATTCTGGAAATACAGGGAGATCACCGCGAGATTATAATGGATGTGCTTCAAAAGGCCGGCTACAGGCCAAAACGTTCCGGAGGTTAGTTTCATGAAAGATAATGTGACGGTATTAAAACCCTGCAATTTTCGTAAAGGGCAGAAGATTCGTATTGATGGTGGAAAACGCGGTGGTGACTGGGAAGTCATAGATGTAAGCGAAACTAAGATATCGCTTAAGTGCCCTGTATCTCACCGTGAATTTACCTGGGATCGTTTTTGCTATTTTGTAGAAGAGAAAGAAAATGAGTCCTGGCCTGCTGGATAGACCGCTCAGAAGGTGGCAGCGAGATTCCTTGCCTCAGCCTTAGCCCCCTCTATAATTTCCAATTTTTCTTCAGGGGTAGACATAAGCATAGGCTCTGCAATAATGGACTTTATATCTGTAAAGCCCATGAAACCCATAATCAGATTCATGTAAGAACGCTGATGGTCCAGGCCTTCTGTTTCCATATCTGAACTGTAGGCACCACCGCTTGCAAAGACGAGCAGAGCGCTTTTATTTTTTACCAGTCCTTTGTAACCCGCTTCAGGAGAATAACTGAAAGTGTATGAAGGCTGAATAATGATATCTATAAAATGTTTGAGTTTGTACGGTATGCCGAAGTTCCACATTGGAATTGAAATAACGATCTTGTCAGCGCGCATAAAGTTATCAATTGTCTTTGCAACCGGCTCCCAGGCTTTTCGTTCTGCATCAGATTCAGGGCGGGCATGAAGAAGGGAATACTTTGCATTTATGGTATCCCCATCAAAAGAGGGGAGTTCTGTATTCCAGAGATCCAGCGTCTCTATTGTGTCGTCTGGATGGGTCTTCTTATATTCATCAAGAAACGCCTTTGCAATTTTGATTGACGCTGACCTTTCTTTACGCGGCGATGATTCAATATAGAGCAGATGAGGCATTTGGTATTCCTCCAGATTGATATGTTTATATGAATTCATATCATAACAGCAGCAGGATTGTTTTGCATGTCTATTGAGCGTGGTTGTTATAGCTATTAAAAATCACTGGAACGTAGATTCATCCTTGTTAATGTAAAGAATACCGAAAGTCAGCGAGTGCTTATTAGCATAGATGGTTTTTTTTGTGGCAGATCGGCGCAGTTGTAATATTTTGTATACATTTTTTTTAGTGGTGGGGAGAGTTGAAATTTGTTTCTTTATTTCATGAGCATGAATGTGTCAATAAATTCCGCAGAAAAAATTCCCCTTTAACAGTATCAGTTTTATTTAAGCAAGTGTAGTTAATTTCCCCTAGGGTTAATACCATATATATGTTAATCGTAAATCTAACATCAGTAATGATAATGAACGATTTATATTATTGGTTCTAATATAATGTTCTTGGGGTTTTCCTGTGTCGGAAATTCTTATCGCAATTTATATTGAAATATCAGGATGTTTCGCAATTCCTGAATGTTAATAAAATCATTTGTCGGACTGCCTTACATGATCTCTGCATATTTTCCTTGCTTTCCTTAATAAACAATAATTTTCATTGTCGGCATAGTTATTGCTTTGTGTAGATCATTAATTAAGAGGGATGCTTAATAACTAATAAAGCTGATAATTTTTTATCGGTAAAAAAGGAGGTAAGGAAATGAAGAAAGTAAACAAAGTAGTACTTCTGATAATCCCGCTACTCTTGCTGACGTTCGGCATGATGGGAGTACAGAACGCTGATGCTTTACCCGCACGAGATCAACTTACAGCGCTAGTCACTGTTGGTGATGAATCTATTGATCTCAGGGAATTTCTGACGCCCAATGCTGATCAAACTGCATGGATAATGGGTGAACATCACGACCTCGTATTTGGTAATGGATCGAAAATGACGCTTGGAACGCTGGAATTATGGGCAGACCCTGCTCTTATAGTTGCATTCAGCGGGATAGATAATGTTGGCGGCACAAGCTTTTCAATTGCCGTACTGACTCCGCTGATAGGCCCTGAGTGGGCGGCAGGGATGGGATACAAATCTACCGGAAGAATTGTCGGCGGTTTTTCTGATGGCGGTGATGGAACGATTGGAAATAGTACGCTTGCAACTACCGGTCTGCTTGGGCCTACTGTAAACGGAAGCTTTGTATCGAGTGCTGGTCCAGCAGTACCAAATACTGTTGTCGGTTCTTCTGGAGTAATGTCCTATGGTCCTCATTCAGTTGAAGTAAATGGTGTATGTCCTGCCGGAGGCTGTGCCTTTTTTGACATGCTTGTCTCGTTCACTAACCAAGCGGGCGATGCTGGTAAGAATGATGCCTTTGCATTAACTGCTACTCATGTAATTGAATCTGCACCGATCCCAGAACCTTCAACGCTGCTGATGATGGGTATGGGGATGATAGGGTTAGCTGCATACAGAAGGATGAGATCCTGATGGTTAGGTTATCATAGTATAGTTGCATCCCTTTGGCCGCCTGTGAAATTGTTTCCATAGGCGGCTTTTTTATGCTAACGTGTAATGTGAAGTGCATGCATACTAGTATTTAATTATAGCCATCTTTGTGATAGAATCATTAAGAACTGAGATAATGAGAACTGACTCTATATGATATTTATCATAGCTTGAAAGTGTAAAGTAACGTAATTTTGTACTGTTAATATGCATCTAATTGGAAATGTATATATTGTTATCCTAATGAGCGGAGGTAGTGAATGAATGCTATTGAAATTGCAAAGAAGATGGAAACAGATGCAATTGAATTTTATACTGAAGCAGGAAATAAAATTAAATATCCTGCCGGGAAAAAAATGTTTGAAACTGTTGTTGCGGATGAACGTAAGCACCTTGAGGTAGTCAACAAGATACTGCAGGGTATGCAGGTAAATATTGATGATGTTCCAACACTTGGAAATATCAGGACAGTATTTGAGGATCTTAAAGACGAGATGATGGAAAAAGTTGAGGCGTCCTCAGAAGAATTAGAGGCGCTTAAGATCGCTATGCAGATGGAGAAGGAAGGTGCTGCATTTTATCGCAAACTTGCTGCTGAGGCTAAAACTGAGCAGGAGAAGGAATTATTTACAAAGCTGATTAAGGAAGAAGAAAAACATTTCGAGATTTTTGAAAACACTTTTAACTTTCTTGATGATACCGGCAACTGGTTTACCTGGAATGAGCATGCAATGTTCGATGGCGGCACGCCTACTGCATGAGTGCGATCTTTTATGAAAAAACTGGAGGTGCCATGGGTTACACAAATGTTGCATTAAAAGACAGGATCTTTGAGATGTACCCTGACCTTATTAAAACGGGAGTATCCGTAGGCCTGGATTTTAGTGATGAGAAGAAGGCGTATCGTATTACTTTGAAGAGCGAACGTCAGGAACTTGATACATACATAGATCAAAAAGATGCAGATGAATGTATGGATGGGAAGAAATGTCTTCATCTGGGTGTGAAAATAGGGGAATTTATGGATAATGTGAGACACTAATATTGTTTCTTACTTCAGGCATTTGCTTATATTGAAATAGGATTTTATTTTATTGATGTTCTCATAACTGTTGGCATATAATGTAATGCTGAAGGCATAAACAGAGTTTTAATGAGATAGGTTGTTTTGATGAAAATTGGCTGGATATCACATCCGTCAGGATAACACCCGGAGGAGGGGAAATTGAAAAAGGTTACGAAAAAAGTTGTATCTGTGAAGACTAAGGCAGCGGTTAAAAAGGCTCCTGCGCCTAAAGCAAAGACGGGTTCTGATGCTATTAGTCTTAAAAAACAGTATGTGAAAACGAGCGGTAAGTGTAAGGTAACCTTCAGGCTTCCAAAGGAAGCTGCTCTGGATGCACAACTTGTCAATATCGTGGGTGATTTTAATAATTGGAGCATTACAGAGACTCCGATGCAGAAATTGAAAAACGGAGATTACAAGATCGTACTTGAGCTTAATAGCGAGAGAGAATATAAATTCAGATATTTAATTGATGCAACAAAGTGGGAAAACGACTGGTCAGCAGACAAGTATATTCCAAATGGATTCGGCGGGGAAGATTCTGTTGTAGTTGTATAGTCTCATTACTGTAAGAGTAAATTTTATAGAGGAGGCGATCCCTCCTCTTTTTGTTTGGAAAGGCGGGGTATATATATGAACAGGCTTTCCAGTGAAAAATCTGCATATCTTCAAAACGCGGCCAAGCAGTCAATACAGTGGTATCCCTGGTCGGATGATCCCTTTGAAATAGCTGCCAGGGAGAATAAACCCATATTTCTCAGTTCCGGTGCGGTATGGTGTCACTGGTGTCATGTTATGGCTTCAGAGTGTTTCCATCATAGCGGTATCATTGCTTACCTCAATCAGCATTTTATATCTATAAAGCTTGACCGGGATGAACATCCGGATATTGACCGCAGATACCAGATGAGTGTATCTGCTATGGGTGGGGGGGGAGGTTGGCCTTTGAGTGTGTTTTTGACTCATGAAAAAAAGCCCTTCTTTGGCGGTACTTATTTCCCTCCTGAAGACAGTATGGGCAGGACAGGTTTTCTTAAGGTGTTGCAGTCAGTACAGGAATTATATCTCAATAAACAGGCGGATATAGCAGAGTATACTGCAAAAATGATGGATGCACTTAGAGCCACGTCCACGGATATCTCTGATATTGCACCCTCGATGTTAGAGGACAGTGTGTGTAAAATCCTGCAAGAATGCGATCTGGAAACCGGGGGATTTGGAGATGCTCCAAAGTTCGCTATGTCCGGGACTCTGGAACTTTTGATCGATAGATACTTTATAACCGAGGACGAGGGCTTAGGTCTTGCAGTCAATAAAACGCTTCAGGCGATGGCCGCAGGTGGGTTTTATGATCAGATCGGCGGGGGGTTTCATAGATACTCAACTGATGCACACTGGATAATTCCCCATTTCGAGAAGATGACAGATGATAATGCATGGCTGCTTCGCAATTATCTGACAGCTTTTGCAGTATTTCAGGATGAGCGGTACAGAGATATTGCAATAAGCATTACACGCTTTGTCCGCGAGGTCCTGTCTGATTCAGAGGGTGGATTTTATGCAAGTCAGGATGCCGATCTTGTGCCTGAGGATGAAGGCGGTTATTTCACATGGGCAAGGTCTGAGTGCAGGGCTGTTATGACGGAGGAAGAATATATAGTTATAGCCGAGCATATGTTTCACGAAGCTGGAGAAATGCACCATGACAGGGACAGACATGTGCTTTTTCAGGTAAAGGGTCTCGGAGAAATTGCAGCTGCCACAGGTCTTAAGGAAGAGGTCGTTGCCGGTCATATTCAGTCTGGAAAGGAAAAAATGCTGCAGGCCCGCAGAAAGAGGGAGGCCCCTTATATTGACCGGATGATGTACGCATCTTTAAACGGTATGATGATTTCTGCATTTTTACTCGGTTTTAGAATTCTGAGAGATTCGGCACTCCGGGATTTTGCAATAAAAACGCTGGACAAAGTGATAGGTAAACTTTATAGGGATGGTATTCTTTATCACTGCGAGGGTGTTGCAGGACTGTTGGATGATTATGCCCATATGACAGATGCTCTCATTGCCGCATATGAGTCAACAGGTGTGCAGAAATATCTGCAGCTGGCTGAGGAACTGGCCCTGTGGTGTATGAATAATATCATGGATCAGAAAAATGGCGGCTTTTATGATACAAAGGAGCCGCTGCTGGATATCAGGATTAAAGGGATAGAGGACGTACCACATCCCTCAGTCAATGCAGTGATGATCCGGGCCTTGCTCAGGCTTAGTGCCTTAACGGGTAACGCACGTTTCCATGAAGCTGCACAGGCTGCTCTTAAGCACTTTACTGTTAGAGCTGAAGAGATTGGGATAAGTGCTGGATACTATTACAGCGCTCTTGATAATTATTATAGTTCACTTGAGCTTAAACTCAGTGCGGCAGAGGGCAGTGATATCTCTAATGCTGCATTGCATACCTATGCCCCTTATATATCTATCGTACGTGAAGGTGATGAATCACAGGTGACTGCCTGTGCAGGGGGAAGGTGTTTTGAGCCGATTTTGCAGGCTGGAAAATTGACGGCTTTTATAAAAGGTAAAATGTATCTAAAATAGGTGCTGAAACATTTAAATATCAGCGACTAAAATCGGAGGCAGGATGGACAATTTTTCTATTCATGAAGTGCTGCAGCAGGCCGTACAGACAGAAAAGCTTGGTTACGAATTATACATAAAGCTTGCTAACAGGTTTGAAAAAGATGAAAAGCTAAAAAAACTTTTTGAGATGCTGGCGGTGCAGGAGCAGATTCATGAACAGACCTTCACTGAAATGCTTGAAACAATTGATGACAAAGCAATTGAGAAGCCTGAAGAAGTCGAGTTATATATGAGGGCCATCGTGGAGTCTGAGTATTTTATTGTTGACGAGACTCAACTGCCTTCAATTGATAATATGAACAATATCGAAGAGGCTATACATTATGCCCTCGGTTTTGAAAGACAGACACTCCTGTACTATTATGGACTTAGAGATCTTGTGAAGGAAAAGGCAGTTATAAATAAGCTCGTTGCAGAAGAAAAAAAGCATATTGTGCTGCTTTATGACTTTAAAAAATCAATGGGGAAATAAATTCAGCAATGGACTATACACTAAGAATATGCGGTCAGGCAGGTCAGGGGATACAGACTATCGGAGGCAGTTTGGCCAGGTATTTTGCAAGGTCAGGCTACCATATTTTTACGAACAAGGATTATGAGTCAAGGGTTAGGGGCGGCCATAATTATTATCAGCTTCGGGTCTCGGATATGCCGGTTATCTCATCCCTTGACCGGATTGATATCCTTGTTGCCCTTGATGCAGTAAGCCTGGAGATATACCGTATAGATCTTAAGGACGAAGGACATCTTATATATGATTCCAAGTCTCTGCATCAGGAGTATAAACAGGATAATTATCTTGATATCCCATTTGAAATACTTGCCGCGGAAAGCGGCGGCAGCAAGATCATGTCTAATTCTGTTGCTACAGGAGCTATACTGGGTTTGCTCGGTATGGATCTGGAAATATTAAACGGGATTATAAGAGAAAGTTTTGCTAAAAAGGAGCAGAGCATTCAGGACAGCAATATTGCAGCAGCGGCAGCCGGACACCAGTTTGCGGTCAAGGCCTGCACTTCCTGTCCGCTTACCGCAGACACTGTCAATAATAACCCCCGAATGCTTATATCCGGCAGTGATGCTATTGGTCTGGGTGCTGTTGCGTCAGGTCTTAAATTTTATTCGGCCTATCCTATGACCCCTTCAACCGGAATTATGAATTATATAGCCGACAAGGAAGTGGAGTACGGCATTATTGTGGAACAGGCGGAAGATGAGATTGCCGCCATTAATATGGCCTTGGGGGCATCTTATGCAGGTGTAAGGTCTATGACCGGTACTTCAGGCGGCGGTTTTGCGCTGATGACCGAGGGGTTGTCCCTGGCGGGAATTACGGAAACTCCGATTGTAATAGCCCTTGCGCAGCGTCCTGGACCTGCTACCGGCCTGCCGACCAGAACAGAACAGGGGGATCTTAATTTTGCACTTCATGCAGGTCACGGTGAGTTTCCAAGAGTTATCCTCGCACCCGGCAGTCCTGAGCAGGCATTTTATCTTACTAACAAGGCCTTTGGTCTGGCTGAAAAATATCAGGTGCCTGTTATAATTTTAACAGACCAGTATCTTGCTGATTCAGAGTGGACATATGACGGTTTTGACACATCAAGACTGCATAATCATGATCAGCGCCTCAGGGGCGAAGCTCTGGCTAATATGAATAACTATAAACGCTATGCCTGTACAGACAGTGGAGTTACACCAATGGCCGTACCCGGTGAGTCTGTGAATCTTGTGGTCGTTGACAGCGATGAACATAATGAAGAAGGGCATATGATAGAAGATGCAGCAACAAGAAATCTAATGATGGATAAGCGTATCTTCAAAAAACTGCCTCATATCAGGGAGGAGATTTCTGCTCCCGCATACTACGGCAGTGAAAAACCGGAAATTGTGCTTGTCGGCTGGGGATCTACATACGGTGTATTAAAGGAAACAGTCCAGATTCTTTCAGGTGAGTACGAGGCGGCAATGCTGCACTTCAGCGAGATTTATCCTCTTCCGGAAATAGAAAAATTAGATTATGCTGAAATCATTCGTAAGGCCTCTGTATCTCTCTGTATTGAGAATAATGCTACCGGCCAGTTTGAGAGACTCTTAAGAGCAGAGGCAGGAATAAGTTTTACCGGTAACATAAGAAAATATGATGGAAGGCCTTTTTCAGCTGACGGTCTTACGGGAGAAGTCAATGCCAGAATTTAAGGATTTAAAAGGAATCGAGCCTGCATGGTGTCCGGGATGCGGTAACTTTGGTATTCTTAAGGCTTTTAAGGATACGCTTGTACAGATGAATATAGAGCCTCATGAGTTTACCGCCGTATCCGGTATCGGACAGGCTGCAAAGTTCCCCCATTATATTAAGTGCAATACCTTTAACGGCCTTCACGGCAGGGCATTGCCGGCAGCAACCGGAATAAGACTTGCCAATCATAAACAGCGGGTAATGATATTTACGGGCGACGGTGACTGCTACGGCGAAGGCGGTAATCATCTGATTCATACTATAAGGCGTAATATAAATATGTCGCTCTTTGTTCATGATAATCAGATATACGGATTGACAAAAGGTCAGGCATCCCCGACCAGCGCTGAAGGTATTCATACAAAAAATCAGCCTCTCGGGGTTTTTTCTGAACAGCTGAATCCTATGGCCATGGCTATAGCTTTAGACTGTAGTTTTGTTGCACGTTCTTTTTCAGCTGACCCCGAACATTTAACAAAGACGATGAAGGCGGCCATTGAGCATAATGGTTTTTCACTGGTAGATATTCTTCAGCCATGCATTACGTTTAATAAACTGAACACCTATGAATGGTATAAGGAAAGGGTCTACTATCTGGAGAATGAATATAATCCGGAAGACAGGGTTTCGGCCTTTGCAAGGTCACTTGAATGGGGTGATAAAATCCCTCTAGGTATTATTTATAAAAACAACAGGCCCGCACTTGAAGACCGGAATCCGGTTATCAGTGAACTGGCTCTTGTAAAACAGCAATTTAATGGTACACTTATCAATAAGACTCTGAGAGAATTTTATTAACTAAAAGGAGAATTAAATGGCTGCCAAGAAAAAGACTGTCAAGAAAAAAACCGCTGCTAAGACAAAACCTGCTAAAACTGTATATGAGTGTGCAAGATGTAACGCTGTGACTACTGACAAGGGTCACTTATGTACGCCTGTTGTAAAGGAAGAATCCTACAGTTGTGAGTATTGCGGCAAGTCCGTAGGCAATCCCAGACACGTCTGTAAGCCCAAGGTTGAAAAACTGGCCTTTGTTTGTGATGGCTGTGGAAGAACAGCTGCAAAAAAATCAGAGCTTTGTTCGCCGAAGAAGATATAAAGACAGGTTTCAGGTATTAGGTGTCAGAGGGAAGCCTGCTGTTATAGAGGCTTCCCTTTGCTTTTGGAGGATTCAATGGATAGAAGACATTTTTTGAAAGTTTCCAGCATTGCAGGAGCCGGCATTATATTATCTAAAGAAATAGCTGCTATGGAGAAATTATCCGCAAGGAGCAGTCTTGTCATTGCAACCGGCAGTTCTCCGGCAGATATAACCAGGGCAGCAATAGAAGAGTTCGGCGGGATCAGTAAATTTATCTCCAGGGGAGATTATGTTGTAATCAAGCCGAATATGGCCTGGGACAGAGAACCTAAGTATGCCTCAAATACAAATCCGGAGGTCGTTGCCGCTGTTGTCGGACTCTGTCTGAAGGCAGGGGCAAAAAAGGTCGATGTCTTTGATCGAACGGTAAACTCTGCAAAACGTTGTTATGTGCAAAGTGGTATTGCGGGTGCTGCTGAAGCAGCAGGTGCGACGGTCAGTTACATAGATGACAGAAAATTCCAGGATATTGATCTTAAGGGTAAGGCACTTCAAAAGTGGCCGCTGTACTCAGATATATTTAAGGCGGACAAGGTTATTAATATTCCGATCGCAAAGGATCACGGTATAGCGAGGCTGACCATGTCCATGAAAAACTGGATGGGTGTGATGGGCGGTCGAAGAGACCGTATTCACCAGAAGCTTGATCAGAGTCTTGTAGACCTTGCCTTTGCTATTAAACCAACTCTAACCATTCTTGATGCAGTGCGCATTCTCACTGATAACGGACCTCAGGGCGGTGATCTTAAGGATGTTAAAAGACTTGATACCGTAATAGTCGGAACAGATCAGGTAGCGATTGATTCGTATGGTGCGACGTTGTTTGATATTAAGGGAAGTGATCTTGGTTATGTCAGACTTGCTGCAGAGGCTGGACTTGGGGAGATGGATCTGAGTCGGTTGGATATCAGGAAGATCAGCTTATAAATATAAATTGTTCTTTGACCGCTTAAGTGAATTTAACATTGGCCTGAACTCTTAGTGCCTCGGCACGTGCAGTGTATAATATAACGATGCGTATATTGCGAAAAACAACACAGGGTATCTTTCTCCTTCTTTTCATATTTTTATTTATCCAGACAGAATCAACGGGCGTGGATGAACTTGGTTATCCGGTAAAGTTTTTTCTTGATTTTGATCCGCTTATATTAATTACTACTTTTCTGGCATCTCATTCGCTTGAGAAGGGATTTTATCTCTCACTTTCAGTCATCTTGATGACGCTGATTTTCGGCAGGATCTTCTGCGGTTGGGTTTGTCCGTTTGGGACGATTCATAATATGGTTGGTGCATTGAAAAGGCACAAAGGGGCAGAGGCACAGAGGGGGGCGGGGAGTCTTTTTCGAGTTAAGTATTTTGTGCTTTTATTTCTTCTGGGATCATCTCTTTTTACGCTTCAGTTGGCAGGGGTTATGGATCCTATTGCGCTTTTGATCAGGTCATTCTCGATTAGTATTTATCCTGCATTTAATTATATGACAAGGGCATTTTTTGATACGGTTTATGAGATGGATCCCAAAGGTCTGGTAGATCTTTCGGAGACTGCCTATACAGGTCTGAAGGGCAGTGTGCTTGCATTTAAGCAGCCGTATTTTAAACAGGCTGGATTTATAGGCTTAATATTTATCATCATCATTGCTCTTAACCTGTATCAGAAGCGTTTCTGGTGCAGAAATCTGTGTCCTCTGGGGGCACTTCTGGGACTGCTTTCTAAATACTCAATACTGAAGCGTGAAGTCAGTGAGGGATGTAATGAATGCGGTGTATGCAGTAAGGTCTGTCAGTCAGATGCCAGGCCCAATGAAAAAGGTCATTGGGTCAGCACCGAATGCCTGTACTGCTGGGACTGTGATGATGTCTGTCCTCAAAAAGCAGTGAGCTTTGGATTTAATAATAATGCAGGGCAGGGCACACCAGACCTTGGGCGAAGGCGGGTGCTTACATCAATTGGCGCAGGCGTAGTTGCTGTGCCGCTTCTTCGGACAACGCCACTATCGGCATCTGATATCCTGTCTCCTGAATTAATCAGACCGCCCGGTGCACTTGCGGAAAAGAAATTCTTGGAAAGATGTATAAAATGCGGCGAATGCATGAAGGTATGTATAACGAACGGACTGCAACCGACCTTTCTTGAGGCCGGACTTGAGGGAATATGGTCACCGATACTTATTCCTCAGACGGGTTATTGCGAGTACAGGTGTACGCTCTGCGGACAGGTCTGCCCGACCGGAGCAATTAAGAAACTTCCGCTTGAGGAAAAAGTAAATATAAAAATCGGTCTTGCAAATATCAATAAAAGCCGTTGTCTCCCATATGCGCATGCCACCCAATGTATCGTGTGTGAGGAAGTCTGCCCGACTCCGAAGAAGGCAATCTGGTTTGAGTACGTGAAAGTGAACAGCCGGGAACTCGGAGAATTTCATATCCAGCAGCCCAAGGTTGATCTAAAATTGTGTATTGGATGCGGAATATGTGAGAAGATGTGCCCTGTGGTCGGAACCCCGGCGATTACGGTCACCAGTACAGGGGAATCCAGGTCAGATAATAATCAGATGATATTGTAATTAAAGTCTACCCCCTATGCCCCTAGTCCCTAACCCCTGTTTTTTTTTCTAAATCATTATAAGATCCAATCAGCTTACCCGACCCCGCCCCGCAGCTTAAAATTGATTTCATAGTATCTTCAACCGAAGCATTAACACGGTGCACATATTTTGCCGGCACATGACAGATATTGCCTGAAGTAGGGTTTGGACCGGTTGGTACGAATACGGTAAAGCTGCCATCAGTATGACTGTCCGTTATAAAGGCCGTCACCATTGTTTCATTGCCGAAGATCTGAACAAGCGCTACTTCGGAGAAGGGGGTCTTGTTATTGCCGAGAAATTGTTTTATCGTCTCTTTAATAAGTGTATAGCCGGGCGCTATTTTCAATATCCTTTCTTCCAGCGTATTGTGTAAAAAAGTTCCAAATTTGGTTCTGACAATCGCTCCCAAAAGAAAGCAGGCAAGAAGAATTGTGCCAATTACCATTATATCAGCGAGTATCTCCTCAAGCTGTGGAATCATCATTATTTTCATTACGTAATTGGTAAGCGGCTGGATCATGTCAGTAACGAGTCCGAATAGCCAGGTAAGGAGAAAAATCATTATTGCTACCGGAAGTATCACGACAATACCACCGATTATGGAAGTTTTGAAAAAGTCATGAAGTCGTTTCATTGCAGCCCCCTGAAAATTTATATAATTAGATCATTTTATTGTCTTTAACTGCCTGAGTGAGAGTCTAGCATTGTACGCGTTATTGCTCAAGATGCAAATGACAATGAAACTAATTATCATCTTCATAATGTAATATTTAAAGATTCATTTCAATCAATCTGCGATGGTGTAAGTCATTAAATTTACGTAAAAATAGAGATCAGATTGCAGGAATTAAATTTTCCAGCTCAAGTTTGTAGACATCTTTATTTATTTATGATAATATTATTTAGTCTCTGCCTGGAGTACGGACAATGATGAAATAACGAAGAGATAACATATGGGCAGACATGCTGGAGCATCGTGTCCGAAAGTAACAAACCCTAATATTAGGAGGAATTGAATGAAAGTGATGAAAAAGCAGTTGTTATGGGTCGTAAGTATTTTTGTTTTTACGGTTTTTATTGCGGTCGGTTGCACTCCCGCAGCTAATTTGTCCAAAATGTCCAGCGCCGATATGACCGAACTTATAAAGGGAGGTAGCTTATATGACAAGTGGCCCAAGGTTCTTCACGTAGAAACAAAAGGTACCCATCCATCATATCCTTCAACTGGCAAGAAAAAGGGCGACAGCACCTGGCGTTGTAAAGAGTGTCATGGCTGGGATTACATGGGAATAGATGGTGCATATTCGTCAGGAAGCCATAAGACTGGCATTAAGAGTATCAGAGCTATGGCTGGTCAGGATTTATCAATGATTGCTGAGATTCTTATGAACGACACTCATGCATTTGGAAAGATGATTCCTGAAGATTCAATAAGGGCGCTTGCAAAATTTGTATCAGAGGGACAGGTTGATATGGATAAGTATATAGATCGTGCTACCAAAATGGCGAAGGGAGATGCAAAGAGAGGCGAAAAGTTCTATGTAAATACCTGCACTAAATGCCATGGTGAGGATGGAAAAAAGATCAATTTCAAGAACAAGGAAAAACCTGAATATCTGGGTACTGTGGCAAACAAAAATCCATGGGAAGTCCTGCACAAGGTGCGTTTCGGACAGCCTGCCAGCAAGATGCTTACAACTCTTTTCCTGAGCATTCAGGATCAGGTAGACATTGTTGCATACTCTCAGACATTGCCGTCGAAATAAACAGTCTTTCATACAATACTGATTAGTTAAAGCCCCCTGGACGGGGGCTTTTTTTATTTGACTTACGTCTCATGATGCTTTGAAAATGTGTCGGAATGCCTTACACTATCTGGTTTCCTTGACATTGTAAATCTTGGCAGCCTTAATAACATCAGATAATTACTGAACAGAATTAGTGGTTTGCGCCTGAAAACGAAATTGGCATGATATTTGCAAAAATATTCATATCAAGATAACTTTTTACTTTTAAAAGACTATGAAAATTCTCTACTCAATAATTCCATTACTGGCACTTTTATTTGCCAGCTGTGCCTCGTCTCCTGATTACCACCGGGCAGGTGAGATGGTACAGCAGGGTAAGTTATTTACAAGAAGTGGTCACTATGATCTTGCGATGATTGAATTTGAGCGTGCACTGAATGTTGCTCCAGGCTTTCCAGCAGCTTACAATTATATGGGCAATGCTTTTTTCATGCAGGGAGAATATAATCTTGCAATCAGAGAATATGGACGGGCAATATCAATGGATCCTGATTATTCAAAGGCATACAATAATCTCGGGTATGCTTATTTTGAGATTGCAGAGTATCAATCAGCTATTAAGCACTTCAATGACGCGATCAATTCTAATCCTGATTATGCCAAGGCTTACAATAACAGGGGATTAGTTTATTATGCATTAAATGAATATGACAGGGCTTTATATGACTATAATATGGCAATTAAAATTAATCCCAGGCTCAGTAAGCCCTATGATAATCGTGGTACGGTGCGTCTGATGCTGGGTGAGCAGGAAAAGGCCTGTGAGGATTTTAAAATGGCCTGTGAATTGGGATCTTGCGAAACATACGATGAGTTAACTGAAAACAATTACTGTTCATTTTCATACCTGGCCTCCAGATAGTTTCTGAAAGTCAGGTTTTGTTTTAGCAAAGTCAATTTTTTATTTATGCAGCGATGCACTGCAGTGCTTCTTCTGCAATTTCCCCGATACTCTTTTCATTGAGTTCTCCTTCAGAATAATAAGCAACCATGGTAGTATTGCCTGTCATAGCTTTTAATGCTCCCAGAGATACGGAGTCCTGCATTGTGCCAAGCGCCCTGGCAGCATAAGCTTTCACAGTATCTGTTGGATGATTCAGGTATTCTCTGAGCAGAGGTACGGCATATTCTACAGTCTCAGAATTAATCTTACCCATGGTGCCGGCAGCCCACATAACACCTTCAATCAGCATCTTCTCCTCATGAAAGGATATGATGATCGGGGCAATATCAGCGCAAAGATCCGGGGTCCTAATTACGATCTCTGAGAGTATTTCCGGATTGCTCCAGCCTATGCCGCCTGACTCATCCCTTATCATCCACAGAAGCTTCTGGACAGTGCTTCTGACAGTTTCAGTGTCTGTCTTTGCAATTTCACCGCATGCAATACCAATCATCTCGATAGCACGCCATGCAATTACTGACTTTTTATCATAGGTAAGAGATAATAGTCGGCTGATTATTCTTGAATCCTTGACCGCCATTTCTGATATTTCGCTATATGCACTGCACTGAAGCAGCTCAATTATTTTTTGTTTCTTAGGGTGCATCGTATCCCAGTGTCAGGTTATTGAAAAACAAGTTCTACATCAGGTATCTTTTCTTTGAATGCAACACCGACACAATCAGTCTCACATGATGCGCATGTGCCTTCACACTTGAGAATTACTTTTTTCCCCTGTATCTCTACCAATTCCACAGAACTCTCGTGAGATTCCAGAAGCCAGTTAAGATTATGGAGGACTTCATTAACCGCCTGTGTAATATCATTCATGGTTTCATTATCAGTTTATTGCCTCATTAAATCTTGTAAGCAGTCATTCTGAACCTGTCAGCCGACAGGCAGGTATGAATATCCTGAAGTTTTGAGGCCCTGAAATTCAGAACAATCTAGTTCGACAAATTCAGGGCCTCAATATCTTGTTTCAGTAACAGGTCCTTTACTTTTTGACTCGTATTTCTTTGGTGGCTTCCCATTGGCCATGTAAATTGCATCTTTCAACTACACGCAAAGTACCGAGTTCATGATTTCCTTTACCGTGACGGACAAGGGATACAGTGACCTCCGCAGCTGTGAATACTGGAGTAAGATCTACTCTTGCATAGAAGTTCTGTCCAAAATAAAAATCCAGCCATTGAATATGATGTGCCTCTTCCATTAAATGAGCAATCTCTCCGACTTTCACAGATACTTTAAATGGTTCCCCGGCTGTTACTTCATCCGGTGCATCTATAACAGGCATATGCTTCTTTTCCGAATCAGTAAGATTAGCCGGGTCCTGGGGTGTGTTATTTCCGCAAAAAAATCCTTTGTCACTCATTTTATTCTCCTGTCTATTTTATCAGTTGCAGTTAATGTATTGAAAGTCCGTGAGTACATTATAGTTCAGTTTTAAAATTAGTCAAATTTTTTATGGTATAACTTAACCTGTTCCGCAAATTTCAGGCCGAAGTTGTAACATTCCTCCTCATCGCCTTTTGAGGGTCTGTAATTGATCTGTATGCCCGGCGGGACAGCTTCAAGTTTCATGCGTTCGATTTCTGCGTAGGCATCCTTGACAGCCCCACCACCCCAGCCGAAACTGCCGAAGGCTCCCATGATCCTGTTTTTAGGTCTGAGGCCTCTCAAATGTGTGAGAAATTCTGCAACAGAAGGAAACAGGATATTGTTCAGAGTAGGGCTTCCGATCAGGCAGCCGCGTGATTTCCAGAATTCCTTAATAGCTTCACTCATAGGTGAGGATCTGAGTTTTATTACTTTGCATTCTACACCCTGATCTTTTATCCCTTCCATTAGGGGTATGGTCATCCGCTCTGTGCTGTGCCACATGGTATCGTATATTATTGCAACCCTTAAGGCAGCCTCCCCATTGGCTATATCCAGATATTTTTTGATGATATCTCCGGAACCTTTTCGCCATATGATGCCGTGATCCGGTGCGATCATATCAATATCAAGTCCGAGTTTCACGACCTCGGCAATCTTGGACTTAATCAGCGGACCGAACGGCATTAGAATGTTTGCGTAGTAATCAATAACCGCATCGTCGAGATCTGCTCTGGAGGTACATTCAATAAATTCGTCATCAAACCTTACGGAGGTCGCAAGGTGCTGCCCGAAAGCATCCTGTGAGAAAAGCAGCTTGGCTTCCTGTACATATGTAAACATTGAGTCAGGCCAGTGCAGCATGGGAGTTTCGAGAAAGGTAAGGGTATACTTGCCTGTCTTTAATGTATCGCCTGTCTTAACTATCTTAAATTTCCATCTTGAAGTATCAAAATGCCTGTCCAGACCTTTTTTCCCCTTTTCAGTTATATAAATGGTCGCTTGAGGGGCCAGAGACATTATACTGTCAAGACTGCTGGCGTGATCCGGTTCAATATGATTAATGATGAGATTTACGATCTTGGAAGGATCAACAAGATTCCTTATATTCTTTTCCGTATGACGTAAAAAATCCCGCTTGACCGTGTCAACAAGAGTAATCTGTTCATCTTTAATAAGGTAATTATTGTAAGTAGTCCCATGAGGCGTTATATAACCATGAAAATCCCTAACCGCCCAGTCAATCGCTCCAACCCAAAAAATATCAGGTTTTATCTCTACATGTTTCAATATAACCTCCTCTTTGAATGCATATTATTTAATAAATTGTACAGGATATAGATAGTGATACTCAATAATTTTAAAGACATTATGGGATTAGAGCCATGATATAAATCATAAGAGGCAGAGAGGCAGAGAGGCAGAGAGGCAGAGAGGCAGAGAGGCAGAGAGGCAGAGAGGCAGAGAGGCAGAGAGGCAGAGAGGCAGAGAGGCAGAGAGGCAGAGGGGCAGAGGGGCAGAGGGGCAGAGGGGCAGAGGGGCAGAGGGGCAGAGGGGCAGAGGGGCAGACCTGCCTTCAGGTAGGGTATTGAGAGTGCCGCCGAAGTCGTTATGTTTTAACCCCTTAACCCCTTAACCCCTTTGCCCCTTTTTCTAATATAATGTAATTAAATGATCAAGCAATTACATCTCTACATTTCCGGCCGCGTACAGGGCGTATTCTACAGGGCAAGTACCCGTGATATGGCGGTCAGGTTAGGCCTGAAAGGGTGGGTACGAAACCTGCCGGACGGTTATGTAGAGGCCGTGTTTGAGGGCACTGAAGATGAACTGCAGGAGGCCATTCAGTGGTGTCAAAAAGGTCCTCCGGGTGCACATGTTCTAGATATTAAGGAAAAATGGTCGGATACCTGTGAGGGTTATAAGTCATTTGATATCAAGTATTAAGACCGTGGGTTCATAGTATCGAGGTCGAACCTCGATACCCTGTCTTTGTGCCTATGCCCCATCAGTGCCTTCCCTCAATATTGACAATATAATAAAGCAGATAGATAATATCCCATACAAAATGAACAAAATGACTGACATAGTGGCGGGAAAAGGCATATCCCGAGCGCAGGCCCTTGAATTATCAAAGAAAAACGGAAATGAGGTATATGATATCTTTTCTCTTGCCAATGAAATGCGTCAAAAATATTGTGGAAACCGGATTGATTTGTGCTCTATTATTAATGCAAAATCCGGTGCCTGTTCTGAAGACTGCTCTTTTTGTGCCCAGTCTGCTCATAACAATACAGATGTATCCGTGTATTCCATTGTAGACAGGAAAAAGATATCTGAAGAGGCCAGTGCTGCTAAGGCAATGGGTGTTAGAAGATTTTGTGTGGTAACAAGCGGCAGGTCTCCTGATGATAAGGAGATCGATATCATATGCAGGCATATCGAGGAGATAAGATCACTCGGCATGCTGCCCTGTGCGACTTTAGGGTTATTAACCGCTCAGCAGATTACCCGTCTTAAAGATGCAGGACTTCACCGCTATCATAACAATCTTGAAACCTCGGAATCTTATTTCGATGAGATCTGCACGACTCATACTTATCGGGATAAAATAGAGACGATATTCAAGGCTAAGGCAGCAGGACTCTCTGTATGCAGCGGCGGGATATTTGGTCTTGGAGAATCCTGGGAGGATCGTATAGATATGGCTTTTGCATTAAGAGATATCGATGTAGATTCGGTGCCGATAAATTTTCTTGCTCCTGTAGCAGGAACACCTGTAGCAGGAACACCTGTAGCAGGAAATTGTACAGTGAGTCCTTTTGAGGCTCTGAAAATTATAGCCATATACAGGCTGATTATGCCTGACAAACAGATACGTGTCTGCGGAGGACGCCCTGCCGCCTTGAAGCAGTTAAATTCACTTATATTTTTTGCCGGAGCAGATGGTATGCTGCTAGGTAATTACCTCACAACAACCGGTCGACTTCCGAAAGAAGACCTGCAGATGATCCGTGATTTGGAGCTTGAAATCTGATGGCCCGCAAACCCTTTTACAGTATCAGGATGAGGTCAGCAAAGGACAGCACACATATTTCCGGCGCTGAAGGCATACATTTACTGAAGGATGTTTCAAAGGTAGTGAAGCAATATACAGATCGCGCTCTTGAACACGAAAGAGGCAGATCAGATACGATACGGATAACAGTAGAGGAATTAAAGAAGTCGCCTAAAAGAATTGCAACTCTTCCCCTCAGTACCGTCAATACAAGGACTCCTGAGGCCGCGCAAAAGACGGCAACAGGCCTGTTGACCGCGGTAGGTATTTCTGAACGTGCCGTCGAAGAGGCTTTTGCCTCTCTGAGATCCGGTTATACAATGAGAGGCGCCATGCTTTTAGATATTGAGGGAGTCAGGCTTGAGCCGGACTTGCTCCGGGGTGTCCGTGTCTCACGCATGGGAATTGCTCAGGATGCTGCAGCAGACCTATCAAAGAGACTCGGTAGGTTGCAGTTGAATAATAACACTGTTAAAGAGGCCCTTGTACTTGCCAGTAAGGTTCATAAATTTAAGATGGTGCTGGGAGAACTCTGCATATCTGATGATCCTAAATATACGACCGGCTATATCGCAACCCGTACTCATGGATATGTCCGTCTTCCTCGAATAAAAAAACGCGGCTTTCCCAATGGCGGCAGGGCATTTTTTATCACAGGTGGGGATATTATGAACCTTATTAAATATCTTCAGGAGACTCCGGTTCTCATAAACTCAATAACCCCATGCCAGGGGAATATCACTGTAAAGGAACTCCTTGAACGTAAGTCTCGTCGTTAATCCTGTTGCCGGAGGTAAGGCCCATAAATCAGTCGGGCGGTTAAGGGGCCTTCTCACAAGATGTGCACATGTAAATGAATGTATCACCGAAAGTCAGGGGGATGCATATGAATTCGTAAAACATCTGCAGCCATGTGACCGCCTGATCGTTGCAGGCGGAGACGGTACAAATAATGAAGTAATTAATGGGATGATGGATGCGGCAGATCCGGCAATCAGAGATATCCCTCTTGCTCTGATCCCTCTCGGCACCACCAATGTACTTGCCAAGGACCGGAAGATTCCGGAAGATATTGCTGATGCTGTTGAGCTTGCCATTAACGGTACTCCGCACCGCATTGCTCTTGGCAGGTTAAACGGCAGGTACTTTATAACAATGGCTGGAATAGGGTTTGATGCAGAGGCCGTGCACGGAGTGAAACAGGGTTTAGTGAAAAAAATATCCGGCAAGGCCGCGCACATTGTATCCGGCCTGAAAGTGCTGAGACATTATGATCCACCGCTTATTCATATCAAAACCCCTGAGTTGGAGATAGAGGGTCATACCGTGATCATCGGTAATGCCAAAAACTACGGCGGGTATTTCCATGTTACACCAGAGGCAGACATTGAGCAGCCTGTTTTTGATGTATGTGTATTAGGAGGGCGCAGAAGGCGGGATCTTCTCAGGTTTGTGGGAGGCATTATGACGGGCAGGCATACCGGGTTTCATGATGTGAGATGTCTGCAGACTTCAGAGCTTGAGCTTACCTCAGAGGGCAGGGTGCATACGCAGGTGGATGGGGATTATCTCGGGATTTTGCCGGGGAAGGTTATTGCTGTCGGGGATGCTTTGAATTTGGTTTGGTAGAAACCTGCTCTCCGCACACATTATTACTAATTTATTGAAATTGCAAACTGCATTATGCAGGTCAGCAGACTAATCCGTTAAATGAAGACATGGACATGAATGGTAACGGAGCAATCTGGACAGATGACTTTATCATCTGGAGAGGGACCTATGGAAGGCCGCCAGGGCCGGGAATAGGTGATTGATGGAAGTTACATGTAATATGTAACTTTTAGGTCCGGATCTCTGTAATGGAGGTTCGGACTTTTTTGGTTGATGAGTGTGTAGTTTTATAGTTATGCATTTATCTGGATGTTAATAGAGGGTGTATGGATTATTGATTATAATTTATGGCATTGATTTTAATCTTATATTTATAGGTGCATTGATTGACAAGAAAAGGCTTAAAGGCTGTGGGGTTACGTCCCCACACGACGTGTTACTTATTTGCTCGGCAATGGATGCAGGACTCGTTGAAAAATGAGTCAATATAGTCATCAACTTCCTTACATCAGAAGAATGGAACATTCTTATAAATAAGTAACCAACAAAGGCCGCCCTACGAATCCTTCCGAGACGCTCCGTTCAGTCAACCTCCGGTAAATTGATTTAACTCGGCCGTCCTGGCCTCAAACAGAAATCAATTTTTAACCCTGCGGTCTCCTTCTCTGTACTGAAGGTTTCTGACGGGTTTTTAAAGGCAGGGCAGGCACAGGGACCTGCCCCTACAAGTTTAAATTTGTTAAACATAATATAACCGTCATTCCACGACTTGATCGGGGGATCTACAACTATTAAATACATGGATCTCCCGATCAAGTCGGAAGATGACAGGTAGGTTTCAAGGTTATGGAATTGGGGACCGGTTTTAACTTGTTTAACATAGTTCCCCCTGTAGACTTCAGGATTTTCATTCAGGAAAAAGGACAAGAAATGATTACTGTCTGAGGCCCGGACGGCCGAGTTTAATCATTTCCCTTTTTCCTGAATGAAAAGCCGTCTCGGAAGTCTACCGCGGGGTGCCCTTTCTTGATTCTTCTTTGGGCATGCAAAGCAAGAATTCGCCGAGCGGGGGCGAGTCCCCGCATGTAAATAGATAATTCCATTGTTTTTTAATATGTAATAAAATATATACGTGCATAGATTATAATCAATAATCACCCCACTCCCTGCTGCTCACCACCCCAAAACCTCTATTGACATTACACCCCTAATCTAATAGCATTTCCATATCAATACAGAACCACCGGTAAACCTGAATTTCACAATGAAGGAATCGTTGCAATCTTACACTGCAACCCTGTGCGATAAACTCAATGGCAAAGAAGTCATCTGACAGATATCTTTTCAGCGCTGAATGTAAAACACCTGTACTCCTGTGTCCCCCTGATACATTAACCCCGGTATTTACATGTCCTGGATCTATACTCATAACCTTTTTCAAAAATATAAGCAACCTATATTTGCAAATAACGAATTTAAATTTTACAAATCAAGAGCTCAACAGTATCATACAAATCCTTATATATTATTCACTTTCAATATATACAACTAGATTTAACTTTAACAACGGGAGAGTAATGCCTTATGGCTGCTATAGAAAGAGAGAAGGACGGTCATCTACTCGGACCGGGTGAAGATATAAAATATACGACCTGCTACATGTGTGCCTGCAGGTGTGGTATTAAGATAACGATGAAGGACGATCAGATTCGTTATATACAGGGCAATCCCGATCACCCCACAAACAAGGGTGTAATATGCGCAAAGGGTTCCTCAGGAGTTATGAAGCAGTTCAGCCCCGCCAGAATTTCAAAACCGCTTTTAAGGAAAAAAAATGCTGAGCGCGGAGAGGCTGATTTTGAGGAAATATCCTGGGAAGAGGCCATGGATATTCTCGTAAAGAGACTCAAACATATCAGGGAAACCGATCCTAAAAAGCTCGCTTTTTATACAGGACGTGATCAGATGCAGGCCCTTACATCATATTGGGCCAAGCAGTTTGGTACGCCTAATTTCGCTGCGCACGGTGGCTTTTGTTCCGTTAATATGGCGACTGGAATGATCTATTCTCTCGGCGGCACATGCTGGGAGTTCGGCGGTACAGATTTTGAAAGAACTAAATATATGCTTTTATTCGGGGTTGCTGAGGATCATGACTCAAACCCTCTGAAACTCGGTATATCTAAATTAAGAGACCAGGGCGGAAAGCTGGTAGTTATAAATCCAGTCCGCTCAGGCTACGGTGCAGTTGCTGATGAATGGCTTCCGGTTAAGCCCGGCACAGACGGCGCTCTTATACTTGCGATGGTGCAGGTACTGCTTAAGAATGGACTTTATGACAGGGAATTTCTTATCTCTCATACCAATGCTGCATATCTTGTACAGATGGATGAAGGCGATGAAAATGAAGGGATGTTCCACCTGATCCCTGAGTATGAGATGGAAGATATTCAGCAGACTGTCTGGGATACAAAAACTAAATCTATTAAAGAGGCAAGGACTAAGGGTGTTGAGCCTGCGCTGGTCGGTACATTTACAAGTCCTGAGGGTAAGACTCTCAAGACAGGAATGCAGATGCTGATTGAGAGGGTGATGGAACAGTACACACCCGAAAAGGCAGAGAAGATTTGCGGGATTTCTGCTGAGCAGATTGAGCGTATCGCCCTGGAGATCGGAATTACAGCCAGAGATGAG
This sequence comes from Nitrospira sp., assembly GCA_016784355.1. GTDB lineage: Bacteria > Nitrospirota > Thermodesulfovibrionia > UBA6902 > UBA6902 > JACNKH01. The sequence continues at coordinate 85,698 of JADHUV010000002.1, read as the reverse complement.
ACCATTTCTCTTCCCATTCCATGGACAGATGCCTGGGGTAATGAGCACAAGACCACTACAGGCAATCCTGTATCCCTCCATGCTATGAGAGGTGTGGCCGCACATTCTAACGGTTTTCAGACAGTAAGAGCTCTATCAGTTTTAATGATGCTTCTGGGAATAGTGGACAGGCCGGGCGGATTCCGGTTTAAACCGCCTTATCCAAGACCGATACCGCCATGTCCGAAGCCGATAAATTCGGCCAGCAAGATCAAACCTAATACCCCGCTGCCTAATCCGGAACTGGGATTTCCATCAATGCCCGAGCACCTGATGGTCGATGACGACGGCAAGCCGCTGAGAATTGATAAGGCCTTCAGTTGGGAATTTCCTTTTACAGCTCACGGTATGATGCAGAATGTAATTACAAATGCATACAAGGGTGATCCGTATCATATAGATACGCTATTTATATTCATGGCCAACATGGCCTGGAACTCTACTATGAACACCAGCGGTATTATCGAGATGCTCAAAGCAAAGGACGATAACGGGGAACACAAGATCCCGTTCCTTGTTGTCAGTGATGCCTTCTTCAGCGAGCAGGTCGCCTATGCTGACCTCGTGCTTCCTGATACCACTTATCTTGAGAGACATGACGTAATATCACTTCTGGACAGGCCTATCTGTGAATATGACAGGGTGGCTGATGCGATCCGGTATCCGATTTTAAAACCAAAAGGGGAGTGCAGACCATTTCAGCAGACCCTTATTGACCTGGCAAACAGACTTGGCATGCAGGGTTTCTGTGATGATGAAGGGACACCGTTTTATAATACATACGAAGAATTTGTTACAAACTGGGAGCCCGCCCCCGGAGCAGGTGTAGGCTTCCTTGCCGGATGGAGAGGTAAGGACGGAACAGATCATATTGTCGGGGAGCCAAATAAACACCAGTGGGATGCGTACAAGAGAAATCAATCTTTCTTTGGAGTAGAACTTGAAGATACGATCAAATATAATCGCAATATCAACCAGGGTTATCTGAACTGGGCAATGGGCACCAAGTTTAAAAGAGACAATGAAGCAATTGTAATGCATTTTTATTCAGAGCCGATGCAGAGATTTCGCCTCGCGGCCAAAGGTCTTAGAAAGGGCCGTAAGCCTGCCACAGAGGAACAGGCCAAGAGAATACTTACATATTTCGATCCGCTCCCTTTCTGGTATGAACCGATTGAGCAGCAGCAGGTGGATGCGAAGAAGTATCCCTTTCATGCAATTACGCAGAGGCCGATGCCGCATTACCACTCATGGGACAGTCAGAATGCCTGGCTCAGGCAGATAATGGGTCAGAACTTTCTATATATGAATCCTCTTGGTGCGGAAAAGGCCGGCGTCAAGGACATGGACTGGGTATGGGTGGAATCACCGACCGGAAAGATCAGGGTGCAGGTCAAGCTTTCCAATGCAGTTCAGCATGACACTGTATGGACCTGGAACGGCATGGGTAAGATTCCTGGAGCGTGGAACCTTGCTGAAGATGTTGATGAGGCAAAGAAGAGCTTCCTTTTGAATCACCTGATTACGGAAGAGATAGCACATGGTCACGGACAGAAGATCTCCAACAGTGATCCCATAAGTGGACAGGCAGCCTGGTTTGATCTTCGCGTCAGTATTACTAAGGCCACGGAAGAGGGTAACTGGCCGGTATTCAAGCCGATTAAGCCGCCTAAGCATATGGACAAAAGGCCTGATATTCTCAGGTATGAGTTTATGAGAGATAAGAAAAAATAGATGCAGATATCAAGAATATTTTATCACCTTACATTTCAAGCAAATTCCAATAGACGCCTTATGTCAGGCTTACAGGCAGGGGTCTTATTGGCGCATATAAGGAGGACCTAACGTGGACACAAGACTCGCTCTTGTTATAGATCAGAATAAATGTGTGGGCTGTCATGCCTGTGCAACAAACTGCAAGGCCTGGAACACTGCGGGTGCAGCAGGGCCACTCACAGACCGTGATCCTTATGGCAAGGCACCGAGGGGTGTATGGTTTAATCGTGTGCAGACATATGAGGTTGGCCAGTATCCAAATACCGAGGTGCATTATCTGCCGAAATCATGTATGCATTGTAAAGATGCTCCCTGCGTAAAAGTCTGCCCCACTTCCGCTACATATAAGCGCAAGGAAGATGGTATAGTCCTCGTAGATTATGATCAATGCATCGGCTGTAAATACTGCTCCTGGGCCTGTCCTTACGGCTGTAGGGAGTACGACGATTATGATGGTGTTATGAAAAAATGCACACTGTGTATAGATCGCATATATAATGAAAAATTACCGGCTGACGAGCGTAAACCCGCCTGTGTACTCGCCTGCCCTACAAAGGCTCGGACCTTCGGCGATATTAATGATCCTCAGAGCGAGGCCTCTGTCAAGATCCTTGAAGGGCTTGGCTTTAAGCTTCTGCCCGAGGTAGGTACAAGTCCTTCTAATCACTATCTGCCAAAACGAAAGGTGAAGATCAGGATTGATGAAGATGAAATTCTTGCAAGAAAACACGTCATTGTAGTGACAGAGAAGTCCTCATCTTATGCAGAGGTAATTGCGGAGGATATAGCTGTTCCATAAAAAATGTTTAAGCCGTTTCAGCAGATCAAACTGTTCAATAGGTAAAATCGATTTGAACAATTTGAACGCCTTGAACGCTTTGAACGACTCTAACGCTTTGAACGACTTTTTCATAAAGGAGATTTAATATATGCACCCAGAAATGGCTTTAGTACTGCTTACGGTTTTTGCCGGTGCGGGACAGGGAATTTTTATACTGCTTTTTATACTTGATGCAATATTTTCTTTACAGGGGATAATACCTCAGGGTTTCATCCTGACAAGCGGCATTATATCACTTGCACTGCAGGCTATAGGGGTTATCGCAAGTACTACCCACCTTGGAAATCCGCATAGAGGCTGGCGCGCTATGCTCATGGTTAAAAATTCATGGCTTTCACGTGAAGTCATTACCCTGTCCATGTCCGCCGGGTGTACAGCACTTTATATTCTTATGTACTGGAAGGGTATGGACTCGTCACTGAAATTTGCTATGGGGATGCTTGGAGTTTTAGGCAGTATTGGATTTTATATTTCTTCCTCAATGGTCTATGCATCAGTGCGCTTTGTCAAGGAATGGTCCACGACGCTTACCCCGATTAACTTTACTGTATTCGGCATTACCTCCGGTATAGCCTGTGGACTCGCAGTGCTGGCTAACTCGGATGTCAATCCTGATATTATCCTGGGTGTGAGCGAGATACTGCTTGCTTTGACAGGCATATCACTACTTCTAAAACTTCTTACTTATAGATATAATGCCCGGTCTTATTTGTCTGTCAGCGAGAAAAATGCCATAGGCGTTAATAACCCGTCCATAAAGCTTATGGACATGGGAACCTCTTATGCGCACTACAACACCACGGAGTATTATCATCCGTATACAGATGAGCAGAATAAGAGTATGCAAGTGACTGTTTTATTTTTGACATTTGTCATTCCAGCTACAATAGCAGCAATAATTACATCTAATTTCGCTCCTGCCATTAGCGGGATCCTGAGCATTATACTGGCCGTTTCCATGCTTATCGGCATGCTGTTTGAAAGAAGGTTATTTTTTATTCAGGGCAATAATATTCAGAACTTATATTATGGTAATTTCAGGCATAGCGCTGCAGGCAATCCGATCGTATCTGCTGCAAGGAAAGGTACCCCGGTTTCCGTTAAATAGCAATAGGTTCTGATTGTAGAGTTCTTTCAGAGAATGAGAGTTTTTATAGATTGTTATGGAAGCGGTTACTCAAATTTATCATAAACAATCTGTTCGAGTGGGACGCCTCTGGTTGCAAGGATATCAAGGCATGACTGTACCATAATGGGGAGGCCACAGATATGGACATCTACCGCATTGTTATCCGGAATGTACCTGTTAATCAGATCTGTAACCCTTCCTTGCTCTCCGGTCCAGCTGTCCTGTTCTTCTACTCTTGATAGTACAGGTATAAAAGTGAAGTCAGGCAGTCGTTTCATAAAGCCGCTTAGTAAATCAGAATAATATAAATTCTCCGGTCTTTTAGTACCAAAAATGAGAGTTGTTTTTCTTTGTATATTTTCATTTTCAATCTGGTACAGCATTGCAATAAAAGGGGCAAGACCTGAGCCGGTCGCAATGAATAAAATATCTCTTTCGGAAGTCAGAAGATGAAAATCTCCGAAGGGTCCGCGAGCGATCAGTTCTTCTCCTTCTTTCAATAAATCATGTATGTAGCCAGAGACAATACCGCCCTCCATTCTGGCAATAATAAGATCTATATATTTCGGTTCGTTAATGCTTGATGCAATTGAATATGCCCTGAATTCAGGTGTTGAACTGAGTTTGTATGGCGGTACCTGAAGTTGCACATATTGACCCGGAACAAAAGATATCCCTTCCTCGGGCTGCAGTATATTTAAGTGCAGTCCTTTGATAAGCGGAGTTAACTGCTCTATATGATCGACCTTTATCCGGTACTCACGTACATTAAACAGCTCATCAGGAATAGTGATTTGCATCGCAGTTTTCACCTTAACCTGACATGAAAGCCTTACGTCTTGAGCGAGTTCTTCAGTGGATAAATATGGAGTCTCGGTCGGCATGACAGGACCGCCTCCCTCATGGATTTTGACCTTGCAGTACCCGCATGTACCTTTTCCGCCGCAGGCAGAAGGCAGAAAGATTGCCTGCTGCATAAGGGTTGATAAGAGCGGACTTCCGCCGGTGACCTCAAATGTTTTTTCATTATTGATCGTGACCTGAACTTCTCCGTAATTTGCGATGTACTTATATGCTATCTCCAGGAGAAGCGCAAGCAAAGCGGTCAGAACACTGATGAGAAGTATCCCCGTTATCATTGTATCTGTATCATCCCGCTGAAGGCCATAAAGGCCAGTGATAGAAGACCTGTAATGATAAGCGTGATTCCAGGGCCTTCAAGTCCTCTGGGCAGGTTAGCTGTGCTCTGGATTTTATCTCGAATTGAGGCAACAAGGGTAATCGCCAGCATCCATCCAATACCGCTTCCAGCACCGTAAACCATAGCCTGAGCGAGGCTGTAATCTCTGATGACCATAAACAGGGAGATTCCCAATATTGCGCAGTTTACGGTGATGAGCGGAAGAAAGATGCCAAGCATAATATAAAGTCTCGGGAAATAGCGGTCAATAATCATTTCTACGAGCTGTACAAAGGACGCAATAACAATGATGAAGAGTACAAATCGAAAGTGCTCAAGATGAAGAGGTATTAGAATATGATAATACAGGAGGTGGTTTAGTACGGATGTGCTTGTTGTGACAAACACCACTGCCGCGCCCAGACCTAATGAAGACTTAAGATCCCGGGAAAGCGCGATATGGGGGCAGAGTCCCAGGAAGTTCGTCAACAGTATATTATTCGTAAAGATTGCAGCAAAAAATAGCGTTGTCAGGCTGATCTCATTTAAAGATATTTCCATCAGCTTTTCTCCTCGTACAGGTGCGGATAACGGGCACGTACTATCCATATAAATATACCGAGCATAAAGAATGCACCAGGGGCCATAATCATAATTGTCCAGCGTTCAAAACTGTCTGGCATTATTGTGAAACCCATTATGCTTCCAAAACCAAGAGTCTCCCGCACAACCGAGATGATGAGCAGTACCAGAGAATAGCCAAGTGCGGTTCCAAGTCCATCGAGCATTGAGGGAATGGGGGGATTCTGCCGCGCAAAGGCCTCGCACCTGCCCATGACAATACAGTTGGTGATAATAAGTCCGACATAAGGACCAAGTGCAACACTGATCTCCGGCAGGTAGGCCTTAATCAGAATATCCACAATGATAACGTAGGAGGATATTATCAGCATCTGAACCATCATGCGGATTCTGTCAGGGGTGTAATTCCTCATGGCAGAGACCGTAATGCAGGACATTGCAAGGGTAAAGATCAGTCCCGCGCACATAACCAGTGTGTTAATGACCAGGTTTGTTACAGCAAGGGTTGAGCATATGCCAAGCACATGACGCAGCACGGGGTTTTCTATCCATAGTCCCTTTGTAAGTATCTGTTTATTGGAACCTGCAATCGGCATGATTAAGTCTCCTTTATAAGAAGCGGTGCTATCCGGTTAATAAACAAGCGCAGTTCCCGATTTAAAAATTTCTCTACGGCATCACTTGTCCCTGTTGCTCCGGTTATCGCATCAAAGTCGTCTGATGTCTTTTCAGATCCGGCCGGGCTAAGAGTAAAAAAATTGCCGCTGCTGTTCTTATTTTTAAGTGAAAGGCCGGTAAACTGTTTCTGAAACCAGTCTTCAGTAATTCTGGCTCCAAGTCCCGGGGTTTCAGTATTTTCATAAAAGACTATTCCAAGAAGATGTGTCATATCTCCGGATATCCCGATCATGCAGGAAATCGGACCCCAGAACCCCTGTCCTGATGCGGAAAAGGCATAGCCTGTGATCGCCTGCCCTTCATTGTCGAGGCCAATGTATATATCGCGGTCCAAAATTTGCCGCTGTTTGATTCTTTCATTATAAAGGCTCATTTGCAAAGCTGCAGAATCTATTTTTTGTGAAGAGATATTCAGAGCGCTGAGTATTACTGCCTGACGCCTCATTGCCATATTCTGCTCGATTTTTTCCTGATTTAGATATCTGATTCCGCTGACAAGGGCTGTAAAGCAAAATGTTATTAGAAACATGTACAGGATTGAATAGAGTGTCTTTTTCATGATGACGTTTCCTGTGATACAGGCACTGTTTTCTGAGGACTCTTTTTAAAGGCAGTATCAATCAGCGGGACAAAGGCATTCAGTAAAAGTACGGCAAACATCAGACCTTCTGAAAAATTTGAGTATCTGCGCAGAACCATAATTAAAAAACCGATGCTTAGTCCATACACCCACTGCCCCCCGTTTGTCTTGGCTCCGGTAATCGGTTCGGTTACTACAAAGGCCGCACCGAACAGGAAACTGCCTGTCATTACAACATGTAAAGGGGCAAGGAAACTTTGAATTCCTGTCAGAGGGAAAAACAGAAATGCTCCCATAAGTCCGCCGGCCATGCATGCTGCAGCAATTCTCCACGGAGCAGCTTTTTTTAATATGATATAAAAAGCCCCGAGAAGGATTAGAAGTGCGGATGTCTCTCCCAGTGAGCCGGAGGTCAGACCCAGGAATATATTTGAGGTATCAAGAGCAGTTCCCTTTATGATCGACAATAGAGGTGTTGCATGGGTAACGGCATCATTGGCCCAGGAAGTAAACCCCGCTGTCAGACCGGAAAAAGGCTCTGTCCAGGTATTGGTCATATGGATCGGAAAGGTAATGTAAATAAAGCATCTGCCGACCATGGCCGGATTGAAAATATTACGACCAATACCCCCGAAGGCCATCTTCCCGAATACTACCCCGAAGACTATTCCCACACCTGCAATCCACAGGGGCAGGGCAGGGGGAAGGGAGAGTGCAAAGATCAGACTGGTTACAAATACAGCCGAGGTTACGGGCTTTCCCTCACGGAAGGTAAAGCCCGCCTCTGTGACAGTTCCGCAGATCAGGGAGACCAGCACAAGTGCAAAGGCCCGCCATCCGAACAGATAAATAGAGGCTAGCACTAAAGGTGTAAGTGCCGCGCAGACATGCAGCATTGTTTTTTGTAGCAGAAAGGGCTTGTCAGGTATTTTAAAACGGCTCATAGTCAGATAATTTCCGGGTATGTTCTTATGGACGCACCATTGGAAAACAGGTCAGGGTGTTATTAAGTGTTCAATAATATCTTATAAAAATAGATCTAAACCCTAATGGTCTTAAATTTGTATAATGGAATAATAGCAGATGAACCTGAGGAACTCAATAAAAATAAAGGGAATCTTATAAATTATAAGGGTAGGAATTTTGGCGGCATCGAGGTAAACAATGCAGGAGTGGTATCTGTACATGATCAGATGTAAAGACGGAAGCCTGTACACCGGCATTGCAACCGATGTGCAAAGAAGACTGCAGGAGCACCAGGGAGGAAAAAAGGGGGCCCGGTATCTCAGGGGGCGCGGACCTCTTCACATTGTAAAGAGTATGAAAGCCGGAACGAGAAGCAGTGCGCTGAAGCTGGAGAGCAGGGTGAAAAAGATGAGTAAAAAGTTAAAAGAAGAGCTCGTCTCGGGTCAGCGGAATTTTGAATCTATAAATAACACGCAGGGGCTCCCCATTCGTATGCCCTGAGGTATCGAGGTTCGACCTCGATTTGAAAAAGGAGTTTATGGATATGGAATTTATAAGACAGCGTATGATATCCATCATGGTTTTCAGATATTATCTATAGTAAGGTAATAGTACAGATATGCAATAAACCCATTTGAATATGAAGAGGAGACAAGGGATGATTACACAAAAAGTACATGAATATATGAATGATTATATGTATTTTTTCTTCCTGCCTGACAGTGAGAAAGATGACGGTTCCTTAATATACTGTTCTGGTGTCAATTTCAAGAAATTCCTGTCGTTATCAACAGGAAGACATCGTCCAATGGCAAACCCTGCGATACGCGGACTGCAGTTGGTAAATGTAGAAATGAATGATATCCTGAAGGCTGATGGTGCAAAATCCCGGGCAACCGGCAGTTATGATGCTGCTGGCCTTCTTCCTCATGGAGATGGATGGTATAAGGAGTTTTTTGTAATAGAAGGGGCTTCCGAAACCATCCCTGATCAAGTGACAAGATATTGTGTTCTGCATATTATGCAAAAGATTATCAATGGACTTGCTATGCCTGAGATACAGATACCGGATGTATTTCTATCATCTGGGGAATTGCAGGCATTCATTGATAATATGTCTCGTACGTATAATAACCAATCTATGCAATAGGTTAGCTGAGTAAGATTATTGAGCAGGATCTTGAAACTGGTACGTGTGTGCCTTGCATTGAGCCCTGTTGTACCTTAAAATACTCAGATGAACAGCGATGATAAGAATCGATTACGGGAGTTAATAATAAAAGAAATTGATTCTCTTAAGGAAACGATAGCGGTTCTTAAAGAGACCATTAATCCTATAACTCCCGACGATGCAATAGGCCGACTTACACGGATGGAGGCAATCAATGCAAAGAGCATTAGTGAATCTACCTATAACTCGGCCAGGCTTAAGCTTGGAAAATTGCAGAAATCCCTTGAGATATTTAATAGTCCAGAATTTGGCCTATGTTCTCAATGCGGCGAAGATATACCGGTAAAGAGGCTGATGGCAGTACCAGAGAGTAAGATGTGTGTGCCTTGTATTAATGAACTTTCCTGATTAACTCCTCAATTAATAAGCTAATATTATTAGTATTTTGCTGAAATTCTTCCTGCTTGGTAATATATTTGCCGGTAGTAACCTTTTTGCTAAAGATTTTATTTGAATGTGCCGATAGGAATTGTATCTAGTCCTCAAGGAGGAAAATATGTTTATTGAAAGTTCCACAGTCGGCTTAAATTCATCTCGTACGCATTTTCAGCGTTACGAGAAAACCGAAGAATTGAAGGTTCAGGTCAGCGCTATTGATGATCATGATAAGAAGCAGGGTAATCGACAGCATGATAAGGTAGCGCTTTCCAAAGAAGCACAGAAGTTTCTTGAGAAAAATTTTGATATCAAGGAACTTTCCGAGATGAAGCACGGTTCTGAGCGTACGCGTAAGCTTGGGCTTTTGAAAAATATTGTTGAGGCGTTTACCGGGAAGAAAATAAAGATGCGAGATTTCTTCCAGGTCGTTGATAAGATGGCCGAAGGGCAGGATGATGACAAAATTGAGCGTCATGGCAGGGGCAGGAATGATAAAGGCAAGGCTCAATACGACGTACAGTATAACCGTCATGAAGCCTACTATGAAAAGGAAGAAGTATCTTTTAATGCAGCCGGTACTGTCAGAACAGCAGATGGAAGGGAAATATCTTTTTCTCTTGATATGATGTTGAGCCGTGAGTTTTCTGCAGAATCTAATTACAGTTTCAGGGAATCCGGAGTAGCAGAGAATGGCACTGTTATAGATTATGAGGGTGAGGCATCTGAGCTTGCCGGTAAGTTTGATTTTGAGTTCAATTCGGATGAAGAACAGGCTGGTGTCTCAATGCTTGCGATAGGACAGGGGTTTTTGGCCTTTGACCATAGTGGTGACGGCACCGTTAATTCTACTGATGAGATTATAGGTGCTGAATCAGGGAATGCTTTTGCAGAATTGGCAGCCTTTGATGAGGATGGAAACGGGTGGCTCGATGAAAATGATTCTGCCTATAACGGGCTGAGTATCAGATCACTGGATAAAGATGGTAATGAAGTCCTGAGTAGTTTAAAAGACAGTAATGTTGGTGCGATTCATCTTGGGAGTGTAGGGACTGAATTCCATGGCGCTAATGGAGCTGACAAGATTGAGAGAAGCGGCATGTTTCTACAGGAAGATGGTATTGCAGCTATTATGCAGCAGATACGCATAGTAGCCTAGTAGTCTAGACAGTATTTATATGGGTGTCCCTTGCGCCGGTCAGCCGGTAGTAAGGGATGCCTTTTTTTATGTCTTCATATCGAGGTTCGACCTCGATATATAGATATGCTTGACTAAAATTACGTCAATCATAATAATACTACTGCCGGTGGGGACTGGTGAAGTTGAAATCTTTTGAAACTAAAATAATACCGACACTTGAAACTTTTTGATCCGGGGGGACAAAAATGATAAAACGCAGCTGTGGGCTCTGTCTAATATGTGCTTGTATATTTTTCATATCCAGTGCGGAGGTCCGTGCTGAAACAACTGTATATGACAGTATCAATGAGAGTATGAATACTGGCATTATGTATAGTGGTGAGATTGCACAGGAGGTCACATTGGATGGCGGGGCGGATATTATCTCGGTAATACGATTTGGCTACAGGGTGATGTCAATAGAACCAGCGGTTGAGGGCAGGGTGCGCTTTTACAAAAATGACGGCTATAACGGCAGTCCTGGTGGTTTGTTATACGATAGTGGCGAATTTATGATTAGCGGCGATTTTTTTGAGCCGCTGTACTATTCACTAAATATCCCTTTGATGCGGGTTCCTGAAACTTTTATCTGGTCAATAAGTACGTCTGGTGATTTGATGATCGCACAGACTAGTTCTCCAGAAGCCGGATATATGAATAGCAGTTTATGGATTAAGGACGATAACTGGGAAAAGAGTACCCTGTATGACGGTGCTCTTCAGTTACAGATAGCAGTTGATAGTTTCACCGTTGCGCCGGAACCGGGAGGGGTTATGCTTATGTTTTCCGGGATGTTTGTAATTGCCGGTTTCAGGTCGGCAAGATATCTTTTAAAGACGAGAAAGAATGCAGGTGTCTCTCTCATCGGTCAGCAGTATTTTCAATGAAGCCTTTTCGGCGATGTACCTGAATGTTTTGGGTGTATAAAAAGAGATATGTGTCTTATCTCTTCTGTACCACCAGTTCAGAAAGGCTTCAGGATCATTGCTGTGAAAACGGGTCATGAAAGCCAGTACTCCATTTTGGTTTAAAAGATTTTTCAGGCTCATAATTACAGGCAGCGGGTCGTCTAAATGCTCCAGTATTTCTGTAGCTGTAATAAGATCATAGCGCTTTTCTGTATAGCCCGTATTCGGCTCAAAGTGTATATCGTATGTATCTACTTCATATCCGAGATCTTTCAGGAGTGTCGCTAGCACAGGGCCTGGACCGCATCCGAAGTCCAGAGCGAGGCCTTTATGAAGTGAGTAGGGCCGTATTCCTTTATCAATAAAGTTCTTGAACATTTGCACATAACCTTTGCTCTCAAAAGTATTGTCATGCAGGGAATAGTGTGCCTTTTCTTCCTCTGGAGTAAGAGGGGAGGGATCATTTTTTCGGATGAAACAACAAACTGAACATACGCTGTAACTCATCTGAAATTGAGGGTCATTAAGAATAGTGGTTTCGTTGCTGCATATTCGGCACTTGGCAGACATTAATATATTTACTCTTTAATCCTGTCCTGCCACATCATTGCTTTATCCAGAATGTCATTCTCATTCATGGTAGTTAAAGTTCCATTTTCAACAATAACTTTGCCATTAATTATCACAGACTGTATATCAGAGGGTCTCATGCTGTAGGTAATGTGAGAGTATACATCATACATCGGAAGCAGGTGGGGAGCTTTAAGATTCGCTATTACCAGATCGGCTTTTTTGCCGGGTTTTATCGAGCCGGTTATATTTCCCAATCCTATTATGTCAGCACCATTTTTTGTAGCCATCTGCATTACGGTCTTGCTGTCAAGGACTGTTGGATCCATGGAAACAGCCTTGTGTACCTTGGCGGCCGTAGACATCTCGCCCAGTATGCTCAGGTCATTATTGCTGGCTGCCCCATCGGTTCCGAAGGCGACTTTAACTCCGGCTTTCAGCATCTTGTCTACAGGTGCAAAGCCGCAGGCCAGCTTCAGATTACTTTCGATACAGTGGGCTACTCCGACCTTTCTTTTGGCAAGGAGCTCTATCTCATTATCGGTAAGCCAAACGCAGTGAGCCAGAAATAATCGTTCTGATAAAAGCCCGATATCTTCAAAATATTCTACAGGAGTTTTGCCGAAACGCTTCTGGCATTCGGCGACTTCAAACTGTGTTTCTGCAAGGTGAGTATGAAAGGGAATATCATGCTTTTCTGCAAACTCTCCGGCACGCTTGTAGTTATCGGGACCGCAGGTATAAATTGCATGTGGTGATATACAGGGGGTGATCAATTCGCTATGTTTGAATTTCTCTACAACCCTTTCTGCATTGCTGAAATAACCATCAGCATCCTGAGCATACTTTGATGGAAAGTCTATGACTCCGGCACCTAGAACTCCTCTCATGCCGATCTTTTCTACTTTGGTGCCTGCAATGCCCTGATAAAAATACTGGTCAGCATAAGTGGTAACACCGGACTTGAGCATCTCAAGGCAGGCAAGTTCAACTGCATCATCGACGAACTCTTCTGTTAACCATTTTGACTCAGCCGGCCAGATATGTTTTTCCAGCCACTCCATTAGGGGAAGGTCGTCTGCGAGGCCCCGGAAATAAACCATGGGTGCGTGTGTATGTGTATTTATAAGACCCGGAAAGACGACCTTATCCTTACCGTCAATGATCTTCTCAGCAGTGAAGCGGGAGGATATGTCATCAGCCGCACCAGCGTCCACGATATCGCTGCCTCTGACTGCTACAGCCCCATTTTCGATTACTTCCAGATCACCTTCCATGGTTATGAGGTAATCGGCATTGACTATCAGGTCGACTTTTTCCATTATTCGTTTACTCCTGTTTTTTACTTTGCCCTCTTAATCAGCTCTTCTGCTATCTGCACGGCATTTAAAGCTGCACCTTTTCTAAGATTGTCAGCAGTGATCCACATATTGATTCCATTTGCAATACTGTTGTCCTCTCTGATTCGGCCTACGTAGACATCGTCCATTCCAGAGCAATCAGTCTGAAGTGGATAAATGTTTTTCGCGGGTGCATCAAACACTTTAATGCCTGGTGCAACAGTGAGAAGAGCTCTCAACTCATCAGCTAAAATTTTCTTACCGGTCTCAATATTCAGGGACTCTGAATGCCCTCTGAAAACTGGTACTCTGACAGTGGTTGCAGTAAGCTGGACTGCATCATCACCAAGAATTTTTCTAGTCTCATTAACCATCTTATGCTCTTCCTTGGTATAGCCGTCTTCCATGAAGGAGTCTATATGCGGAAGACAGTTAAAGGCTATCTGATGAGGATATACCTCGGTTTTAATATCCTGGAAACTCAGGAGATCTCTGGTCTGCTTCATGAGTTCTTCTATCGCCTTCATGCCTGTGCCTGATACGGACTGAAAAGTGGTAACCACAACACGCTTTATACCAACGGCATCATAAATCGGTTTGAGAACCACAACCATCTGTATGGTTGAGCAGTTAGGATTGGCAATTATGCCCTTATGCCATTCCAGATCATCCGGGTTTACCTCCGGTACTACTAAAGGCACCTCAGGGTCCATTCTCCAGGCACTTGAGTTATCAATAACAATACAGCCGGCCTTTGCAGCTGCCGGTGCAAATTGAAGACTTCTGTCGCCGCCTGCTGAAAACAGGGCAATATCTATTCCGTCAAATACCTTATCTGTAAGCACTTCAACCTTCTGGTGATGGCCCATAAAGTCCAGCGTTTTACCTATAGAACGCTCGGATGCAAACAGTCTGATATTTTTAACAGGGAACTCCCTTTCTTCAAGGGTCTTGATCATTTCCTTACCTACTGCTCCTGTTGCACCAACTACAGCAACAACGTATTTATCTTTTTTCTTTAACATGTCATCTCCTGGATTATTCGACTACAAGCCTGGCCACTAGATCGCCAACCTCTGTCGTTGTCATTCCCATCTTGCCGGCTGCAAGGCTTTTAATACGGTCAGCGGTTACTTTCATTACGGCTGCTTCTATCTTTCTGGCCGCTTTATCTTCTCCAAGATGCTCCAGCATGATACCGCCTGCGCATATTGCGGCCAGCGGATTGATCTTATTCTGCCCGGTGTACTTAGGGGCGGATCCTCCAATTGGCTCAAACATGGATACGCCTTCAGGATTAATATTGCCTCCTGCTGCTATACCCATTCCACCCTGTATCATAGCGCCGAGATCGGTAATGATATCACCAAACATATTGTCAGTGACTATGACATCGAACCACTCTGGGTTCTTTACAAACCACATAGTGATGGCATCTACATGTGCATAATCAGTCTTAATCCCGGGATACTCCGCGCCAACCTCATTGAAGGCCCTTTCCCATAGATCCCAGGCAAAAGTAAGGACATTGGTCTTTCCGCAAAGGGTAAGCTTATTGTCCTTGTTACGCTTTTTTGTGTATTCATAGGCGTATCTTACACAACGCTCAACACCTTTTCTGGTATTAATGGATTCCTGAATGGCCACTTCATCCTGTGTGCCTTTTTTCAGAGTTCCGCCTGCACCTGCGTACAGTCCCTCGGTGTTTTCCCTGACAACGACAAAATCTATGTGCTCAGGACCTTTGTCTTTTATCGGACAATCGACTCCGGGGTAAAGTTTTACCGGGCGTAAATTTATATATTGGTCAAGTTCAAACCTTAGTCTCAGGAGAATACCTTTTTCCAGAATCCCCGGCTTTACATCTGGATGGCCGATAGCCCCGAGAAGGATAGAGTCAAATTGACTGAGATCCTTTGTGGCGCTGTCAGGCAGGACCTCTCCGGTTTTAAGGTAGCGATCTCCGCCGTAATCAAAAGGTGTGTAATTCAGTTTGAAGCCTTCCTGTGCAGCTATGGCATCCAGTACCTTAACGCCCTCAGTTACTACCTCAGGCCCTGTGCCATCACCGGGAATTAATGCGATATTATATGATTTGCTCATAGTTTCTCCTCTTAATATAGTGGAATTTTAAAAAGATGCAGCCTATAATTATAAATGATTGAATTCATAAATTAAAGAGGCGGCTCCTCTTTATTCTATTTTTGCAGGTAAGTCATTCTGGGTAAGACTCAGAATTTATGAAATGTTGCGGATCCTCGGTGCTAGCCGGAGGACGATGATTATACAATACTGCCCAGATTCTTTTATGCAATTCTACTAAGGACAGCATGCCTTCCTGTGTTCATTCCCGTCTCAAAGAGAAAAAATGGTGATCCCAACGGGACTCGAACCCGTGTTACCGGCGTGAGAGGCCAGTGTCCTAGGCCACTAGACGATGGGACCATACGCTGAATAAATTGGCTGGGGTGGGAGGATTCGAACCCCCGGATGCCGGAACCAGAATCCGGTGCCTTACCAGCTTGGCGACACCCCATATAATATTCAAGCTCATTTATACTACAGAAACTTACAGAAACCGTCAACATGCAAAAATTTAATATTAGAATTAGTAAATTATTTATTGGAATAATGGATCCAAACTTTTAGTATTTATTATTAAATTTAGATTACAGAACTTCATAATGAAATCCGAGTAATTAATTTGTATATTTTCAAACGTTTAATTTTTATTTCAGGCCTGTTAATTTTCATGATATTGCACATTGTCGCGCTTGGTGGTGCCGCTGAAAGTGCATATGAGATTTTTTTACAGGGCAGGGTATTAGAAGATAAACTACAGATCTTCATGGCCAGAGACGTGTTCCAGGAGGCTATCAGCAAAGATCCTTCCAATAACGGTTACCGAGAACACTTTGTATGGTTTCTTCATTTCCATGGTTTTCAGGAAGAGGCCGTAGCAATATTTGAGCAATTGCTTGAGGTTAGGGATGAAAAGAGCTTTCTTTACAGAGGCATTGGGTATAACTTGCGCGTGATAGGGCAGCTGAAGCAGTCTCTTTATAATTACGAGCAGATATTCGCTCCTGATTATCCTGAGCACAGGATTGGGACTGCTTTTGAGGATATTCGATGGTTTCTGCATGATGAGAATGAAAGTCGTATTGAGGAACTTGTCAGGCAGGTTGAAGATTACCCTGAGGATAATGAGGCCCGGAAAAGGCTTTTTAATCTTTATATGGATCAGGGTGAGCCTGAACATGCAATCACGCTTGGAAGAGACTATATAAGCCGCGTACCTGGTGACTCTTTCGTTCGCCTGCAGTTTGCCCGCGTTCATACCTGGATTCGTAAATATGATGCAGCTGAGAAAGAATACCGTGCCCTCATACAGGATTATCCACAGAGCGCATTTCTGTACTATGAACTGGCAAAATTACTTGATTCAGCAGGTCGCCCTCAAGAGGCGTTAGTTCTTATACGTAAGAGTCTACAGATGTATCCTGAAGCCCTGCTGACCAAGCGTGTTTATGCTTCATTGCTTGCCAAAACTGGAGAGCATGTTCAGGCAGAATCGGTGACACTTGGCATGAGACAAACGATTGATTCTCGACTTCCCGGTCTGCTTGCCAGTGGCGAAACAGCATATCTGAGAGAAGATTATGAAGGTGCATCGGCTGCATATAAGGCTGTCATAACGGATTATCAGCATAATGTTGAGGGTCTGTGGGGGCTTATTCTTACTTCTCATGAACGTGCTGCTGATGATGATCTGCGAATGGCGGTGAAGCAATGGGGAAATACAGTCCCGGATGACAGGACACGATTAAGGGATATGCAGTATCCATATTACCTGCCTGACGAAGTGAATTTTCAGTTTGAGTTTTATGATAATTCCTCAGAGTTTGAGCGTGTTAATCTGGGTGGTAATTATAATATTTTCGCTGGTGATGACTGGCGACTGGAGGCAGGGTATACCCTTACTGATTTTCACCAGAATGGTTTTGATGGTATCTTCAGGCAATCTCTGCATATTGAGGCTGATAAACTCATTAATGAAAACCTTCAGCTCAAGGGCAGATTATCCGGTAATTTTTACGATAACAATTATGAGAATCTGAACGGAAAAATATTTTTAACTGCAAAGCCGCACAGGCAGCTAACAACGGTATTGAAGTACTCATATTTTGATACTATTGATACTCAGCTTCCGTTTGAAAATCCTATATATAATTATGTTGTCACCATTGGATCTCCGGCTTTGAATATTCGCAGTCATGACAGTGGAGCTTATGTTTTTTTTGAACCACATCCTCGTCTCGGCATTGCCGGGGAGATTATGTACGGAGATTATTCAGATCACAACAGGAAGATTTCAAGACTGTTTGAGGTGAGTTACAAGCTTGATGATGTGCCATATTTCAAGGTTGCCTATGATTATTTTTATCTGGATTTCCTGAATCCCTCTCCTGTTTATCGTGAGGGGATAAATTCTGAGGGAGCGTATATTGATCCGGTTAATTTTGAAAGTCATACCCTCAGGTACGAGTTCGCTCATGATATCAGCGAAAAATGGACTTATGGAAATGAAGGTGCTGTCGCGCTTATACCGAAAAGTGATGGTATTACGGCCTCACTTTTCTTTTTCGCTGAATATGAATATAACCAGCAGAACAGTTTTCGGCTTGATCTACGAGGATTTTTTCAAAATCATGGTATAGACCGAATTGGAATTACCGGACACTTCTGGGCGAGAAATCTAACTTTAACCTATAGATATTGGTTTTAACTTTAAATGAATAAAAATGACGAAAACACATCGAAAATAGGCTTTATGAAGAACGCAGAGGAATTTATTGACAGGGTCTTTGAACATGGACCGATGCGCAGGTTTCGTGACAGCGAGATGAAGAAGGAACGTATTAAAGAGCATCTGCTCTCGATTGCGCTGTTTGTAACAGCAGTAAATTATATTGTCTGGACTATTTTAAATATTCGCTGGGAATACTGGTATGTGGCTGTCCCGTTTATTTTCGCAGAAACGGCATTTTTCCTGCTGCTGCTTATGTGGGTTGATATATTGTGGAAGAAGAGATATCACCGCCGGACAGGGCCGCCGGTGACAAAGGAAGCTTACAGCGTTGATGTCTTTATCCCTGTTTGTCGTGAGCCACTTGAAATTGTGAGCAGGACTGTTCTTGCTGCACTGGGTATTGCTTATCAGAATAAGACGGTCTATGTGCTGGATGATGGTGATGATGCGCTGTTGAAGGAGTTTTGCGAATCGTCGGGCGCTAATTATATAAAACGTTCAGCCCACGTTAATAGAAAGGCGGGGAATCTTAACTTTGAACTGGGTCGATCGCACGGGGACATGATATTGACTATTGATGCTGATCAGGTTGCACGACCTGAGATGATAGACGAGATAATAGGTTATTTTTCAATTTCAAAGGTTGGACTGGTCCAGACCAAACAATCCTACATTCTTCCGAAAGATGATCCATGGGGGAATTCCGATGAGGTGTTTTATGATGAGATGATGCCTGGCAAAGATCAGGATAATGCTGCCATATCCTGCGGCAATGGCGCTATGTACCGGCGAAAGGCTCTTGAGGATATCGGAGGATTTTCTACCTGGAATCTTGTTGAAGATGTGCAAACATCCATGGAACTTCACGACAGGGGCTGGACCTCGGTATATCACCATGAGGCATATACTGAAGGGATCGCTCCGGTGGAAGTTGTCAGTCAGGTCAAACAAAGGTGGCAATGGTCAGTAGATTCGTTGAGGATGTTTTTCTGGGATAATCCTTTTTTCAGAAAGGGTCTGACCTTCAGGCAGAAAGTTCAGTATTTCCATTTTGGATTTAACTATATTGTGTTTGGCGTCTTTCTGCCGATATTTTTCCTTATACCTATCTGGGCACTTTTTTCGCATGGCTTTATGATTCAGGAGCCGCTTTGGAAGTATGCGTTGATCAGAGCTCCTTATTTTACTTTTTATGTCATATTCAATGTTATGGCAACGGAGCATACACACAAGTTTAAGATATTTCAGGTTCAGGCAGGACTGTTTGCTGCTTACTTTGATGCCATACTGACGGCTCTTTTTAACAGGCGTAGAATACCGCAGTATAAGGTGACTGAGAAGGTAGCTCTGCAGACTGGATTTATGAGCCGATTGTTTATGTGTCTGCCTCATCTGTTGATTACAATCTTATCAGTAGTAGCCATTGCATATGGATTTGTTACGATCCAGGACAATGCCTGGTTTTTAATGATTAATATCTTCTGGGCTGTATGGACAATTACGGTACTCGGCCGCTTTATTATTCTCAGTTTATATCCCCGCCTGCTTGTACGATGGACCTAGGTCTTTATCGTTTAAAGGAACTCATTACAGAACAGCAGCTTCATGAGGTTGAGATTTCTTATGGCGTTAAATTTGCACTTATATCTGTCTACCGTGCCTGGGACAAGGCAGATATTCAGGCAGACCGTGTCTGGCTTGACCGATTAAGGCAATGCAATCGTAGGCTAATGATTACATGGGAGCCGTGGAAAATTCCAGGCACAGGACAGGGTGTTGAGCAGCAGGATTTTTCCTATCAACGTATCTTATCCGGAAAGTATGATACATACATCAGAGAGTTTATCGCTGAACTGGCAACTTTTCCTCAGAAGGTATTACTCCGGCCTATGCATGAGATGAATGGTAACTGGTATCCATGGTGCGGTACGGTTAATACTAATCACCCTGAACTCTTTATTCCTGTCTGGCAGCATATGAGGAAATGTGCTGCTGAGCATCTCGGATCTGTGGAATGGGTGTGGAGTCCGTACGTTGCCTCATACCCGGATTTGCCTGAAAATAATCTTAAACAATATTTCCCAGGCGATGGTCTTATTGACCGGTCAGCTCTTGATGGATATAACTGGGGAACTGCAAAAGGATCAATGCTATGGCAGAGTTTTGATGAATTGTTCAGGGAACCATATCGTATTGTTACATCGATGAGTAAACAACCTCTTATGATAGGAGAGACAGCATCAGCTGAATTGGGTGGGGATAAGTCGGTTTGGATAATGGAGGCAGTCCAGGCCCTGAGAGAACATTATTCAGGAGTGGATACTCTGGTCTGGTTTGATTGCCTGAAGGAGTGTGATTGGCGGGTTGACTCATCCAGTCAAGCGATCAATGCGTTCAGATCGCTGGGTAAACTGAACTCATAGTCATATTGATTTCATTGCGCTTTCGAGATTTATATCACGGAAACATGATAAAATGAAGATCTTTCAATATTAATAATTATAGATCGAGGTGTTTCTGCATGAAAAGAATTTTAGTTACTGGTGGTGCCGGATTTGTGGGTTCGCATCTTTGCGAGAAGCTGTTGAAGGGTGGGAATGAAGTTATATGCCTCGATAATTTTTACACCGGCAGAAAGGCCAATATTATTCATCTGCTTAAAAATCCTTTGTTCGAATTTATGAGGCATGATGTCTGCTTTCCGCTATACGTTGAGGTAGATGAAATTTATAATCTGGCCTGTCCTGCCTCACCGATTCATTATCAATTTGATCCTGTGCAGACTACAAAGACCTCGGTACATGGCGCTATCAATATGCTTGGTCTTGCTAAAAGGGTAAAAGCGAAGATATTTCAGGCCTCTACTTCTGAGGTGTATGGTGATCCTGAGATACACCCTCAGCCGGAATCGTACTGGGGGAATGTTAATCCGATTGGATACCGTTCCTGCTATGATGAAGGAAAGAGATGTGCTGAGACATTGTTTTTTGATTACAGGCGTCAACATGATCTGCGGATAAAGGTAGCGCGTATATTCAATACGTATGGTCCGAAAATGCATCCTAATGACGGACGTGTTGTGAGTAATTTTATTGTACAGGCACTTCAGGGTAAGAATATTACTGTTTATGGAGAGGGCAAGCAGACCAGGAGTTTCTGTTATGTTGATGACCTGGTAGATGGTTTTATTAAATTGATGGATTCTCCTGACGAGCTTACCGGACCGGTTAATCTTGGCAACCCGGGAGAGTTTACGATTTATGAGCTTGCAGAAAAGGTGATTAAGCTGACTAACTCAAAGTCAAAAATAATTCATGAAGAGCTTCCTAAGGATGATCCGACACAGAGAAAGCCGGATATTACCCTTGCCAAAAAGGAACTTAAATGGACTCCTAAGATTAAGCTTGATGATGGTCTTAAGGAGACGATTAAGTATTTTAAGAAGTTATTGTCTGATCCAAAGGCGAAGAAGTATTTTCAGCTGGATTAAGGTGGGGAGGGGCTGTTAATTTATAATTAACAACCCTTTTCAAATGCTTTTTGTCTTTCAATCCCGTCAGAAACCTTTAGTGGAGAGAAGGAAACCGGAGGGTTAAATATTAATTCGTGTTTGAGCGTAGCGAGTTTGAATTAATATACCGGAGGTTGACTGATCGGAACGGCTCGGAAGGATTCGTAGGGCGGTCTTTGTTGGTCGATTCGACTCGCCGTTTGGGGGCGACTCCCCATATCCCAATAATAATTTCCATCAAAATAGAATGATCTATTTACATGCGGGGTCCCGCCCCCGCGGGCGTCTTCTTTCTTGCTTGCCCAAGAAAGAATCAAAGAAGGGCACCCCGCAGTAGACTTCCGAGACGGATTTTTATTCACAAAAAAGGGAAATGATTAAACTCGGCCGTCCGGGCCTCAAACAGTAATCATTTCTTATCCTTTTTTGTGAATAAAAATCCTGAAGTCTACAGGGGGGGACATATTAACACCAGTTAAAAGGGCTGTTAATTATAAAATAACAGTCACTATGGATTAATTAGAATTACCAATTTTGACTGTCTCCTCTAAACTCCTCTATAATAAACACTTCATTTAAAAGATAAATTTAAGATAATTAAATAACTATGAAACTGCTCCTTCTTTCTCTTCAGTCAAATGCCTCACTGGTAGGAATTAAATACATTGCCACCAATGTTCAGGCTCACGGTCATGATGTACGGATACTCTTAGCTCCGGGGTATCTTGAGGAAATACTTGCATCTGGGATAGAGGGATTTATAAAGGAATTTCAACCTGATCTGATCGGTATAAGCTTGATGTCTATCGAGTTTTATCCTGCTAAAAACATCACAAGACTTATAAAAGATAAGTTCGATATCCCAGTGGTGTGGGGCGGACTTCACGTAATCCTTAAACCGGATGAATGTATTCAGTATGTTGATTATGTATGCAGCGGGGAAGGGGAGAATGCGGTGCTTGCACTGCTTGAGTACCTTGGGAATTCTCATAGAGACAGTATCGCTGATATCCCGAATATATGGGTTAATCATAAGGGTGTGATTTCAGAGAAGCCTGCACAACCCGAGTTTGATCTTGATACATTGCCGATTATTGAATATCTGCCGGATAATTTTTATGTCTATAAAGACAATCGCATTATGAATTTTGCCGATAATCCGAAGCTTTTCAGGAGTCTTGCCCTGTATGGCGGTACTTGCCATATGATGGTGACAACTCGTGGGTGTCCGTTTTACTGCGGATACTGTGCCAATGCTTATACCATGAAGGTATTTGGAAAGAAGATAAGAAAGCGATCGGTTGCTAATTGTATCGAAGAGCTGAAACTCGTCAGGAAAGACCCGTATGTGATATATATCAATTTTGAGGACGACTGGTTTTTCTCCCATGACAAAGAGTGGATGCGGGAGTTTTCAGCTGAGTATAAAAAGTATATAAATCTCCCTTTCATGGTCCGGGTATTCCCTGGCGTTTTGGACAGGGAGAAATTAGATCTCTTGCGGGATGCCGGATTGAGTCTCGTTATTATGGGCGTCCAGAGCGGCAGTGATAGAGTTAATTTTGAGATTTACAATCGCAAGGTGAAATTTGCATCAGTGGAAAAGGCTGCAGAAGTTATTTCAGAGAGCGGGGTTGCTCCATATTATGAGATGATAACCGACAATCCCTATGAGACAGAGGAAGATCAGATGGAATGCATTAGTGCTATGTCACGTCTTAAGCGCCCTTACACAATCTCGCTTGCGCACCTGACATTCTTCCCCGGTACTACGCTTACAGAAAAGGCCATAAAGGACGGCATTGCTGACCCGGAGGCGTATCTTTCGCGCTACATGGTTAAGATTGATGATACATATTTTAATAAATTACTGTACCTCACTCCCTATATTCCGCGAGCATTGATCAATTATCTCAATAGAAAGCAGATTGACCGAACCGGTATTCATAATTTTCTGATAGCTTTTCTTTCTTTTACCGTCAAACGCACTATAGAACCGGTTGTATTCTTTTACGTAATAGCCAGAGGTTTGAAGTTCAATATTAAATGGACTGTAAGGACAGTGACCGGCAATTGGAAATCTGCTGTGGCTAAGGTCTTATTTAATTTCCTGGGCAAGGGCGATATGGAGTTTGATCAGCAACTTGAGGTCGCCCGTAAGAAGATGCCGGAGCTTTTTGAGAAGTAACTTTCCATTTTTATATAATTAACCTGCCTTATATCATCCTAAAGAATCTGCCGAAGCTTATTGAGAAGTAAATAGGTATTACATATTTTGTTAAACGAAAATAATACTTACCTGCTGATGTCAATTAAATTACTTTGAGTCTTCACTGACGGGCTGCCTTTGCTAAATTCTGTGGACAATTATTTGCTTGCAAAAAGTGGAAAATGTTTCCGAACAGCTGGGAAAATAATTGCGTCCCTATCAGGTCATTGATAGATTAGATTTTGAAAAACAGTTAATAACAAACACTTATAGAAAATATTTTTACTGGCATGTCTCTTGCTTTAGTGTACAGCATGAACGGTTTACACGAACTAATGAATGGATCAGTGCAGGGGAAAGCGCAGTCTGCAAATCCTGAGAATATAGAGCAATTAAGAGCTGGAAAACCATCCTTGGATTTCAGGGAATTAGTTAACAGTAATATATCCAAGATCCGATCTGCCAAGACTGGCATGCAACATATGGCAGCAGGCAGAGGCGAAAAGATGCATTCTGTTGATTCAGGGCGGTATATCACTAAAGCTGCTAATGACGAATTCAGGAAGACAGATTTTGAGAGTAAGACTAAAGAGCATAGAAATGATTCCAGAGAGTATACAGAGATGGATAAATATGATGATAATGCTCGTGAGAATCGCTTGAATTCTAAAGGACCAGACACCGGGTATGATGAAGGGTTTGCTGATGAATCTGCAGTAACTATAGATTCAGAAAATAAGTTGAATTCAGAATCTGAAAAAATCGAGTCTCAGGCAGCCTCTGATCTTGAGGAAACGAACACTAAAGATGAAACTGAAGAAGTAACGAATCTGCAGAATCAGCAGATATCAGCAATTGATGATGCTTCTGAGATACCAAATAGCAGTGAGATAAGCATTGCGCCTGAATTGGCTGCCGCTATAGAAGGTATAGATGCCGAAACTGTTGATGAAGCTGCTCTGGCGAGTAATGAATTAAAGGAAAAATTTGCGAATACTATTGCGAATAAACATGAGCAGCCTCAGAAACAAAGTAGCGAGAGACCGGAATATCTGGATACTCAGTCGATACTGAATGAGATCTCCGAGGATGGAACAGTAGAGGGCGAGGTGCCTGATAGATCGGAGGGAGTATTTATGAAGGCTGCTGTAGAGGCAGCTGGTAATATAAGTCGTGAGCAGTTTATGAATAGTTATACAAAGTCTCAACAGAAGACTGTTAAGTCTGTACCGGAGACTGAAGCAGCAGGGTCGGTACGTTCAGTAGAGACTTCTTCAGAGCTCAGCAGGGCAGGGGAGACAATGCTTACATCTAAGACATCCCGGGCAGGGGCCTTCCATGAGTTATTAAATAAAGTTTCGTATGTTATCAAGGGCAATAACAAGCTTGGAGTTACGGTTGAAAATGATTTTCTGGGGAAGCTGAAGATCGACCTTAAGATGCATAAGGGAATTCTACAAGTTCAGGTTAATTCCTCTGATGCACAGGTGCGAGAGCAGTTAGAAAATAATATGCAGCAGATTATACAGAGTCTCTCAAAGGAAGGTCTTACAGTCGGCGGATTTTCCGTCTCAATGAGTAATCAAAATCATAAAGAACAGGATACAAAAGAAGAGTCTACCGATCAGAATGATCTCACTGTTGAGGAAGTTGCTGAGCGGAGAATCGAACATCATGGCCTCGTAAATATTTTTGCGTAGTCTGATAATCAAGGAGGGAATATGGAAGTATCAGCGTTAGACAGTTTAAGCAGTGTCACTCAGCAGGCGGCAGGGAAGTCACTTGGCAGGGAGGACTTCATGAACCTGCTTCTTAAGCAGCTTAATAGTCAAGACCCTATGAAACCTATGGACAGTACAGAATTTACTGCTCAGCTTTCTCAGTTTTCATCCCTTGAGGAGCTTGGCAATATCAATGCGACTCTGGATAAGGTCCTGAGTTCTCAGAGAGATACACAGAATGCAGCGGCCTCAGACCTTATCGGCAAAAATGTACAGGTAGAGGGTTCAAGTACATATCTTAATGATACTGCCGATATCAGCTATGACCTCAGTACTAATGCTGAGTCAGTCAAGATAGAAGTTATCAATTCAGCAGGTAAACATGTCCGTTCCATCGATGCCGGTAATCAGGACAAGGGCAGCAGTGTATATACCTGGGATGGTAAGGATAATTTTGGGAACAGGCAACCGGAAGGGGAATATACGTTTGAGATAAATGCAGAGGATAGTGATGGTGAATCTGTGCTGGCTGCAACCAGTGCCAGCGGCACTGTGAAGGGAGTAGTATTTCGGGATAATAAAACATACGTGGTTCTTCAAGGGAACAGGGACGTCCCCTTTGACCACATTAAATCTATAGAAGAAAGGAGTTAGAAAATGGCATTAACCTCATTATATTCAGCGGTCAGCGGTATGGACGCAAATGGCACAGCCCTGTCAGTAATCGGCGATAACGTTGCCAATATGAACACCACGGCCTTTAAGGCCAGTAGAGCAACCTTTGGCGATGTACTGAGTCAGACGCTCTCTTCCGGTCAGGTCGGAAGAGGAGTTCTGGTAAATTCCGTGAAGCCCCAGTTTCAGCAGGGTACCTTTGAGAGTTCATCTAATGTTCTGGATATGGCCGTGGATGGAGAAGGTTTTTTCGTCTTAAATGACGGCAGTGCTGATTTTTACACAAGAGCTGGTCAATTTGATGTTAACAATGCTGGTGATGTAATTGCAGCAAACGGCGCAATACTTCAGGGTTTTCAGTATTCCAGTTCCGGTACTGCGACCAGTACTATAGGTGATATCAATGTCTCCTCTCTTAACAGTCAGCCTAATCCCACTACTGCAGTCACTGTTGCGGCTAATCTTGATTCACGGGCATCAAGTACACTTGGCGCTTTTTCTGTATCGTCACCGGATGCGACATCTAATTTTTCTACATCTGTAACCGCTTATGACTCTCTTGGTAATGACCATAGCGTAAATATATATTTCAGAAACAACGGTGATAATGCAACTGATGCTACAAGAACAGATTGGCAGTGGCGTGCTGTTGTAGGTGCGAGTGATTCTGCTAGTGGCTCTGCTGAAATTCAGGCCAGTGGTACGCTTACATTCACGTCTGGCGGTGCGTTATACTCAGAAAGTGCAATTACTAGCCCTCTAGCATCTGGTGGTTTCGACTTTGCCAGTGGCGCAGCCGCAGGGCAGGCTATTACATTTGATTTTGGTACAACGATAGCAGCAGATTCGACCACCGGTTTCGCCGGGACTACACAGTTCGGAGCAGCCTCATCAACGGTTGCACTGACACAGGACGGCTATTCCTCAGGCTCACTGAAGAGTGTGACTATTGCACCGACCGGAGTTGTTACCGGTATATTTACCAATGGACAGTCAAGGGATATCTCACAGATAGTGCTTGCAAAGTTTGCTGCTCCTACTGAACTTACAAAACTGGGAGAAAATCTCTTTGCATCATCATCGGCATCAGGTCAGGCAGTTGTTAATGCCCCTGGGGGTTCGGGTGTCGGAAGCGTTGTATCTAATACTCTTGAGCTTAGTAATGTTGACCTTGCGCAGGAGTTTGTTAAGATGATCGTCAATCAGAGAGGATTCCAGGCAAACTCCAGAATTATTACGGTCTCAGATGAACTGCTCTCAGAGGTCGTTAACCTTAAACGATAAAATAATAATGCAGAATAAATAAAAAAACGGGAACCTCATTGCAGGTTCCCGTTTTAGTTTTTTATGAATTTACTTTACTGATACACAAAAACCCTGTCCAGGTTTCAGCAGTACAAAGTCGCGAGAACCTTCTTCTGCCTTTATTTCTTTGAAGACCTCACAGGACATGCAGGATACTGATTTCTGTGCAAAATCTCCCTGTACTCGGCCTCCGCAGAAGGTGCCGGCTATAGCCCAGCAGATTCTGCCGGCATTATTGCCTGAATTAATACCATCACATGCACTTAATGTAGCAGCTGGACAAACGCCTAACTCCTCGCTTTTATCTCCCCCCTGCTCTCTGCCGCATTTTTTTATTTCCCAACAATTTTGCTTTGCCATAAAAATACCTCCATCTTCTTTGCAAGAGTGAGTGGCCTATATTCTTGTATATCGGCAGTTACTGTAAATAACTTTAACAGTAGTGGAAGGTAATATTTGCATATTAAACGGCATTAATAATTTCTCCAGCTATTTCATCCAGAGGGACTACTTTGTCTGCGAGTCCGGCCAGAACAACGGCCTTTGGCATACCGTACACAACGCAGGTATCTTCACTCTCAGCAATTGTCCTGCCTCCCTTATTCTTTATCTCACGCATACCTTTTTCACCGTCATTTCCAAGACCTGTGAGTATCACACCGAAGACTTGACCTGAATAATGTTTGACAGCTGTGGTCATTAGCTCATCAACGGAAGGCTTGTATATATAATCTCCCTTGCCCTCTGTTATATGTATGGTTGTCGTGGTTATTCTCTTTCGCTCCACTCCCATATGACCCCTTCCAGGAGCTATATATACGACTCCTTTCTCTAATGTCTCACCATGCTCTCCTTCTTTTACCTCTACTTCGCTGATCTGGTTAAGTCTTGAGGCGAAAGGCCCTGTGAAATTAGGCGGCATGTGCTGTGCGATAATTATGGGCACCGGGAAATCCTTTGGAAGAGCTGTAATTATAGTTTGCAGAGCCTTAGGACCTCCAGTTGATGATCCTATACAAACGATGCCTGTCTTACTGTGTGATGTGTACTCCGTAGGCTTTGTGGGCATTTTTATAGGCCTGGATACAAGAGGAGTCTTTCGAATTTTCAGACCCATTTTACCGATAGTTTTTATTTTTTCGATAAGTATATCCCGAATTTTAACTATATTGACCGAGAGATCAGAAAGGTTTTTTGGAATAAAGTCTACCGCACCGATTTCCAGCGCTTCAAGAGTTGCCTGAGCACCTTCATTGGTAAGTGAACTGACCATCAGGACAGGCACCGGATTTGTGGCCATGATCTGCTTCAGTGCCTCTATTCCGTTCATTCGAGGCATTTCCACATCAAGGGTTACAATATCTGGCTTTAATAGAGCAACTTTTTCAATTGCTTCAATACCGTCACGGGCGATTCCTACCACCTCAAGTTCAGGGTCATCTGCAATCATCCTTGACAGTGTATTACGCATGAATGCTGAATCATCAACGATGAGAATTCTAACCACTCTATATCTCCAGTAAATGTATATAAGAAATTGATTTAATCATTTTTATTAAGTTGAGGTTGTGTCTCCTGCAAGTTGATTCATATCAAGGAGAATGATCAGTCTGCCATCAAGTTTTGCTATTCCCTTAATATAATTGGCATGAATATCAGAGGACATGGGCGGAGCTGCTTCGATAAGGCTTGATGGAATTCTTAGTACCTCAGAGACTGCATCCACTATAAGGCCATTCGTTATCTCCTGAATCTCTATTATTATTATCCTTGATGTCTCATCCCGCTTTTTGTCTTCAAGTCCAAATTTTTTGCGCAGATTAATAACAGGTATTACCTTGCCACGAAGATTAATTACTCCCTCTACATGGTCTGGAGCGTTAGGTGCCGGGGTAATTTCAGCTATTCTGTTAATTTCCTGTACATTGAGTATATCCACGGCATACTCCTCGTTATTTAATGTGAAAGTAACGAATTGTAATAACTGCTCGCCAGTTGTAGTTTTCTCTGTTGAATCGCTCATGTCTTCCTCCAGTAAATTATAGTACTAGTGATGCCTGGATCATTCGTTGCCGCAGTTTCTTATATTAGAAAATTTAAAAACCAAAATCATTAAGCAATGATTCTACATCTGATTGTGTAATTTTCTCATGGTCTTCTGTTGTGCCAAGCTCGGCGTCATAGTTAGCAGTCGGGACACTGACTGCAGTTCCTTCACCTGTCACAGGCATTCCGAACTGGGTTATCAGTCGAAGGAGTTCTGTCTCTACCTTGTTCACAAGGTGTATTACTTTTCTGATAGTCTGTCCGGTAATATCCTGAAATTGCTGTGCTGTCAAAATCATAGTCATATTATTATCAAGAGAGTCTTTGAAAAGTTTAATATATTCCTTACTCTCTTCACTACCCTGAAGCGCATCAAGATGTTTCTGAAAGTCGTCTGACTCCTCAAAATAACTCTCTACTATTGCCATGGTCTTATTGGCAGCATCCTCTGTTTTTTCCATAACAAACTGTAATTTGTCAACGGCATTTGGCACATCCGTTTCAGTAATTTTTGCCAGGCCTGTATCCACTGAACCCTTGAACTCTTCGAGCGAATCATGGAGTTTTCTGGTTACCTTGCCCACTTCCTTGAAAAGACCGCTGTCGGTCTCCTTGACAAGTTGAGCGACCAGACTTTCCACCTTCGTGTAATCATGAACGGACATTGCTTCCATAAATGACAACATAAGATCGAAAATTTTCGCTTGTGAATCTGGTGAAGAGGAGGATTCCGTGTCCTTATTTTTAAAGTAATCCTTTGCATCCCTTAGCTCTTTAATCGATACCTTGCCACCGATAGTATCAACTTCTGTTGTTACCTCTACACTTAAGCCGTCCTCTGATTCCTGCACATCGAGGACTGTCTCATCAAGCATTGCAAGGTCATCAAGAGGAAGGAGTTTTTTTGTATCAAGTAAGACAACAAGCTTACCGTTAATCTTTGCTACTCCCAGCATCAGATCGACATTATCATTTATGAAGCCTTCAGGGGGGTCAATATTAGCTTCATCTATTTGCAGAACGCCTGAAATGCCGTCAATAATAATACCAAATGTAATTTTGCCTAAGGTAAGAACAATTATAGTATTTCCGTCTTCTCCGTTGTCCGGAGTATTAAGCAGACTCTTAAGCTGAACGATCGGTATTACAGTGCCGCGAAGATTTGTAATGCCTTTAATATAATCCGGCAGGTGTGGCATCTTGGTTATGGCAGGCATAGTAATGATTTCACGCACTCTCAGGATCGGGATCATGTATTCACTTGAATTAATATGGAAACCTATAAACTGCTGCATTGTATTCTCCTAATATTAAAACAGACTAGATCGGGCAGGGACTGTGTATTCATTTTTATAAAAGCCTTGTAAAATATGTGTTTATTATTTTGCATGCAGCACATTATCATGTCTTGCTGCTACCCAGCAGATTTCTTGACATGGCACCTACATCCAAAATAAACACCACTTTGCCATCGCCTGTTATGGTTGCACCAAGCACATAAGAAGAAGTAGTATCGATGCCTTTAAGTTGCTTAATAACCACTTCCTCCTGACCAACCAATTTATCAACAGCGATGCAGAAACGCTTCTCTCCCATAGATATTACTATGAGGTGTTTATAATCAGAGTTGCTGCTTTTGTCGCCATTATAATTCAGTCCAAGCAGAGTGTTAAGCTCAAACAGAGGACAAACTTTATCTCTGATAACTATTACATTTTGTCCTGTAATATTTTCAATTTGATCTTTGGAAACCTTAAGTGTTTCTTCAATAGGTGAAAGCGGTATTGCATATTTCAATCCTGATACCTCAACCATTAAGGCCTGAATAATTGCAAGGGTAAGAGGGATACATATACGGAATGTACTTCCTACGTTCTTTTCAGTAGTGATTTCTACGTAACCGTTCAGAGATGATATATTTGTTTTAACTACATCCATTCCCACACCCCTGCCGCTTAGTTCAGTAGCGACCTCTTTTGTGGAAAATCCTGGCATGAATATAATATCTGTGGCCGCATCATCAGTTAAATTTTTCACTTCTTCAGAAGTCATAATGCCTTTTTGAACCGCAAGGCGTTTCAAATTTTCAATATCAATGCCCTTGCCGTCATCGCTGATTTCAATTACTACCTGGTTGCCTTTTTGGAAAATGTTGATCTTTACTGTTCCCTTGGCTGGTTTGCCTTTTGCTAATCTGTCTTCAGTTGACTCCAGTCCATGGTCTATGGAATTTCTAAGAATATGCGTAAGAGGGTCACCGATATTTTCAATTACGGTTTTATCAACTTCAGTACCTTCTCCCTGAATTTCAAGTTCCACATCCTTGCTAAGTGATGCTGACATGTCACGCACGAATCTTGGGAACTTGCTCAATACTTTATTAATGGGCTGCATTCGCATTCTCATGACCGCTAACTGCATATCAGATGTTACGCGGTCAAGAAAAGAGACTGTTTCCGTTAGTATTTCAGTCTGAGGATCATTTGCGTATTTCTGATCAAAATAATTAGATATATTCAGGAGCCTGTTTCTGACAAGCACAACCTCTCCAGCAAGATCCATAACTTTATCTATACGCTCTACATCAACCCTGAGGTTCTGCGGTTTGTCTTTTGGCTTAGGAGCTTTCTCAACAGTTGCCTTTGCAATAAGAGGTGCTTGTGCATTTTCGGGCGGATCTACTTTAATAGCAGCAGGGATATCATGCTTAATCTCTTCTACCGTAGATGTTTCGGCATCTCTCATTGCCTGTGCTGCCTCTAATGCGGCTTCAAGTGCATCATCTGACATAGAGGGGCCTTTAGGCTCATCTGCGTCTATTGCCTCAATTTCTGCTGCAGCTGCAGCGAAAGGGTCAATAGTTGCCGGCGCTTCCACTGGTACTGCGTCTGGCGCTTCCGCACTTACTGGTGCTTCGTCCAGTGCTGTAGGCGTAATATCAGAACGTGCAGAAATCGCATTAACAAGAGCTGTGTCGAGGTCACGAACAAGAGGGGAAACATCCTCCTCAATGCCATCATGGTCTTTTAGATGTCCAAGCAGTATTCTTAGCATATCAACCGCCTGTAAAATAACATCCATCATGTCCGTGGAAACTGATATTTCACCATCACGGAGCTTTTTCATTATGCTTTCTGATGTATGCGCAACATCAACAATGCTCTGATATCCTAGGAATCCAGCGGCACCTTTAATCGTATGCATCGACCTGAAGATGTCATTGAGCATTTCCTTGTCTTCCCCGACTTGTTCGAGTTCAACAAATAACGGTTCTATCCTGTCAAGAGATTCTTCCGCCTCGGTAATAAACTCCGATATGATCTCTTCCATTTCATCAGATTCATCAGACATTCTATAACTCCATAATCACATATTAAAAATTAAGATTTATGTAGAAATCTTATCAAATATTTTATCGATCTTTTCTTTCAAAACTTCCCCCGTAAAGGGTTTGACAACATAGTTATTAACGCCTGCCTGGATTGCAGTTATGACCTTATCTTTTTCTGCCTCAGCAGTAACCATCAGCACGGGAAGGTCTTTCATAGCTGGATCACTTCGAATTTTTTTTAGAAGTGAAAGCCCATCAAGATTGGGCATATTCCAATCACTGATAACAAAACCATAGTTACCGTTCTGAAGTTTGATATATGCCTGCTCCCCGTCCTCAGCTTCATCAATAGATTCGTAGCCTAGCTGCTTAAGAAGGTTCTTTACTATTCTTCGCATTGTTGAGAAATCATCTACCACAAGTATTTTAATCTTTAAATCAGTCACTTTCCCGTCCTCCTTTTCCAAACATCTGTTTGATGATTGATTTTATATTTTTTGCTATGGCATCTCCAGTTACAGGCTTGACTACATAACCATTTGCCCCTAAACTAAGTGCCTTATCTTTCTCATGAGTATCATTTTCAGTGGTCACCATGAGGATTGGAATGTCTGACCAGTTAGGATCTGCTCTTAGTGTTTTTATCAGTTCCATACCATCCATAAACGGCATATTCAGGTCTGTCATTATGAGATTGACATTATCTGTTCCTAATTTTTCCATTGCATCAAGTCCGTTTTCTGCAAATACTACAGAATATCCCCTGGATTTAAGGTAGTGTCCCAAGAGTTTTCTTGTTGTTTGACAATCATCAACAATCATAATTTTCATGATGAAACCTCACCTATCATGTTTATTTCTTCTGCAGTCATCATGATTAATATGAAAATATCCATAATTATACCTTATGATAAACAATTACTTTATTGTCTATATGCGGCCTGAATGCTCTTGTAATATTATGAAGGCTTTCGGATGAACCAATTATAAGACGGCCTCCTGGATTTAGGTTATCATATAAGTTTGATACAACCTTTTGCTTTGCATTGACATCAAAATAAATAAGAACATTGCGACAGAAGATAATGTCTACACCTCTGGCATTTCGGATATTCTTATCATCTATCAGATTTATCTTCATAAACTTAACTGCTTGTTTAATCGTGGGGTTAAGGTCAAACATCTGTCCATTGGGTGAAAAGTATTTCTTCATATAATTTTCAGGTACATTGCGGACAGAATATGAATTGTACATGGCTTTTTTAGCAGAGGAGAGTACCCCTTCGCTAATATCAGAAGCATATATCTCCACATTGCTCAGGTTACGGAATTTTTCATTCAGCATCATTGCCATGGTGTATGGTTCTTCACCAGTGGAGCAGGCAGCTGACCATATTTTGATTTTCTTCCCCGGACTCTCCTGCATAATTTTAGGAAACAAAGTATTTAAAAGTAATTCAAACTGATGAGGCTCCCTGAAAAAATAAGTTTCATTTGTTGTTACAGCATCAAACAGACGCGATAATTCATTGCCATTAATTCCTACTTTTAGCATTTTAAAATAGTCTTCATAGCAGGTCAATTTTTTTTCCTGAAGTATTCTGGAGAGTCTGCTCTCAATAAGATATTTTTTTGTATCAGCGATATATATTCCGCTTATATCGTATATATAATTACGCAGATCTTTGAAAGTGGAGTCTGATAGGAGCATTTTCAGCATGAAATCTCCGGATTGAAACCATTAACACGATCACTTACAAGGTTTTTTATATTTTCACTAAATTCACTTATACGTGAAATGAAAAGTTCTTCATTTATATGAATTAACGCACAAATAAACGCATCGATTACATCATTGTAAATTTCCTGGTGGAGCATATTCATCAGAGGCTCAAAGGCACTCATATCACTTATGCTGCCGAGGGCACTAACTGCTGATTTTCTTACATGACTGTCCTCGTCTTTTATTGCCATCATAAGGTATGTTTGAGCTTCATCATTTTTTATCTCACCGAGTGATTTAATACAGGAGCGTTTAACATCTCTATACTCACTGTTAAGAAGGTTAATCAGGTAAGGCACGGCTTCTGCACATCTTATGGTTCCGGCTATCTCTATGGCCATCACTTTACCCTTATAGCGCATCGATTCATTTTTCAGGATATTTAACAGGTGTTTGTTGCATCCAAAACCGATAATTGCATCCCGGATCATGTAAATATAGTCTTCATGGTCAGGGTGAGACATATCCAGTTCTCCGGCGATGTCCATCATTTGGGGTATGGAAGCGCTTTCATTCAGCGCTACGAGCCCTTGTATTGCTATTATTTTATCGTCCCACTCACTTTCTTTTAGCATATCATAGAGGATACCCTTTACCTCGGGTGCTTTTTCGATATCACCTATCTGAACGAGGCTTTTAACCGTGACCATTTTTTCAAATCCCTCTGCTTTTGCTAAGAACTCAAGAAGTCTGGGGGTTGCCTTTGGATTACCGATTTTTCCTAAGGCTTCTATTGCGGCAAATCTAATAGTATCGGAAAAATGATCGATTAATCTGATAATGGGATCAATTGAAGAATCATCATTAAAGAGGGTGAGTGCTTCAAGTGCAGAAAAAGCTACCCATTCTTCATCCTTTAATGCTTCAATTAGTAGTTGAATAGACTCAGTATATTGCAGAGCTCCCAGCGTTTTTGCAGCCGCAGCTCTTACGTTTACATTAGTATCCTCTATAAGCATTACAACAAGTTTTTCAGGATAGTCGCAGTACTGAATGTCATGAATAAGGTCTATTGCGAATTTTCTTACATCGTCATCTCTGTCATTTAACAGGATACTAAGGAGTGGAACGGCTGTTTCCCCCATCTCCTTAAGGATAATTAAAGCCGTATTTCTTAGTAAAGCATTTTCGCGAAGAAGCGGCAGTACCATGTACGCAGTAGTTTCTCCCTTGATAGCCATCAGTGAACGCATTGCCGCATCCTGCACCCCTAAGTTATCATCCCGGAGACTTTTTATAAGCGGATATATGGCCCTCTCATCCCCTTCAGAGAGGGATTCAGCAGAAGCTCGCCTGACTGAAGGATCTGTACTTCCCAGTTTATTGATCAGGCTCTTTAACTTTGATGTATGCATCAGTATTGCTATGCTCCTTATATCGTTGAATCATACCATATTCAATAGCAGGTAAAAATCATTAAATTAAGCTTTTTTATTAGATAGTTAATTCTCGCATGTGCTTGCCTTGTCTAATTATCGGAACATTAAATTAATTACTTTAATTAATAACTAATTAATCATAGGTTATTGTGTAATCTTGAATATATTTATATTTTCACCGCTTTATTGCTTGTTGCACGGCTACGGGTGATAACGTCATTTTCAGATTTAACCACGTTACCTCCAGATTTTTTGGCAAGTAGCAGGGCCTTTTCAGCCCGGTCAAAAGCAGAAGCGCTATTGTCAGTTTTTTCAATGCTGCTTATGCCGATGCTCAGTGACAGGGGAATTCTTTTTTGACTGAATGAGATGATGGCTTTATCAAGATACTCGCGTATACTGTCGGCGGCCTTGATTGCCTTTTTTATTTCTGTATGTCTGAGAATTACAACGTATTTATTGTCCACATATCGTGCAATAAAATCATTTGCCCTTAATCTTTCGCGCAGAAGCGCCGCAATTTTCTTAAGTGCCAGATCGCCTACATTATGTCCGAAATTATCATTAATTGACTTGCAACGATCAATGTCACATATAATTAAAGAAGCTTTTACATTATATCGCTTAACATCACTAAGAACTTCTTCTATCTTTTGTTCGTATGCTTTTTTATTATAAAGTCCTGTCATGCTGTCGCGAACAGATTCATACTCTATTTCCGAGGCATTCTTTTTTATATCGTCAGCTTCCTGTTTTATTTCTGTCATACGGTTATTCATGGATTCCAAAGTCTTTTCTGTTTCTTTAAGACGGATGGTATCCCATTCTTTTTTCTGCACTATTACGGTATTAATATTTTCTATTTTACTGACTAAGGCTATTTTAATATTGTCTATATTTGCGGATGCT
Organism: Nitrospira sp.; assembly: GCA_016784355.1. Classification (GTDB taxonomy): domain Bacteria; phylum Nitrospirota; class Thermodesulfovibrionia; order UBA6902; family UBA6902; genus JACNKH01. The sequence goes on along the minus strand of JADHUV010000002.1, from coordinate 48,641 downwards.
ACACAGTCTTTTTTGATCATATTCATATTCGTATTTAAACTCTGTTCAAAGCGGCTGTCATCCTGGAATTTTTGCTGCTGGGAATTCAGCTCTCCAGTAAGCTGCATTTCAGTTTCGGAAAGATATGTCATTGTCTGTTTCATGAAATTTTCAAGTTCTGTGTTTTTGCTGAGTATGGAATCAATGTACGTTTTGACTACCTTGACAGGAGAGTCCAGAAAGCTTGAGATGTTGTCTTCAGAAACCCCATCATTTAAGTTACTTAACTTATCAATCAGGAAGGGCGGCAGGATTGTTGCAATCTTTGTTTTAGCAGTTTTTTCTAGATCTCGCAAGGCACGCTTATATATTATATTTTTATCTTCCTGACTGATTGAGGTTTTTTGCGGGGCAAGTTCAGGAGATTCCTGAAGTGTATTTAACAGTGTTTTAAAAGAGGTCTTAGTTACCATCTTTTCAACAATAAGGGCACTGTTTATCTTATGCTTGTTTTCGGCAGATAGTTCTTTAAGTATTTGAAGTACTTCATCAGCAATTATGGAAATTTTATCCATAAACTCAGGATGAAGATCTATTGCGGTATCTTTATCTGTATTTCCCATTATAAACCAGTCGTCCTTTTCTCCAATCTAAAAAAATGCCGGAATTGTAATTCTGGGTGAATATAAAATCCGGTAATTGAATGGTATTGTTGTTACAATCATAGTCGGTAATAAAAAATAATTCCTTTAGGCTAGTATTAATTAGTTCCTTGTATGGTAGATATCACTGTTTTATGTGCGTGTTCTTCACTCGGTGATGAGTCCTGCTCTGTCTTTACATTATTCCTGCCGGAATTTTTTGCCAGGTACAAGGCAGAATCAGCTCTTTCAAATACAGTATTTATATCATCGTCTTTACTGAACTGGCTGACACCAATACTAATAGTGATTGGAATTGATTCATTTTTATAAGTAAACTTGGCTTGATCAATATAAACTCTTATGCCATCAGCAACTTTTTTTGCGACTTCCAGCGTTGTATGAGGAAGTATTACGGTAAATTCTTCCCCGCCGTAGCGTGAAATAAAATCATTAATTCGGAGTTTTTCATTTAAGAGAAGGGCTAGTTTCTTCAGGGTAAGGTCTCCTGCCTTATGCCCATATGTATCATTGATTTTTTTGAAGAAATCAATATCGCAGATCATCAAAGAAGAGTTCACTCCGTACCTTTTCAGGTTCGCAATTGTTTCAAGTAACTTCAGATCATATGACTTGCGGTTTTGCAGTCCTGTTAGCTTGTCTGTGAAGGATTCTTTTTCCATTTCTTCAGCCTTCTTTTTTATTTGATCTGCTTCTGATTTTATGGATTTTATACGGCTTCCCATAGAATTAAGCGTACTTTCTGTTTCTCTGAGTCGTAGCATATCCTGCTCTCTTTTTCTTTCAATACCTACATTAATATTTTCGATTTTACCCATAACTGCATTTTTCAGATCATCAATATCATTAGTGTTGTGGAGGTCTTGTTTAAGCATTTTCATATTAACGGATATTTCATTTTCAAACGTTCTATCCTCAGTATATTTACTCTGGTGGAAAGATAGTTCACTGGCCAGGTGCAACTCAGTGTCTTCAAGGTGTTTCATAATTAATACAATAAAGTTTGCAAGCTCTGTATTACGATCAGCAAGATCGTTGAAGTATTTCTTTACAATTTTAATTGTCGAGTCAAGCCATGCTGCCGTATCTTCGACATAAGATTTGTCATGGAGGCGGTCTTTAATTGAACTAAGAGCGGGGTTCATGGTCAGGGGGGCAAGTTGTGAGAACCTGTCCAGTACATTATTTGCGATTTCCTTCATGAAAATAAATTCACTTTGATCATTGCTCGCAGTTCCAGTTTCAGACAACATTTTCTTTACTGTATCCTTAATAAACATTCTCTCTGCAATTAATTTAGTGTTGAGCTGCTGCTGGTTTTCATGTGAAAGATTTTTAAGGATATCCAGAACTTCATCCGCTATGATATATATTTTTTTCTCTAGAGATGAAATATTATAATCTAGTCCGTCAAGATCTGAATTTGTGCTCATTATACCTCCATGAAAATAATTTACTTCTAAATTCGCTTATCTTATTACTTCTTACTTATGTAATATCGGATTACGGGCATAATTCTTTAGTTCCATAGTTTCGTAAGATTAGAATTATTAATGTTTATCCATAATACGGCGATAAAACGACGGTAATGCCAATAAAACCCACCTTGAGTCAGATAGTTGACGCTATCTGGTCTGTATAAACTCCATATAATCAATGAGTTACAGCAGGCACGATATTTGTATACAAAGAGAAAGATAGAAGGCTGTGAATATAATCTGAAAATGCATTAATAATAGCGAGGGAGGAGACAGGAATGGCAGAGGAAAATGAGGAGTCTCAGGAAGAGACTAAAGAGGCCCCACCTAAAAAGGGCAATAAAATGTTGATAATTATTATTGCTGTAGTAGTAATCGTGCTTGCTGCTGGAGGGTTTGTAGGATTTAAGCTGATGTCCGGTGGTGAAGAAAAGACTGAGGAAGCAGAGTCAGAGAAGAAAAAGTCAAAGACGGCCATTATGGCGCTTGATCCTTTTGTTTTAAATCTGAAAGATCAGGGCAGGTATCTGAAGGTTTCAATTCAGTTTGAAATTGCTGAGGAGTCTATGCTTGAGGATGTGCAGACAAAAACACCTCAACTGCGGGATACCATAATTACCCTGGTTAGCAGCAAGCCACTGAATTCTATTGCCAGTCCGGAGGGCAAGTTTCAGCTGAAAGATGAGATCCTTTTCCGGGCTAATCAGATACTGGGGCTTGAAAATGATATTTTTAAAAATCTTTATTTTACTGAGTTTGTAATGCAATGAGCGATAAAGTACTTTCACAGGATGAGGTAGATGCTCTACTGAGAGGGGTTGCATCCGGGGATATTGATACGGAGGAAGCGAAGGAAAAGATAATGTCCGGCGTGCGACCGTTTGACTTTACCAGTCAGGAGCGTATTGTCCGAGGTAGGATGCCGGGACTTGAAATGGCCAATGAATCATTTGCCAGGATTTTTAGAAGCCATATATCTACTCTACTTATGAAGTTTATAGACATCAGCATACAGAATGTTGATGTTATTAAATTTGGTGACTTTATCAAGACAATTCCTGTCCCTTCCAGTATTAATATATTTAAGATGAAACCTCTGAAAGGTTACGCGTTGCTAGTACTTGAGGCTCCATTGGTCTTTGCGATAATTGAGTTTTTCTTTGGCGGGTCAAGTGCGAAGCATATCAAGTCTGAGGGGAGAGCATTCACTGCAATCGAACAGAAGGTTATTCAGAAGGTTGTAAATATAGGACTTGAATCTCTGGCAGAAGCCTGGGCCGGAATTGCTCTGATAGAACCTGAATTTATAGGTTCAGAAATTAATCCCCAGTTTGTAACGATCGTGACCCCGGCAGAAATCGTTATTAATATAGAGATATTGATAGAGATTGAGGATTTTGCAGGGAAACTTTTCTTTTGCATACCCTATTCCATTATTGAACCGGTCAAAGAGAAGTTGTATTCAGGTATTCATGGCGATAAGTTTGAGACTGACAAGAGGTGGATGCAGGTTATGGAGAAGGCTTTGAGTGATACGAATGTAAATATCAGTGTTGAAATTGGTAAACGTATGCTTAATTTTCAGGATATCTTGAATTTTAAGGTTGGCAATATAATTAAATTGAACAGGTCGGTGACTGATGAACTTGATATTAAGGTTGAAGGTACAACTAAGTTTAAAGGTCTGCCAGGCGTGAGCAGGGGGAATCAGGCAATTAAAATAACCAAGGTAATACCATGAGGTATAAACATGCAAATATGATAACTGAAAAACGTACTGATGTTTTCCGTCTGTCTTATATAACCAGTATGGTGCAGATCAGAATGAGGAGGATTTAAATGGCAGAAGATATTAATAACCCGGGATTCGATAACCTGCAGGATGAGAGCGGACCGGAAGGTATAACCAGGGATATAGAATTCCTGCTCGACATACCGGTAGAAATTACTGTGCAGCTCGGCAGTACAAAGATGCTGATAAGGGATTTGCTTCACCTTGGGCAGGGATCAGTTGTTGAGCTTGAAAAGCTTGCTGGTGAGCCTATGGAGATACTGGCCAATCACAGGTTAATTGCCAAAGGCGAGGTCGTAGTAGTTAATGAAAAATTTGGAGTTAGACTTACAGATATTATTAATCCTGATGAAAGGATAACTCAACTGACATGACAGCAATATATATACAGATGTTTGCGGCGCTGATTTTTGTGATATTGATTATTGGTGCTGTTGGATATGTTATGAGAAAAAAACAGGATAGATTCGGAGTGATGAGCGTTGTAGGGTATCAGCCTCTCGGACCTAAAAAAGGAGTAACTGCCTTGAAAGTAGGTGGTGAAATACTGCTGATCGGTGTTACTCAGAATGATATGAGACTGCTGAAGGTTATTAAAGAAGGTGAGTTGGAGATTGAGTCACCGGATAGCTTTAAAAGCCGCCTGGATAAATTTAAAAGGCCTGGAGCATTGAATTAATGAATACGAAAGTAAAGACATTAATTGTTACGATGTTATGCAGTTTTCTAATAGTTGCGATGTCTGCGACTTCTGCACATGCAATTGATTTCAGGGAAATTGATAATCCTGTGATAGAGATGTTTCTCATCATAAGTTTTCTGTCTTTTCTTCCGGCAGTCCTTATTATGCTGACTTCTTTTACCCGTATTGTTGTCGTGCTTGGGTTTCTTCGTCATGCTTTTGGAGGACAGCAGGTGCCGCCGACTCCGGTTATTATCGGCCTGTCTTTGTTTTTAACTTTTTTTGTTATGGCACCGACAATTAATGAAGTCAATGATAGAGCAATAACGCCATATATAGATGAACAGATCAATTTTGGAGAGGCTGTAAAAAGAGGTACTCCGCCGTTTAAGGAGTTTATGCTGAAGCAGACCAGAAAGAAGGATATTAATCTTTTTGTAAACCTATCGAAAAATGAAACTCCTGCTACTCCTGAGGATCTGCCGATGTCGATTCTTATACCTTCATTTGCGATAAGCGAGTTGAAGACTGCGTTTGAAATAGGTTTTTTGATCTTTCTACCTTTTCTTATAATCGATATGGTAGTGGCCAGTGTACTTTTAAGTATGGGTATGATGATGCTTCCGCCTGTCATGATTTCATTGCCGTTTAAACTGCTTTTATTTGTACTTATAGATGGCTGGAATCTAATTATGGGTACCCTCGTAAGGAGCTTTTCATGACAACAGATGTTATTCAGGGCATAACGGCCGAGGTATTTAAGGTCATTATTCAGGTTGCCGGACCATCGTTGATAGTTGGTCTGGTGATTGGTCTCATGGTCGGTTTTTTTCAGACTGTCACTCAGATCCAGGAATTCACACTTACGTTTGTCCCCAAGATGATAGGGGTTTTCGGATGTATTTTTTTATTGATGCCGTGGATGGCCGGTAAACTTGTTTCTTTTACTGAAAATTTATTCAGGCAAATCCCTTTTTATATAAAATGAGCGTGCAATGCAAGAGTTAATGGCAGATACATTGAATGCAGAGTTGGCCTCAGGGCAAATAATTAATTTTATGCTTATTTTGCTCAGGGTCAGTGTTTTGGTATCTATGCTGCCGGTTTTTAGCGGGAGTCAACTGCCGGTACAATTTAAAATAGGCCTCGTAGTTTTTATAGCATTAATATTGACTCCGGTTGTGAATTTTCAAATTTCAGAGAACCAGATTCCTTTAATTATAGTTAAAGAAATACTTATTGGTATGGCCCTTGGTTATGCTGCCAGGTTTGTGTTTAATGCCGTTAATATGGCGGGTGTCTTTATCAGTTTTGCTGTTGGTATGTCCATGGGTCGGGTTTTTAATCCTGAAATGGGATCAACTACCCATCTCGCGGAAATACTCGGATCTATGGTGATGCTGATGTTTCTAGCTCTTGATGCACATCATGATCTGATTTATGTGGTAGTGCAATCCTTTAAGATTCTGCCCGCTGGAAGTATTAATGTGCTGCCGCTGGTTCCTGAGATGATATCGATTGGAGCAGGTCTTTTTGTACTGTCTATTAAGCTTGCCGCTCCCGTAATGCTCGGTATATTTCTGGCTCAGGTGCTTACAGGGTTTCTTTACAAGGCTGCACCTCAAATGAACATTTTCTTTATAACGATGCCTCTCAATATATTTCTCGGCTTTTCGATAATTATTATTAGTCTTCCTGTGATGGAAAATGTAATCGGTATAAATTTTAGTAATATGCGGGAAGATCTGATCCGCTTAATGATGATGGCAAAGGTATCATGAAACAGCTGACATTGATAGAAATCGTATCAGGAGCGAGAAGGTAATGGCTGAAGAAGATAGTCAAGATAAAACTGAGAAAGCTACTCCGCGAAAATTGGAGCAAGCTAAAGAGAAGGGCGAAGTTGCTAAAAGTCGCGATTTCTCATCCATTATGTCAATGAGTGGCATAGTGATGATTTTTTATATGAGTGGAGAATATTTTGTGGTTGCTCTGGCTAATTTAATGGGTGCTTCGTTGTCAAATGCTTATGGAACAGATCCTATAAATGTCTCTAAAATTATGATTGCCAGCGGTGCTCAGATATTAGCCCCTTTTGTATTGTCAGCAATGGCTCTTGGTGTTATTTCCAATGTAGTGCAGAGCGGAGTTGTAATCAAGCCTTTGAAATTTGAAGTAAGTAAAGTCAATCCTTTGAAAGGTATAAAAAAGATATTTTCGATGAGCGGCTTGACAGAACTTTTTAAAAGCGTCTTTAAGTTTTTAATTGGCGGATGGGTTGTTTATTATGTCTTGAAAAAAGATTTTATTCTCCTTCCATCCCTGACCGCTATGGAGTTGCCTGCTCTGGCAAAAGTAGCCGGCAGTATGGTAACGGAGGCCCTGCTTATTGCTTTCGGGTTTTATTTTATAATCGCAATTATCGGACTGATAATGGACCGGATGCAGTTTGACAGACAGATGAAAATGAGTAAGCAGGAAATCAGAGAAGAGCATAAACAGGTCGAAGGTGATCCCATAGTTAAATCCAGGATAAGGGCAGTACAGCGTGAGGCGGCCCGTAAACGTATGATGCAGGAGGTGCCTGAAGCCTCTGTTGTTATTACTAACCCGACGCACCTTGCAGTAGCCCTTAAATATGAAGAGAATGGCATGTCAGCCCCTAAGATAGTTGCAAAGGGTGCCGGCGAGATTGCCAAGAAAATCAGGGAACTTGCGGCAGCGCATGGTGTACCTATAATTGAAGATAAGCCGGTTGCGAGGTCACTCTTTAAGTTTGATCTTAACTCATTCGTCCCGGAGGAGCTGTTTGTTGCAGTTGCCAGGATATTGGCGCATGTTTATCAACTGAGAGGAAAGATATGAACCCAATAAAATTTTTAGATAAACGAGAAGATCTGGCTGTTGCACTGGTAATGGTGGGTATAATCGGAATTATGCTGCTGCCTCTGCCGCCTTTGCTGCTTGATATTCTTTTGACTCTTTCAATATCTCTTTCTATAACTATTTTGATAACAGCGATCTATATTAAGAAACCGCTTGAGTTTTCAGTTTTACCGTCTATCCTTTTGATCTCTACATTGTTCAGACTTTCTCTGAATGTAGCGACTACCAGGCTTATCCTGTTGAAGGGAAATGAGGGTGTCAATGCTGCAGGTGAGGTTATTAATTCTTTTGGAAACTTTGTAGTGGGCGGCAATTATGCAGTCGGTATTATTATCTTTTTAATTCTGGTTATAGTCAATTTTGTTGTTATAACCAAGGGCTCAGGAAGAATTGCAGAAGTAGCCGCCAGGTTTACTCTTGATGCGATGCCCGGAAAACAGATGGCAATTGATGCGGACCTTAACAGTGGGTTAATTGATGAGGCTCAGGCTCGTCAAAGGCGAGAGATAATATCACAGGAAGCGGATTATTATGGATCAATGGATGGTGCAAGTAAGTTTGTTCGAGGGGATGCAGTTGCCAGCTTAATTATTACAGCTATTAATATAATTGGCGGTTTGATTATAGGGACACTTCAAAATGGTATGCCGGTTGTTGAAGCGGCAACAACCTATACAATTTTGACGATTGGTGATGGACTGGTATCACAGCTTCCCGCGCTGCTTATTTCAACGGCCGCCGGTATCGTAGTCAGTCGAGCTGGTTCTGAAAATGATATTGGTAAGGCTATTTCTAATCAGATTCTTGTTAATCCCAAAGCGCTTATGACAGTGTCAGGAGTCTTGTTTACCCTTGGAATAGTTCCCGGTCTACCTCATATTCCCTTTTTATTAATCGCAACGATAGCAGGTATTTTGTCCTATTATCTTAATAAGCAGCTAGTGCAGGTCGAAGCGGCAGTCCCGGAGCTGTCTGCAGAGGCCCCTGTTGAGGAACCTAAAATTGAAGCTTATCTTGAACTTGATCCCCTGAGTTTGGAAATAGGTTATGGATTGATTCAGATGCTGGATGAAAGTACTGGAGAGCTGCTCGGAAAGATCAAGGCAATGAGAAGGCAGTTGGCTACAGAGTTGGGTTTTGTTGTACCTCCGATTCATATCAAGGATAATCTTCAATTGCGCCCGCATGAGTACAGTTTTCTAATCAGAGGTAATGAAATAGTAAAGGGTGAAGTTATGATGGGATATTGGCTTGCTGTTGCAGCCGGGGAAGTAGGAAGGATAAATGGTATTCCTACCAAAGAACCAGCATTCGGTCTTCCAGCGTATTGGATAGAAGAAAGAGATATTGAAGATGCACAGGTTGCCGGATATATGGTAGTTGATACTGCTACGGTTATAGGAACTCACCTGACTGAATTAATCAGGGGTAATGCCTGGGAGCTTTTTACCAGATCTGAAACAGAGAAACTTCTGGATAATGTTTCTAAGACTTATCCAAAGATTGTAGAAGAACTTATTCCTGGCATGCTCACTCTTGGTGTTGTCCAGAGAGTGTTGCAGAATCTTTTAAAAGAAAGAGTGCCGGTGAGGGACATTGTTACCATACTTGATACTCTTTTAGATTATTCACCTGCCATTAAGGATCCTGAGAGTCTTACTGAATATGTAAGGCAGTCATTATCCAGAACTATAACGAAACAATATCTCAATGATGACGGTAAACTCCCTGTCTTTACAATGGATCCGACTTATGAAAGACTGCTTTCTCAAAGTGATGGAGGCGGTGTAACGCCTGATATTCTTAATAAACTCGTAAGGAGTATGGAGAGTATTATGTCTTCCGGAAAGCTTAAGGGGGCACAACCTGTTATTCTTTGTTCAGCAAGTATAAGAAAATATCTTAAAAAGGTTGCAGAGAGAATCTCATCTTCACTGGTAATACTTTCAAGTTCTGAAATAGTACCTTCTACTAACCTTGATGTAAGGGGGATAGTCAAGTATGAAAATTAAGAAAATACGTGCTAAAAGTTTTTCAGAAGCTCTTGCAATAGTTAAAAGGGAATTGGGTCCGGACGCTGTTATCCTGTCCTCAGATGATAAATCTGCTGGAAAGTCTTTTGTTGAAGTAACAGCTGCAGTTGATTATGACATGATGACTGATGACAGTGTGAACTATGCTCAGGCCATCCCTAAAACCAGTACCAATTCAGTCAGTGACCTTGTGGAATTAAAGGATGAAATCAGGGGTTTGAAGTTGAGCATTGACTCTATGAGAAACAGTGGCTTTGAGTTTAAACTTAGCGGAGAAAGTCGTGATATTTATTTCTTTCTTAAGGAAAGGTCAATAAAAGATGATTTTGCATATAAACTTGTTGAAAGGGCCCAGGTTTTAGATGATCTTCCCGTATTGATTGCTGAAGACATGAATATATCCAGAACTGATAATAACTCGAGTTCGCTCACAAATAATTCCAACTCTCCTCTCCAGCGTATCGCGATGCTGATAGGTCCCTCAGGAGTAGGCAAAACTACAACATTAGCAAAGTTGGCCTCAATTGCTATTAGAGAAGGTAAAAAGGTTGGGATGATCAGCATGGATACCTTTAAAATAGGCGCAACTGAGCAGATAAGGATATATTCCAGGATGATGGGAATCCCCTTGAGTATTGTCTCCAGCATTGATAGTTTGAAAAAAAGTGTGGAGAGATTTGCAGATAAAAATCTTATCCTGATTGATACGGCTGGACAGAATCCTAATGATGAGGAGTATATAAATAACCTTAAGGAAATTTATGCTTCCGGATTGCCGATTGAAACACAATTACTCTTAAGTGCCTCCAGTGATTGTAATTTTCTTATGGATACTCACAAGCACTACAGACATTTGCCAATAACCCATATTGCATTTACAAAGACAGACGAAGCAGTGAACTTTGGATCAATATATAACTTGACTCGGTTATATCAGAAACCCGTGGTCTACATAACCACAGGGCAAAGAGTTCCCGGGAATTTGGAATTTGTTGATAGTAAAAAGCTAACTAATCTTATATTGAAAGCAGGGAGTGCCTAATGAAATCTCCATCAGAAAAACATGTTAGAACTATCGCTATAGCCAGCGGTAAAGGCGGGGTAGGGAAAACAAATATTACCGCAAATATTGCGATTGGATTGAGCAGGCTTAATAAAAAAGTCCTCATCTTAGATGCAGACCTTGGTCTGAGCAATATTGATGTTGTTCTTAACTTAGTTACTAAGTACAATATTCATCACTTATTTAGCGGAGAAAAGACACTTTCCGATCTTATAGTTGATGGGCCAGAGGGCATCAAGATTCTTCCTGCGAGTTCCGGTATACAGGAATTAACAACTTTGGACGAGTTTCAGAGGTTGCGGTTGATTGAAGAATTTGAGGCCTATAGTGAAGATATAGATTATCTGCTTATTGATAACTCTTCAGGCATATCAGAAAATGTTGCTTTTTTCTGCACAGCCGCCCAGGAAATACTGATAGTAACATCACCAGAACCTACCGCTTTAACGGATGCTTATGCACTTATTAAGGTGTTATTTACAAAATATCAAGAAAAAAACTTTAAAATTCTGGTAAATTCAGTGAGAAGCGTGAATGAGGCAACGGATGTGTACAGGCGCCTGTCATTGGCAGCGGAAAGATTTTTAAGCATATCCCTTGATTATATTGGCTATATACCTCATGATATTTCATTACCGAATGCGGTACGCCAACAGAGGGCGGTATTAGATATTTATCCTGATAGTGCAGTGTCTAAGAGTTTGCTTCACATTGCGGAGAAGATATCAAATGAAAAAAATGATAATATAAAGGGAACGTTGCAGTTCTTTTTTGGAGGACTTTTAAAGGCAAAATGTTAAAGTATCAATCGCCCGTCAAAGAGGAAACAAAGGAAGAGATAATTAAGGACTTTCTGCCATATATTAAGTATACGGCATATAGGCTTTCATGGAAACTTCCTCCTCATATCACACTGGATGACCTTATAAGTGTAGGTTTAATGGGTCTTATGGATGCAGTTGACAGGTTTGAACCTGGACGCGTTAAGCTGAAAACTTATGCAGAACTCCGCATTCGTGGCGCCATGATTGATGAATTAAGGGCTACCGCATGGATTCCAAGATCCATGAGGAAAAAAATTGATGATATCAATAAGGCCAAAATTCAGCTCGAAAAAAAGACCGGCAAGGTGCCTGATGAAGTGGAAGTTGCTGAATTCCTTAAGATAACTATTAAAGAATATTACAATACAATGCAGTATGCTACATCATCTAATCCTATCAGCCTTGAGGATTTTAAAACTATTAAATACGCTGACAGCAGTCTGAATATTTCAGAATGTATCCCAGATCCCAAGGCTAAGAGTCCTTTGAGCCTCCTGGAAGAAAAAGACGTAAAAGAAGGGATGGCTCTGCTTATAAATACCTTGCCTGAAAAAGAGAAACTTGTGCTTGCACTGTATTATTATGAAGAGTTGACAATGCAGGAAATTGGACGTGTTTTAAAGATAACAGAGTCAAGGGTCTGTCAGATCCACAGTCAGGCTCTCAGTAAGTTAAAAACAAAAGTCAGTAAATAAATTAGTAGGTAGTCAATGGCTATTGATGGTTTAAAAAATTCAGTTAATATCCCTCCTGTAATCAAAGAGCAAAAAACCGTATTAAACTCTGATAGAAAGAAAAAAGATCAAACCGGCAAGAAAAAGAAAAAGCCGGAAGAGCCTTTTAAGAAAAAAGAAGGCCTTATTGATATCCGGGTATAGGGTATTTTTGATCATGTAGGAAAATATTTCCCAAGTTTATCTGCACTCTCAAATCCCACCATTTTAACTAGCCTGTTTATAAAAGAAAAAAGTAATTTCATCTATTGATATAGCTGGCACGAAGATTGCATTAATACATACCATGAGCAAAGGAATGTACATAGCATTATCAGGCGCAGTTCTAAGAAGTAGATATAACGATGTATTTGCGCAGAACATAGCCAATGCAGATACTACCGGATATAAGAAGCAGCGAGTGTCCTTTAAAGATCATCTTATTCAGCCTGATAATCGGCCTGCTCCTGTGAATAATGGACGTACAATGTCTGAACTTTCAAGCGTTTATACAGATCATTCACAAGGTGCAATGATAAGTTCAGGCAACGAATTGGACCTCGCTATTGATGGGGAAGGTTTTTTTGCTCTTGAAGGAAACAGGTACACAAGAGATGGCAGTTTTCATGTCAATGTTGAGGGTGAGGTTGTTACGAGTGATGGTATCAGGGTGCTGGGAGAAGGCGGTACGTTGACTGTAGGTAGTGGGAAAATTGACATTAATCCGCAAGGAGAAGTATTTGTTGATGCCGTACTTGTGGGAACTATACGTCTGGATAACTTTACGGACAAGACAGAGCTGAAAAATATAGGCGATAATTTATTTGAATCTACTGGTGCAGGTGAACCCTCTGATGCGGGTATCATGCAGGGTTACCTGGAGTCTTCAAATGTCGAGGCAGTAAGAGAGATGGTTCAGATGCTCTCAAATCTTAGAGAGTTTGAAGCTTATCAGAAAATGATACAAATGCTTGATGAAATGAAATCGGTGGAGCCCTAATAGCATAATATAGGAGGCAATTGCATGCAGAGATCAATGTTTATAGCAGCAACAGGTATGGAGGCTCAGAGACTTAATATAGATGTAGTCTCTAACAACCTTGCTAATGTTAATACTAATGGTTACAAGAAAAGCCGGGCAGATTTTCAGGAGCTGCTTTATCATGGTATACAGTCAGCCGGCGCTGCATCAGCATCCGGGACTGAAGTTCCGACCGGTATTCAGGTAGGACTCGGTGTTAAGCCTGCGGCCGTTCAGAAACTTTTTCAGCAGGGCGATTTTGTTAGCACTGGTAACAATCTCGATATGACAATTGAAGGCAAGGGCTTTTTTCAGGTTACTACCCCTGAGGGTAATACTGCTTATACCAGGGCAGGTTCATTTAAGCTCGATAGTAGTGGTAATCTTGTGAATTCTGATGGATATCAGATGGAGCCCGCAATTACGATTCCCGAGGATGCTACATCAATTACTATTACGCCTGATGGAACTGTCTCTGTACTTCAATCCGGGAGTTCTACTCCTACAGATGTAGGTCAGATGCAACTTGCTCAGTTTGTTAATGCAGGCGGACTGGAGGCCATTGGTAAAAATCTGTATCTTCCCTCTGGATCATCCGGAACAGCAACAACCGGCAGTCCTGGTTCTGGTGGACTGGGTACTATAAACCAGGGTTTTCTGGAGTTGAGTAATGTCAATGTGGTTGAGGAAATGGTGAATATGATTGTCAGTCAACGAGCATATGAAATGAATTCAAAAGTTGTGCAGACATCTGATGAAATGCTTTCAATGGCAAACAACATAAAGAGATAAGATGAAAACTAAAAGATACATAACAATATCGATCCTTATGATTATGATTGCATTGCTTGGTACAGGCAGCACCTCTTATGGTGACTCTTGGGATCCTGAACCGGTTCTTGTCTCCTTTTTACAAGAGAATTTTCCTTGGGAGGAGATTCAGGTAAGTGGTATATTAATTCGAGGGGAACTTCCTGAGTCAGCACCTGAAATGATCAATGTAGAAAAAGGTCCTCTTGGGAATGCTGTATTTGCAATGATGTTTAGCGATGGACGCAAGTTATTTGCCAAGGCAAATGTGCAGGCTTTTGATAAGATCGTAAAAAGTAGAAGGCCCTTTAAAAAAGGTCATGTGATGAGTGCTGATGATCTGTATCTTGCAAATATGGATATCAGGAGAATGCCGAATGGTGCATATAGAGAAATTCAGCCTCTTATAGGTAAATTGCTTAAGAGATCTATACGTGCTAATTTCCCCCTGGTAGAGGGAATCGTGCAGCAGCATCAAACTATTAAGCGCGGCAAACAGGTAACTCTTGTTATTGATTATAACGGAATGAGTATGACGGCTGCAGGTAAGACAAAAGAAAAGGGATATATTGGAATGCCGGTAAAGGCTGTAAATATATCTTCAAGAAATGAAGTAGAGGGTATTCTTGTAGATGCCAATACAGTAAGGGTGGATTTATAATATGAGATATCAAGAGAATATTGTGACGTTGCCGGGTATGAATTTATCGGCGGGGAATATATTGCTGCTATTGATGATCATGATAATGCTATCATCTTGTGCATCTCCATCAGCTCGCCTGCCGCAGCCACCGCCTAGCTATGTATACAATGTTGAATCAGATGTTGCAGCCAGCCTTCCTACTGCTAATTCATTATGGAATGATTATTCCAATATTATTGAGGATAGAAAGGCCCGGCGTGTCAATGATCTTGTGACAGTTAATATTGTTGAGAGTCTTTCAGGGTCACAGACTGCGGAAACTGATACTAGTCGGGCATCCAGTGCAGATTTTGATGCGACTAACATATTCGGGGCAAATTTGGACTTCAACGTACAAAATATGAAAGTTTTGAAAGATTTATTTAAGGGTAGTAATGTATTTGAACCAAAAGCTGCGGGTAAAGGTGATTCCGACTTTAAGGGTGCTGGAGATACTAAGAGAGAAGGCTCTTTAATTGCGACTGTGACTGCCAGGGTAATGGAGGTTATGCCAAATGGCAATTTAGTACTCGAGGCAAGAAAAGAGTTGACAATTAACGAAGAACGTCAGACTCTTGTCTTGCAGGGCATGGTAAGATCGGATGATATTGATGCAAGTAATACTATTGCAAGCAACAAGATTGCCGATGCTCGTATATTTTATGTTGGTAAGGGAGTTATTAATGAAAAGCAAAAGCCTGGATGGCTTGTACGAGGACTTGATCAGGTATGGCCTTTTTAAATATTGAAATAGAAAGGATACGAAAAGTGTTAAATAAACATATTGTTAAAGATGACAGTTTTTATCTCTGTGCACCGGATGTCATAGACAACTCAGTCAGCAGAATAAGTGTTTTGATAATGGTATTGATGCTTTGCATGCTTTTAGTGTCCGGTACTGCATCAGCGGAAAGAATAAAGGATATATCTAATTTTGAAGGTGTACGTGAAAATCAGTTGATGGGCTATGGACTAATTGTTGGACTTGACGGCACGGGAGATAAGGGTCAGGCCGCTGTTCAGAGTACGGTTAATATGCTTAAGCGTATGGGCTTGACCGTAAATCCAGGTGATCTGTCTTCAAAGAGCGTTGCATCGGTTGTTGTCACGGCTACGCTGCCCCCGTTTGCAAAGCCCGGAATGAAAATTGATCTACTCGTTTCTACTATTGGTGATGCAAAGAGTATTCAGGGAGGAACATTACTTCTTACCCCCCTTAAGGGCCCTGATGGTAAGGTGTACGGCCTTGCTCAGGGTCCTGTTTCTATCGGCGGTTTTGCTGTACAAGGCGCCGGAGATTCTTCTCAGAAAAACCATCCAACGGCCGGAAAGATACCATCAGGGGTAACTATAGAAAGAGAACCGCTGTTTGTGCTGGGTAGCGGAGAGAGTATCAGGTTATTTCTACGGAAGGCTGACTTTGTTACTGCTACAGAAGTTGCAACCAAGATTAATTCCGGACTTGAAGGTGCATATGCTGTTGCAGTTGATCCATCATCAATTAATATCACGATACCTGATAAGTATCATAGCAGTCTGGTTGCCTTAATTAGTAAAATTGAATTGATGGATGTAACCGTTGATATGCCCGCTAAGGTTGTTATCAATGAAAGAACGGGCACAATTGTTATTGGTGATAACGTAATGATTGCTTCTGTAGCGATTGCTCATGGATCTCTGGCGATACAAATTAAGGAGGAGCCCATTGTTTCACAGCCTTCACCCTTTGCTCCGGAAAGCGCTCAGACGGTCACTGTGCCGAGAACAGGCATTGTCGTAGAAGAGCAGGAGGCTTCGCTTATTCCTGTTTCAGGGGTAACACTTGGTGAGGTTGTTAGGGCTCTGAATGCACTTGGAGTTACACCACGTGATTTAATATCGATATTACAGGCGCTTAAAACAGCAGGTGCGCTTAACGCAGAGTTGGAGATAATATGATGGATTTACCTATAAATATGAATATGCTTAATAGCAAAATCAGTGAGTCATCCGATGTAACTGGCAACAATCGGGAGGATCTTAAGATGGTGGCCAAGGAACTTGAGTCGATATTTGCCATGCAGTTGATGAAAGTTATGAGAGAATCTACCGCAGGTTTATCTGATGAACAGAAGGGAACTGGTTATAATAATTATATGAGTATGTTTGATGTTGAGATATCAAAATTGCTCGCTGAGCGTGGTCTGGGGTTGCAGGATTCAATTATTGCGTCACTCGAGACAATGCAGGGCATAGAGACAAATGATATATCTGAGGGAGCTGAAAAAGGAATTAAAGATATAAGAGATAAAGCCGATATGTAAAGTATCTTTACATATTACTGTAAAGATAAATTACATAAAGGAGGGTAGGAAGCCGCAACTAGCAGTTAAAAAAAAGAAACGGGGGTCGTAAGATGAAAATACAAGGTGGTAGTCAGGTCGACAGCAGCGAGATTTTAAAAAGTAAGCTTCAGCAAGTTGGAAAGAGCAATGTAGAGACAAAGAAAACAGATAGCGAAAAATCTGGTTCTAGTGAGGATAAAGTGAGTCTTTCTGGTGGAGTTAAGGGTATGGCAGGTCTAAAGGCACAGATAGAGCAGTTGCCCGATGTAAGGACTGACAAGGTTGAAGCCTTAACTAAATCTATTGACAGCGGATTGTATAATTTTGATTCGATGAAGGTAGCTGAAAGAGTGCTTGAAGAAATATAAGTATTTTCGGCAACGAGTGAATATTAGTACATGAATGCGCAGAGCATAAGATCTCTGCGCATAACGGGAAGAGTGTTATGAGTACAGAAATCGCTATTGAAAATATTCTGCTGGAGCAGATAAAGGCGTATAAAATTCTCGATCAACTTCTTAAACAAGAACGAGAATGCCTCATTAGAATAGATGCAGAAACGGTTGAGCAGTTATCAAAGGAAAAAGATACCGTTCTAATGAGGTTACGTCTGCTTGAAGAGGAGCGGCAGAGACTTACCAGTATTTTTGTACAGGATAATGGTATTGATGGTGAAGTAAATCTCGCAATCATATCCCAGATAACTGGTAATGATGGACTTATTAGTCTTCGCTCAAAATTGCTCTCACTATTGCAGAGCATTGATGAGATGAATAAGTTTAATGCGATATTGATAGAGCGATCTATAAATTATGTAAAGGTCAATACAACCTTTCTCAATAGATTTATTTCCGATAAAAGCCCCCGTCAGAAAGGTGCTTTGCTCTCAAAGGAGACATAAATGTCATTATTAGGGTTATTTGATATTGGTAAATCCGCTCTTGCTACCAGCCAGCAGGCATTGACCGTGGTAAGTAATAATATCGCAAATGCCAATACGCCTGGATACAGTCGCCAGGAAATTATAATGGAGATAACGAATCCTGTTGAATCGGGAGGAGATTTTATAGGCAGGGGAGTTCATACCGGAGGGATAAGGAGAACATTTGATTCTGTTATTCACAAACAGCTTATAAGTCAGAAAAATAATTATGGTAAATCTACGACTCTTGAGCAGGGCCTCTCATTTGTAGAACAGGTGCTTAATGAAGCGCAAGGCCTAGGACTTTCTAATTCGTTGAACGATTATTCTAATGCCTGGCAGGATCTGACATCGGACCCTGACAGTAAAGCCGCAAGAACTGCATTGCTGGAGAAATCTAAGGCTCTTGTGCAGACATCACAGTCTATAGAAGGTTCAATAACTGATCTTGTTAAAAGAATTAAGGGACGTATAGAGGATGTAGCCTCTGATGTGAATACTCTTACATCCAATATTGCAGAACTGAATGATAAAATAATTTCTGTTGAGGCAGGAGCGAATTCCAGAAGCGCAAGTATGTTTAGGGATCAGCGGGAAGAGGCTATGCGTGATCTTGCTGAGCTAATGGATTATGACTGGTATGAAGATTCTGACGGGGGTGTTTTTGTCCTTGCTGGTGGGCAGAGTCTTGTAAGTGGAAATTCTTCTTATAATCTTTCAACGCAGATTGATGCAACCGGGGATACTGCTTTAGGATCGAATGCAGTCTACCTGAATGGCACTAATATAACATCATCCATAACTAAAGGGGAGCTTGGCGGTCTGATTGAGGTACGTTCCGATATTGAAGATAACTCATTACATGATTTAAGAAAGCTGGTAGCAACAGTCGTAAGTGAAACGAATGCTCTGCACTATGCAGGTTACGACCGTGATGGTGACACAACTGGAAATTTCTTTGATGTACAGTCTGCAGTGTATGTAAGAGATAATTCTACTGCCAGCTCTGGTGTGACAATGACGGCTTCAATAGTTGATGCATCACAGGGATCGCTGGTAAATGATGAGTATACTCTCACATTTTCATCTAGTACAGCATATTCTGTTACCAATAATCGTACTGGTGCAAGTGTTTCTGTAACTGGAGATCTGTCATCGTCGACTACTGATACGTTTGACGGAATAACGATCTCTTTTAATGCCTCTACGGCTACTTCAGGATCAACATTTTTGATAAGCCCTCTGAGAAATGCAATTGCAGATTTTGGAGTGACGGTTACGGATACCGATGATATTGCGGCATCTGATTCTGCAACAACTTCTCAGACAGGCAATAATGTTACTGCTCTTGCGATTGCTGACAAGATGAAGTCTAACATCTCATCCCTTGGTTCTGTGACAATGGAGGACTTTTATTCATCTATAGTTACTGAGTCTGGCACATTGAGCAGATCCGCACTGGGCAGTTTGGCATTTAATGGCAATCTAATGCTGGAGCTTGAAAGCAGAAGACAATCTGTCTCTGGAGTATCTCTGGATGAAGAAGCCGCTAATATGATCCGGTTTCAGCGTGCATTTGAGGCAGGGGCCAGGATGATTAATATTACAGACGAACTACTGGAGCTGGTTATAAATTTATGAGAGTTACTTCTTTTATGCTTTTTGATGAGTTTACTTCTTCACTCAAGAAGAAGTTTGAGGAACTTGCCAAGGTTTCATCGCAGATAAGTTCTGGTAAACGGCTTACCAAGCCATCTGATGATGCTATCTCAATGAAAGAAGCAATGGCTTATAAGGTCTCACTTAACTCGATAGATCAATATAAGAGAAATGTTGATCAGGGAATGAGCCGGCTTGGTTTTGCAGAAAACCAGATGAGTTCTGTGGAGCATGTTCTGCAAAGTGCCCGCGAGCTTGCAATTGCTGGAAGTGATGCTACGCAATCTAATGAATCGCGGGATGCCGCTTCCAGTGTAGCGCAGAATCTTTTCAACGAGATGCTGAATATTGGAAACTCCAAGTTTAATAATAAATACATGTTTTCCGGATTCAGTACTAACACCGCTGCCTTTAGTTCAACTGGTGCCTGGCAGGGCGATACGAATGATATGAATGTTTATATTGATGAAAGTGTTACTCAAACCATTAATTTAAACGGCAATACCGCATTCAGTGATACTACTAAATATATGACTGCTGATTTGACTGGTGCGACCCTCACGGGAACGTTGCAGGTTGCAGTGGGATCCGGTGATTCGATGGACATTCCGCTCAAGGACGGTTCAACTGCGGCCACGCCGGCAGAAATCCGTGACTATATTAATGCTCCAATGACCAAGGCGTATGCTGATACCGGTACAACCGCCGTCGGAACGGGGACGCTCACGATTAATGTTGGAACAAATGATCCAGTGACGATCACCTTTGACTCGACGACAACAAATACGCTTGCGGGTGTTCGGGACGCCATTAACAGTTCCAACGCGGCTGTGAATGCCAGGATTGCAACTGTCAATGGGTCTCCTGCAACTTACAGGATGTTTCTATACCCCACTACAGCAGGAGAAGGGTTTTCAGTGGATGTCGCAGACACTGACGGTAACAACAATGATACAAGCGGTCTCTCAGCGCTGCTTCATACGGATATAAAATCAAATCTGACAGAAAACCCGCATGGCCTGCAGGCATTTGTCATTAATGATGGAACAGAAGAGCGGCTTATGTTTGAGCCTGTAGTCAAAGGTACCAGTTTTACTATCGGAGTAGATGAGGATGCAGATGCTACGTTTAATGAGACAGCAGAGACAGATGCAACAGGCTTATCGCTTCTTTATCATGCATCTTCCACGACAACAAATCTGTCCAGTTCGATAACATTTTTTCAGATTATGAATCATTTTTCAAACTCTCTATCCAATAACGATACTAAAGGGATACAGACCAGTATAATGCTTTTAGATGGTGCAATGGATTCGGTTATTGATACAACTGCTGATGCTGGTTCACGCATGCGTTATCTTCAGGATCATAGTAACAGGCTTGAGGATAATGAGATTGCATACATTCAGAATCTCAGTAATGTTGAAGATGCTGATATTGCTGATGCTGCATCAGAGTTTGCTAAAATACAAACTGCATTAGAAGCAATGAGAATAACCTCTATTCAGACTTTCTCGAAGTCATTATTTGATTTCCTTGGATAATATGTTTACTGCAGCAGGTATGGATATTTTTCCTGACTTAAAAATAAATGCTATAAAAAAAATCCAATATAATCTAATATATATACCTATAAGTCGTATTATATTATTAAATATCGGAAGGTACCGCGAAGAGAGGGGAATTCATGCTTGTCTTGACAAGGAAGTTGGGAGAAATTTTAAGGATAGGGCAGGGGATAACTATCAAGATCGTGGATGTGAAGGGGAAGCAGGTGAAGATTGGAATAGAGGCTCCTGCAGACCTTACGATATACAGAGAAGAGATATATGAAAGGATCCAGGCTGAAAATAAGCTCTCATCTTCTTTGCCCGTGGATGTCTTCGGAAAGATCAAGGAGGCTGTTAAGAAATGATCAGCTTTGAGACAACAAGATTCGGCAGGCTTGAAACTACTGTTGATAAACTTATACATTTTCCTGATGGGTTGATTGGTTTTCCTGAAGCAACCCGCTTTATACTTATGGACTATAAAGATACATCACTTAAATGGCTTCAGTCTGTTGACCAGGCTGATATCGCCTTTATAGTAATGACCCCATTTGAGATATTTCCTGATTACTCTTTCAAGTTCGATGCCGCGTTAAAGGATTTTCTGGAAACTCAGGAGATTGATGATGTCGTGACTCTGACTATGCTCAGAGTGGACGGAGAGAATGTAACCGCTAATTTGCAGGGTCCTTTGCTGATCAATTCACTCAGTAAGAAGGGATTACAATTGGTCAATGATGATCCAAGATACTCCTGTCAGACACCACTGCATATCGACTCGTCAACTGCTGAAACAGAAAAATCCTGATATTGAAGAATTTTTTCTGTCAAACATCTGACGTTAACACTTCCTAATACAATGTAATATGATTTTTACCGGATGTTATAATGGTAAATATCTTTAATTAATAGCATGTTAGCAGGTATCATTAAGTAGGCATGATACTTGCTAATTTTATATTAATGCTATGCATGGCTGATTTCATAGAGGAAAACAGTTTTATTGCTGAAATATATCAATGAATCTAATTTACTTAGCTTTGGATAATTCAATCTTGATGGTGATCAAAGTTATTATTAAGGGAAATGATTTGGGACAATATAAGACCGGGATATACTATGTCTGAGAAATTGTATCTTGATGCACCCAATATCGGTGATCTTGAAAAATACTACCTGAATCAGGCTGTTGAGAGTACCTACATATCTACTGTTGGGCCCTTTGTCGATGAATTTGAATTGAATTGTTCTAAATATCTCGGTGTTGAAAACTCGGTGTCCACCAATTCAGGTACTTCTGCGCTTCATATTGCGCTGCATGAACTGGGTATAGGACGTGGAGATGAGGTCATTGTGCCAACACTCACTTTTGTTGCGAGTGTCAACCCTGTTATTTATTGTGGTGCTGAGCCAGTGTTTGTTGATGTAGATATAAAGACATGGAATATGGATATAACAGCACTGGAAAAGGCGATCAGCGCTAAGACTAAGGCTATTATTCCTGTGCATTTATATGGAAATCCTTGTGATATGGATCAAATTATGCGAATTGCTGACAAACATGGTCTTTATGTCGTGGAAGATGCAACCGAAAGCCTGGGGGCAAAGTATCATGATATGTATACCGGCACGATCGGTGATATGGGTTGCTTTAGTTTTAATGGGAATAAGACCATTACAACCGGAGGGGGCGGGTTGGTAATCTCAAAATATAGAGAGCGACTTAAGCACATTAAGTATCTTGTAAATCAGGCCAAGGATTACGGAGTTGAGATGTATCATTCGGAGATTGGGTTTAATTACAGGATGACTAATATCTCTGCTGCTTTGGGTATTGCGCAGTTGCAGCGACTTAAAGAATTTCTGCAGATTAAGAAAAATATTCATCATATTTATAATAAAGAGCTGGGCTCTATAAGTAATATTAAATTGCAGGCGCAATATGATGAAGGAGACAGTTCCTGGTGGTTTACCTGTATATTAATGGATGATGAGCGTGCCCGATTGCAGCTGCAGGACCTGTTGCAAATAAGTGGGATTCCTTTCAGACGAATATTCAGTCCGGTGCATAAGTTTACGCCATTTAAGGATTGCAGGTTTTCGGGTGGTGATAATGCGGAGACCCTTTATAAGAGGGGGATTTGTCTTCCAAGCTCCACTTTAAACAGTGAAGAAGGTATTGATTATGTATGCCAGGTGATAAAGAGATTCTTTCAATGCTGATAAAAAAGTGCGTCTTATCAGTGTTGCTAAAGGCAGCTAGTCATTATGCGATAAGGGCGGAGTAGAGCATATACTTATGGAAAAAATAATACTTATTGGTGCCGGTGGACATTCAAGGGTTGTAGCTGAGGCAGTTATTCTAAATGGTGAATATGAGATTGCCGGGCTTGTTGATCCGGCAGTGAAGCCGGGGACCCTCATTTATGGTATGCGTGTATTAGGCGATGATGCTGTTCTTGCGAGAATTAGGAATGATAATATCGATTGTGCCAGTATTGCTTTTGGCAGTACCGGTGATAACAGTAAACGGATAAAGCTATATTTGTATCTGAAAGAACATGGATTCAGACTGCCTGAACTTGTACATCCGGCTGCTATTATTTCAATATCAGACGTGACAATATCGGAGGGTGTTCAGGTCATGGCCGGTGCAGTAATACAGGCCGGGGCAATAATCGGGGCTAATTGTATCATCAATACAGGTTCGGTAGTGGAGCATGACTGCAATATCGGCAAACACGTGCATATATGTCCTGGTGCGGTTATTTGCGGAGGGAGCAATATAGGAGACGGTGCCTTTATTGGTGCCGGTGCCACGGTTATTCAAGGTATAAGCGTGGGTAGGAATGCGGTTATAGGAGCCGGGTCTGTAGTGCTTGTAGATGTGCCTGATGGAGCCAGGGTTTGGGGGGTGGTAAACCGGTGAAGACCTTTATCATTGCAGAGGCGGGAGTGAATCATAATGGGGATTATAATCTTGCAAAAAAAATGGTGGATGCAGCCGTTGATGCCGGAGCGGATGCTGTAAAATTTCAGACTTTCAAGGCTGATAATATCGTAAGCCGGGATGCTCCTATGGCAGAATATCAGGTCCGCAATAGCGGGGCAGAAGAATCCCAGTACGATATGCTTAAACGGCTTGAATTAAGCTGGAAGGAATTTGAGGCACTTTCACTGTACTGCAGGGCCAGGGGTATTGAGTTTATATCAACCGCTTTTGATTCTGGAGGGCTCAATTTTCTTGATAGCCTTGGTATGAAGATTTTTAAAATTCCCTCAGGAGAGATTAACAATCTGCCATATTTGCGAGAAGTAAGCCGTTTCGGTAAGGATGTAATTTTGTCTACAGGAATGGCAAATATGCTCGAAATTGAGGAGGCTTTAAGAATCCTGCAAGAAGGGGGTATCACGCGTACAATGTTAACCGTACTGCATTGTAACACTGAATATCCTGTTCCTTTTGAAAAAGTTAATCTTAAGGCCATGCTTACGATAAGAGATCGCTTTAATGTCAGTGTAGGGTATTCAGATCATACTGAGGGGATAAGTGTACCTGTTGCGGCAGCTGCATTAGGTGCATCTGTTATTGAAAAACATTTTACGCTTGATCGTAATATGAAGGGACCTGATCACATGGTTTCATTGGAGCCTGCGGAATTAAGGTTAATGGTTCAGTATATTAGAGAAATAGAAAAGTCTCTTGGTAATGGGATAAAAAAACCAACCTCTGCTGAATTAAAAAACAGGGACGTAGTAAGAAAGAGTATTGTTGCGCAAAGGGACATAATTAAGGGTGCACTGATTACGGAAACTGATATCACGACTAAGCGTCCAGGTACGGGGGTAAGTCCTATGAAATGGGATAGTGTTGTAGGTTCTGTTGCAGTCAGGGATTACATCATCGATGAGATGATAGAGATAAAAGAATATAAGTTTAAGGAGCATAAGATGCAGGATACTTTGAAGCCGATACAACTGAAAGATGATCATAATTATGTAGCGTTTTTTTTAACTCTGGCATGTAATCTCAGATGCCACTACTGCATTAATCTGCATGATGGAGGATCCAGGTACTCAAAGGCTAAGCGGAAACACATGGAGGTAGAGGACTGGATAATAGCGGCTAACCGCCTTACGCTTAGAGAGGATCTGCCGTTGACGTTGCAGGGAGGTGAAGCCACTCTGTATAAGGGTTTTTATAGATTTGTAAATGAGGTCAAAAGTGAAATTAAGATGGACTTGTTGACCAATATGATGTTTGATGTTGATGAGTTTATAAAAAATGTTCCTCTTGGAAGATTTACGCGTGAAGCGCCATATGCATCAATAAGAGTTAGTTATCATCCAAAACAGAATGAGATTCATGATCTGATAACAAAGACCTTTAAACTGCAGGATGCCGGGTTCAGAGTCGGGATTTATGGTATTGAACATCCTTCTATTATTAAGCACATAAATGAAGTTAAAGAGAAGTGTTTGAAACTTGGTATTGATTTCAGGACTAAGGAATTTCTGGGCGAGTACGAGGGGGGCATGCATGGACATTTCAAGTATGATGGATCTGTTAACGGGGAGATAAGGAAACACTGTGAATGCAGGACATCGGAGATAATTGTTGATCCCGCCGGGTATATCTATAAGTGTCATTCTGATCTTTATAATGGTCGTGTGCCATTTGCCCATATACTTGATGAGGACTTTAGTGTAAGTAGTATGGATATTTTCAGACCCTGTGATTATTATGGCAACTGCAATCCCTGTGATGTGAAGGTCAAGACAAACAGGCACCAGATATTTGGTCATACCAGTGTTGAAATTCAGAACATTAATGAGATGAGCACAGGAGGTAAGCCGGCAGTGACGGATGCCGCGCGTAAGGACTGATGGATCAATATATGATTGATGGACATAAGTTGTTGTGGCACCTTGATCGTGTTTCTCAATGGCAGGAAAAGAAAGTAGTAGCGCCTGTCTATGTTGAGATAAGTCCGCTGTCTGTCTGTAATCATAAATGCATTTTTTGCGGCATAGATTTTGCCAGAGATAAGGGCGATCGTCTAGAAAGGGATGTTTTGGTCGAAAGTTTAAAGGCAATGGGAGCGGCAGGAGTCAGAAGCGTAATGTTTGCTGGCGAAGGAGAACCTCTGCTGCATAATGATTTGCCGGAATTTATAAAAGTGGCGCGCTCATCCGGTATGGATGTATCAGTTACATCTAACGGTACACTTGGTACTTATGAGTTGTGGAAAGACATTCTGCCGCATCTGACCTGGATAAGATTCAGCGTTGATGCAGGCACTGCTGCAGTGCATTCCAGAGTGCATAATGTACAGGAAAGTGTCTTTGGAAAGACCATAAAGAGTATTCAGGAGGCTGTCAGGGTTAAGGAAGAGCTTGGTTTGGAAGTGACTCTTGGGGTTCAGTATCTTATAATTGAGGAAAATATAAATGATATTGAAAACGCATTGAGGCTTTTTTCTGAAATCGGAGTTGATTATCTTAGTCTGAAACCTTATTCTCTTCATCCTCAAATGATAGATAAGAAGGAAACTGTTTACACTGATGAAGTGATAGGGGAAATAGATAGTGTCGTAGAGCATTACCGAAGTAAAACTGGTATGAATATCGTATTCAGAAAAGAGGCATTAACAAAATATATGGAGAAGAGCCGCGTCTTTGATCATTGCTGTGCACTTCCTTTCTGGGGTTATATTTCATCCAAGGGTGATTTCTATACGTGCAGTGTATTTATTGGAGACGAGAGGTTTAAGACTGGAAATATATATAAGGATGATATGAATGAAATTCTCTTCGGAGAGAGAAGGGCCTGTTCGCTGAAATTTGGAGAGAGTGAACTCGTTTTAAAAAATGAATGCAGGCTTAATTGCAGAATGGCCAGAATTAACGAATTTTTGCATACGGTAAATAATAAGCCAGAGCACGTCAATTTTATTTAGGAGGGCATGTGGCAACAAAAATATTGATCATAAAGCTCGGATACTCTGAGACGCTGGACCAGGAGATTGGAAGAATTCCCAGTCTCGGAGATGTTCTGAGGACCACTCCTATCTTGTGGGCATTCAAGGAAAAATATCCTGACAGTCAGATAACATGGCTGGTATCTCGTGAGGCAGAGCCGCTTCTTATTGGTAATGAGCTCATCGACCGATTGATTACATGGGATGAATTTGTTCCATTTCAGCTTATGCGTGAGAAGTTTGATGTGCTTGTAAATCTTGAAAAGATACCGGGTGTATGTGCACTTTCTGACATGATCGATGCCTGGATGAAATACGGTTTTCGTTTTGAAAGTGTGGATGGAACCTATCATGCTTATGAGAAGGGACTGAATTTTATAGAATATATAAAGAATAAACAGAAGGGTAAGAAAAGCAGGCACTACTGGCAGCAGGTGCTTATTGAGATGGTAGGTGTAAAGTGGAGAGGTCAGGGGTATATATTAGGTTATAAACCTTTAAATGAGGAAAAATATGATATCGGGTTTAATTTTAATGTAGGGAAAAAATGGGCGACTAAGGCGATGGATATTAAGAAATGGAGAGAGCTTGAAGAGCGCCTGCAGAAGAAGGGATACTCAGTGTCATGGCAGGAGGGCCTGAAAGATCTTAATGAATATATGGATTGGATAAATTCATGTAAATTATTTCTGACTCAGGACAGCCTTGGTCTTCATATCGCACTTGCACTGAAGAAGAAAATAGTTGGCTTATTCGGACCTACTGATCCTCAGGAGGTCTATTTTCATAACTTTGGCCGGGCAATTTATTCTAAGCAGGAGTGTCATCTCATGCCCTGTTACAGCCCCGTCTGCACAACCGGGCTAACTTGTATTGAAAATATTGATTTGGAAGAAACAGTAGATGCTGTAACGGAAATTCTTGAATCTAGTAAAGTTTCAGCGGCAGGGTAATACCTCAGTAGAATCGGGTTTTTTTAAGGAGAATTATGGATCTGAAGCAAATATCAATGCAAATTCGCAGGACAATACTGGAGATGGCGCACAGGGCCGGAAGCCCTCATGTTGGTTCATCTCTTTCATGCGTAGATATATTAGCCACCTTATATTTTGATACACTTCGCCTGGATAACTGGGATGAAAGAGATATATTTATATTAAGCAAGGGACATGCTGCAAGTGCATTGTATAGTACACTAGCCTTGCGTGGCATTGTCAACGAAGAGTTGCTTATGGGTTACCACATGAATGAAGGAACTCTGCCGGCACACCTGGACAGGTTTGCTGCAAAAGGCGTGGAGGTATCTGCGGGCTCGCTTGGCCACGGGTTTAATATAGGTCTTGGAATGGCACATGGCTTTAAGATGAAAGATAGTAATCGAAAAGTGTATGCCATTATAGGTGACGGTGAATCGCAGGAGGGCTCTATATGGGAAGGAGCGCTCTTTGCGCCTAAACTTAAACTCGACAACTTTACTGCAATAATGGATTATAACAATCTGCAGGGATACGGAAGAGCAACAGAGTTATGCAGTTTTGAGCCCGTGGCAGATAAATGGGAGGCATTTGGCTGGTATGTTATAAAAGCAGATGGTCATGATCATGCAGAGTTGAAAGCGGCACTTGATGCGGATTCAAAAGGGAAACCGAAAATGATTATAGCCTGCACTACAAAGGGGAAAGGTGTCACCTTTATGGAAGATAAAATGGAATGGCACTACTTTGTGGTTACTGATGAGCGAAGGGACAGAGCTTTGGAGGATCTGAAGTGAGAAATACATTTGTAGATACAATAATAGATTCCTGTAGTGAAAGAAAAGATGTTTTTATCATAAGCGGAGATGCCGGTTTTGGTGTATTTGATGATTTTCAAAAATCACATCCGGCACAATTTATCAATATGGGTGTGGCTGAGCAGAATATGACAAGTCATGCGGCAGGTCTTGCCCTGACTGACTTTAAAGTATTTATCTACAATATTATCCCCTTTGTTTTATACAGAAATTATGAGCAGGTAAGAAATGATATCTGTTATCAGCAATTGCCGGTGACACTTGTGGGTATTGGCAGCGGAGTAACCTATGCACCGGGCGGTATGACTCATTATTCTATTGAAGATATCGGGATTGCACGGACACTTCCGAACCTGACGGTAATATCACCGATTGATCCGGTTGAGGCTAGGCTGGCTGCAGAATATGCCTTACGGTCAGAAGGGCCGGTGTATGTGCGGCTTGCAAAGAGAGGCGAACCTGTCATGCATGCGAGGGATACATTTGATATAACAGTCCCGCAGGTTATACGTGAAGGCGGTCACATAGCGATTGTTTTTCATGGAACTGTCTCATTTGATGTTATGGCTGCCAGGGAGCAATTGTTGAGCGAAGGGATAGATGTGACGCTTGTATCAGTGCCGGTCGTCCAACCTCTGAATACAGAGGCACTGTTTGATATATTGGATGGCAAAAAGCAAGTTCTTTGCGTTGAAGAGCATTTTGAAAATAGCGGTCTTGGTAATATTATTGCGGGGCACTTTGCCGAACGGCGTCCTTCATGGAGTCTGAGGGTGATGGGGATACCGTACGCCTTCATTCATGAGGTAAGAACGCAGTCGGGCATGAGGGGTCATTACGGAATTTGTGCCGAGGGTATTGCACGTGCAGTCAAAGAGTTGTAATTCACATATTCCTGTATGAGAGTAATATTGTTAAACACGCCTGATCCTGACAGGCCGGTTAATCGGGATATGGCCGGTGGCTTGGGATTTGACCGAAGTAAAAGCAGTTTGCTGCCTCCACTTGACCTTTTAAACTACGCAGCGGTTCTTAAGAGAAAATCTCATGATGTAATTTTAATAGACGGTCAGGCCGGAAGGTTCAGTAATGATGCTCTTAAGACTGTTATCGCTGAACAGCGTCCGGACGTACTTGTATTTACTGCATCACTGCCGACTGTTGATAATGATATTGCTTACGCGCAGGCTATTCGGGAAATTTTGCCCGCAAATAGCCGATTAGTTTGTAAGACCGCTGTACGCCTTCAACCTGTTGTTGAAAAGATACTTCTGGAATCTGGTTGTGATTTCTGCATAATCGGGGAGTGTGACCTTGTCATTGATGAAATTCTCAAGAGAACAGAGAGAATGGGTACGGCAGAAATACTTAACGGACAATATACTATTGAGGATGAGATATTGCTCGAAGACCTCGATAGTCTTCCGGTTGTGGATAGATCACTTCTGCATAACAGTGATTATTCATATTTCCCGTTTGGCACCAGTGTAACAACGATGCAGACCAGCAGAGGG
This sequence comes from Nitrospira sp., assembly GCA_016784355.1. GTDB lineage: Bacteria > Nitrospirota > Thermodesulfovibrionia > UBA6902 > UBA6902 > JACNKH01. The sequence goes on along the minus strand of JADHUV010000002.1, from coordinate 18,274 downwards.
TGCCCGTTTCCCTGCGGTTACTATTGTCCGTATCCTCTTGTGCAGGGAGAGCGCTGGCGTTCTATGAGTGCAGAGCGAATCTATACTGAGCTGTTTCATATCATCAACTGCGATAAGATTAACCATGTTTTTTTCAGGGACGCAACCTTTACATATAATCAGGAGCGAATCAGGGAATTATGCCATCTTATCATTAAAAATAATTTACAGGTGTTCTGGTGGTGTGAAACCCGTGTCAATGTGCTCAGCACAGAGCTTTTATCTCTGATGAGAGATGCTGGCTGTCGGGGATTGAATATCGGCGTTGAAACCGGAAATGAAGAGCTTCTCAGCAGAAGTGCAAAGCAGGGAATAACACTTGATAGCGTACGGAAGATCTCGGAGTATTGCAGAAACAACGATATAATCCTTCGCTTTCTTTTAATGATTGGCCTGCCTGGAGAATCCAGGGAGTCTCTGTATCACACATTCCAACTGGTAAAGAGTACCAGGCCGGACTATATCGGAGTAACAACAGTGACGCCTTATCCTGGAACTCTTTTTTATGAGGATGCGGTGAAAAATAACTGGATTAAGAATTCTGATATCAACACATTCGGAGGACATGGTTATAACGTTGAAATTGGTTCTATGAAGTCTGATGATCTTGAATTTGCCATGAAGAAGATCTATGAGGTACATCGTGCGATCACTAAGGATGAAGGGGATGCGCGTATGATTGAAGATGAGTTTTTGAAATGGAAAGAAAAATGAGACAGTGGACTTAAGACGTTGTAATACTGGGCTTTCACTGGTTTAATTGTCAAATTGATGACGTTTTTCAATACTGAACTTTGTACAGATATCGCGTTTCAATCGCAACTGGTTAATATTAAACAGTATTATTAAATATAAGATAGATGGTAATTTAGGCATATTATTTGCGTATTAACCTGAATAAAGTTGAAACGTCAAAATTTAACCAGTAATATTGCTCGTCAGGGAGAGAAACAGATATATGGACATTAGTTCTCGACAGAAACTCACATTAGTGAATCCTAATTCACGATGGTTCGGTAAGCGCCCATGGGTCTCTGTACCGTTTGCTGCTTTAATATTGACAGCCCTTTTAAAGGATGAGTTTGAGCTCAGTTTCATAGATGCTAATGGTCAGGACTTATCTGAGGATGATTGTGCCCGGATGCTTGCGCAGAGTCGCCCTGATGTAATATTAATCTCCGCGCTTTCAGTCGAATATCATCGCCAGGTTCATGCTTTACTTGCTATTGCCAAAAAAGAATGTCCTGATGCAGTTACTGTTGTCGGAGGTGTTTACCCTACGGTGCTGGGAGAAGAAGTTTTAAGAGATAAGAATGTTGATTATATTTTTATAGGTCATGCTGAGGAGCGCTTACCGGAGTTCATTCATTTCTTGAACAATTCAGAGGATGCACGTGCCTGTGCCGGGGTAGGATTCAGAGATGAAAGAGGAGAGATTGTTATTAATCCGGTTAAGACTTATATAGCAGATGTGAAGAAACTGCAGAAGCCGGATTATTCCCTGATAGATCTTGAGCCGTACATTATGAGGGATACACATGATTATCAGGTAAACTCCAGGGGTATTCGTTCTGCCCCAATTATTACGACATACGGATGTCCTCATAACTGTCTGTTTTGTGCTACACGGACTATAAGTGGAAGAGGAGTAATATATCGTCCTGTTGAAGACGTGCTTGAGGAGATCGAGTTTCTAATGGATCGGTATAATATTGAGGATCTGGCTGTTCAGGATGACCTTTTTCTTTCTAAACGATCACGGATAACTGAGCTTCTTCAATCGATGATTGACCGTAAGTACAACCTTACATGGAATTCAGGATCATCAGCCTGGGACCTCGATGATACTTTGCTGGAACTTATGAAAAAGAGCGGATGTGCGCAAATTTCCATGTCCGTGGAATCAGGTAGTCCGCATGTCCTGAAAGATATTATTAGAAAACCGCTGAAGCTGGAAATTATTCCCCCGCTGGTGAGTAAGTGTAAAGAACTTGGAATTGATGTTTCCGCCAATTTTGTTATCGGCTTTCCCGGGGAGACCTGGGAAGATCTGCGTATGAGTTTTCGTTTTGCCGAGGAGTGCGATTTTGATCTTGTGCATTTTCATGTAGCAACACCGCTTCCGAAGACGGATCTGTATACGCTGGCTAAAGAAAGTGGAGTGCTTCCTGATGATTTCAGCTTTCTTGATGAGCGTTTTTTTGGATTCGGCAATGCGTTTATATCGACTGATGAGTTTACGGCCGAGCAATTGAAAATACTGCGTGCCTATGAGTGGGACAGGATTAATTTCAGTACCCCGGAAAAAACAGCCAAGGTTGCCAGTATGTATGATTTTACGATGGATGAACTAAAGCAGCATCGCAAGAAGACATTGCTGAATGCAGGAGTATATTTTTAAGTATATGGAATGTTGCAGAACGTGATAACTAAGAGGAGGATTATACATTGAGGGTGCATCCTGCCGGAAAGCTCAGTCCTATGGGAGTTCTGGATGTTGGGAGAAAATGTCCGCATTCATGCTGCTTTTGCTTCTACAGTTTTTATGATAAATCTGAAAAGCAGTTTAACTATCTGCGCACTGCCGAGTATCTTTCTACGGAGTCTCTGAAAAACCTTCTGCGTTATTTTGCTCAGTGGGGACTTACGCATTTTGAGTATACCGGTGGGGAACCATCACTGCATCCGGACATTGTAGAGATTACCCGTTATGCTCACAAAGAACTTGGGCTTAAGGGTAGAATGATAACGATGGGGCAGTTTCTTGGAACTAAACTCGGAGGCAGCAGTGAAATATTGCTTGACCGGCTTTTGGAGGCAGGCCTTAATGACTTTCTGTTTTCATTTCATACGGTAGATGCAGAAATGTTTCACAAGTTGACCGGTGCTGATCTTGGAAAACTGCAGAGTGTCATGAAGACTCTGGATGATCGCGGATTTTCTTATTGTACGAATACGGTTGTTGAAGCTAATAATTATAAAACTCTGCCTGACACAGCACGTTATCTTGTATCTTCCGGTACAAGGTATCACAACTTTCTGATAATGAGACTGGACTGGGGCTGGGCCAATAATAATATGCGGGAAGAAATGGCGGTCGGGTACAAGGCAAAGTACAATGATATCGATAAATATATAAAAGAGGCCACTGATATTCTTGTCGCTGCAGACATTGCAGTCAATATCCGTTATGCTCCTTACTGTATGTTTAAGGGGTATGAAAAACACATCGTGGGTTTCAAGGGTGCTGCCATGGATCCATATGAATGGAGAAATGGTACAAAGGCAGCAAGTGAGGGTGAGCCTTTACTTAAATGCATTACAGAAGAGGACAACTATACAAAAAGAATTCCGCTTTTCGAGAGCGATCCCGCCTATAATCTTGCTTTTTCCGAGAAATGCGAGAAGTGTGCGGTTCGACCCATCTGTGACGGGGTAGACCGTGATTATGTTGCCAGACACGGATGGGATGAGTTTGAGCCTTTAGCAGGAGAACAGATAAAGGATGTAGTACACTTTCGTTATGAGTACCCGGGTCCCTTTATAATGAAAGAGGAACAGTATGAACGCTCCCCCAGAAAAAAGGAAACCTCTTCATGAGTGATTCTAATATGCAGGCGCTTGATAGCAGACCGCTTGAAATATGGCTTGCCGATCTCGCTCATGACAGTAATACATTTAAGACAATACCCCTGGGAATCGGTTGCATTGCTGCCTGCACAAAAAAAGAACTGGGGGATGCTGTTGAGTTCAGATTCTTTAAAAGAGTAGCTGCATTTTCAGATGCATGCCGGGATGGAATCCCTGACGTAATAGGCCTGACAAACGGTATCTGGAATCATCACCTTTCCTATACGCTCGTACAGAAAATAAAGGCTATATATCCGGAAGTCATAATTGTGTTTGGTGGACCCAATTATCCAATTGATCCTGAAGATCAGAAAAAGTTTCTTGAAAGTCATCCTCTCGTTGATTTCTGTTTCTTTCGGGATGCAGAGGAAACATTCCCGCCTTTTATCAGGACATTGATTGAGTATAAATGCGATGTGACTGAGCTTAAGCAATCAGGAATCGAGCTCGATGGATGTCATTATCTGAACAATGGAGAATTTATAAGCGGGAAGACTCTCCCGAGGATTGATGATCTGACCCGGATTCCATCGCCATATCTTATGGGTTTTTATGATGATTTTTTGCAGGATTATCTGGATCCTCTGCTTCAGCCGACAAGGGGTTGTCCTTTTACCTGTACCTACTGCACCGAAGGTCAGCCTTATCACGCGACTATTGCGCGGCTTGAACTCAGCAGGTTTGAAGAGGAACTTGAGTATATTGCACAACGAATCAAACACAAGGAATTGACTCTTCATATTGGTGATGCTAATTTTGGGATGTTTCCGCGAGATGTTGAGATATGTGAAATCATTGCACGAGTGCAGGATAAATATGACTGGCCGCGAAGGGTTGATGCGTCTTTAGGTAAGAATAATATTGATAATATTCTAGAGGGCATCAGCAGACTGAAATACGGAACGCTCTGGTACAGCGCTGCCATTCAATCAACAGATCCGACCGTATTGGAAAATATACGGAGAAAAAATATTTCTTCTGAATTGCTTCTTGAGGCGGCTCAGCGATCAGCTAAATATCAGCGTGGTTCAAATTCAGAAGTTATTTTAAATTTACCGGGAGATACTGTTGAGGGACACCTGTACACATTGCGAACTGTCATGGATGCCGGTATATCCCGTATTCGACTGTATCCGCTGGTATTACTGCCCGGCACAGAGGCCGAATCACCTGCTGATCGTAAGAAGTTTCAGATTAAGTCTCGGTTTCGTATCTTTCCGCGAACCTACGGCATGTATGAATTTGGCGGAGAGGAATTTTCCAGTGCTGAAGTGAGTGAACTGGTTATTGAAACGAGCTCCATGACATTTGATGACTATGTATATTGCAGGCTTTTTGATCTCTCTGTTGAGCTATTTTATAATGACGGATATTTTCTTGAGATACAGGGACTGCTTTCTTTCCTGAAAATATCGATGTTTGAGTTTGTTAAGGTCTGTCACGATCTCATGTCCGAATATCCGGCAGACCTGAAACGGATTTATGAGGGTCTGGCTGACTCAATATTGAAATATACCTGGGAAACTGAAGAAGAGATTCATGACTTTATTAACGATATTGCAAGTATACAAAAATATGCAGAAATAGAACATGAAAACAGTCTTGCAACGGACAGGGCAATAGGGGTTTTCAGCTGTGCAGAAACACTTCATGTAATTGCGCGTAGGGCGCTGAAAAATCTGCTGCAGATGCAGGAGATAAATGATAAGGAACTACTACAGTATGTAGATGAGATGTTGATGTTCAGCCTTAGTCGCAAGGACAGTCTTCTTGATACTTCTATAGTAAAGTTAGAAAAGTTTAATTATGATTTTCCTGCTTTGCATAAAGAAAAGTTCAGCATAGATCCATTGAGTCATAAGCTAGCAAAGCCGCAGCAGTTATGTTTTCGGCATAAGTCTGATATAGCAAAAGAAATGACCAGACTCTACCGTGCCAAGAAAGACCCGATTCATGGCATGCGCAATATTTTATATTACTCTATTGCTGCAAATCCGGCAGATTACTATTATCGATCTTTTCAAGAGGTTTCAGAGTGAGTAACTTAAGTATTGTCATTACAACCCGTAATCGCCACGAGATTCTGCAGGAGTGTCTAAACGCTATCCTTGATTCGAAACGAGCTGATTTGATACAGGATATTATTGTGGTTGATGATGGCTCAGTAGATGATACCACCGAATATCTGAACCAGTTGAAGGGAGACAGCAGGATAATTACTGTTATCAGAAATGATATAGCCCGGGGACCCGCGGCCGCTCGTAATCAGGGGATCAAAGAAGCAAAGTCAGAATATACTCTCATTATGGGGGATGATGTTATATTGTTTCCTGAGACCATCGAGGTATTTCATAAGCATATTGAACAACATGGATCTGAGAATGCCTCAATGCTTGGAAATATTATACCGCATCCAGAGGGCATCAGCGCCTTTGAATACTGGAGCAGCAATGGCGGCTCTCAGTTTGCGCATTACCGGATAACTGAGGAGGAGAGATTTGATGCCGGTGATGAATATTTTTATACAAGTAATATTGTTACACCGACACGCATGCTTCGAGATAATCCTTTTGATGAGAGCTTCTATTATCCTCGTTATGAGGACCGTGAGCTTGGCTACCGTTTGAAAAAGAAGTATGGTCATGTAATTCACTACCTAGAAGATGCGCGCTCCTATCATAAACACAAGGTGGTCTTTAAAAACTGGCTTCTGAGTTTTGAGCATTTTACAAGTGCTGCCCTTCATTTCAGTAGTTTATACCCTGAGGATTCTGAATTAAAGGTCAAGATGGGAATAGAGCGAGCGCTTAAAACCTGCAGGTTTCGATATTCTGCGCTCAGCAATGCAGTGCATATTCTTAACGACCATCACCGAAATTACTTTGACTCATCAGACCGGTTTGAATTGTCCTGGATCAGGGATGTAACAGGAGGGAGTTTCAGGCTTCTGCAGGAGTTTTATCGACTTTCATTTTATCGCAGGCATTTAAATGAAAGTCAGATGATTGATCCGGAAAGCGGTATGGCAGCATCGGAGGCAATGGACAGTATTTTAGATAAATTAGGTGATGATGTATAAATATTTCAGACAGTGCCGGTTATATGGGAAAATTGGTATGATTCATATAGATGACTCTATGAATGATTTGTTATACTGCAGCAGATTGCTGATTGAGAAATTAGTAATCTGCAATCAGATATTGATCTATAAGTGTCAGAGATAGTGGAGTGAAATCTATGGGTAATCTGTTGAATATTTTCAATCAGCTGCACAAAAATACAAAACGTGATTATGTCGGCCGGATGACGGATAACAAGGTCGAATGCATGAAGACAGGCAAGCAGTACGAATATGATTACTGGGATGGTGATCGTAGGTATGGTTATGGAGGCTATAAATACGACGGCCGATGGAAGGTAGTTGCTGAAGACCTTGTCAGGCAATACAATCTGTCCAGCGATGCAAAGATCCTGGATGCGGGGTGTGGAAAAGGGTTTCTGCTGTACGAGCTGAAACAACTTCTGCCCGATGCGCAGATAAAAGGTTTTGATATTTCAGAGCATGCCCTGAAAACCGCTAAAGAAGAAATCAGAGATGTTTTATACTGTGGCAGGGCTGAAGATCCTTATCCATATGAGGATAATGCCTTTGATCTGGTTATCTCGCTCAATGTAGTTTTTAATCTGAATATCTATGATGTGAAAAAGGCACTTGCAGAGATAGAGAGGGTTGGTCGCAATAAATATATCGTACTTGAAAGTTATAGGAATGAGTCTGAGTTGTTTAACCTGCAGTGCTGGGCACTGACGTGCGAGTCATTCTTTAGCCCCGAAGAATGGGAATGGCTGTTTCAGGAGTTTGGGTATAGCGGAGATTATGAATTTATATATTTTGAGTAAGGGCCGGGCATAATGGGAAATATATATACTAATATGAAGATATTCCAGTTTAAGGAGAAGATTGATTCTCTTACTCAGAGTGATGCTCGTATTATGGCGCCGCTGCATATAAGGATAAAGCCGACAAATGTCTGTTCTCATAAATGCAGTTATTGTGCTTATCGTTCAGATCGGCTTCAGCTTGGCAAGGATATGTTTACCGGTGACTACATCCCGCGTGAAAAGATGATGGAGATTATGGATGATGTTATTGAGATGGGTGTAAAGGCTGTCACTTTCAGCGGCGGAGGTGATCCTTTTTACTATCCATATCTGCTTGAGACCGTGAAGAAACTTACTGGAAGTCCTGTCCGTTTTGCCTCACTTACCAACGGCTCTGGACTGCATGGGGAAATAGCTGAAGTTTTTGCTCAACATGCAACATGGCTGAGAGTATCTATTGACGGCTGGGATGACAGGAGTTACTCTCAGTATCGGCAGGTTCCGGAAGGGGAGTTTACGCGAGTCATGGCGAATATGGAAAACTTCAGTAAACTTGACGGAAAGTGCTTCCTTGGTGTGTCTCTTGTTATAGATGAACTTAATGCTCCCGAGGTTTATGGCTTTATTGAGCGTCTTAAAGGTATCGGTGTTAATAGCGTTAAGGTATCTCCCTGCATAGTAAGTAATGACTGCGCGGAGAATGATCTTTATCATGAGCCTTTTTATAAGCAGGTCAGGGAGCAGGTTGACCGCGCGGTCACAGAGTTAAAGGATGAGAATTTTGAGATATACGATTCTTACCATGCCATGAATGACAAATTTCAGAAAGAGTACACCTGGTGCCCCTATCTCCAGATTTTACCTATTATTGGTGCTGATCAAAATATATACTCCTGCCAGGATAAGGCATATAATCTTGACGAAGGTCTGATCGGATCTATTAAGGATCAGCGTTTTAAGGACTTCTGGTTCAGCGATAAAAACAAATTCTTTAATATTAACCCGTCGATGGTTTGTAATCATCACTGCGTATCAAACATAAAGAATAATATCGTACTTGATTATCTTAACGCAGATCCCGAACATGCTGGGTTCGTATAAATGTAATCCTGATTACTTATTAATACGCTTGGAGCTGGCAGCTTATTTATAGGAGAACTTTAGATTTCATACCTTCAAACAGTAGTAATGAATAATACCGTGCTTAATGACAAGATGACAGAGCTTGAGAGTGCATGTAAAGACAATGACCATGAACTGGTCAAATCTGTTCTTGGTTCACTTGAGACCCCCGAACTTAAGAGCAAAGGCTTTAAAAAAATTATAGCATATTATAAGGAATCTGCTGCTGCGCCAGTCGGCTATATGATGTTCTATGCTCAGTGGCTCATAAGTCAGGACGATCTGAGTGAGGCTATGAAACTATTGCGGGAGATACGGCAGTTAGGGGTTGATGATGAACGGATTTCAGCCTTTATTTATAATTCCCTTATAAAGCCGCGTGAGGCAGAGTTCAGTGCGCGTTATCATCGTAATATGGAACTGCTGAAGACGAATGGAGTTCTGTTTAACGATTCAGATATTTCCTTTAATGTTATTACAAAGAAACTGCTTGTAATATCAGAGTATCAGTCAAGTGTCCCTGATAGTATGATTGATTGTTTTGAAATGTCTATCCCTCAGATGCTTGTCGATATTATTAGCGTAAAGACAATTCTCTACGCACTGAGCAAGACAGAAATGCTGTACCTTGTTTATGATGACATGCAGTATCTTTATTATATGCTGCTCTTCGAGGACCTTAATCAATTTCTTTCTTTCATCAGTAAAAAAAGAATTTTAATGTTTGAGGGAAAGGCGAAGGGACTTATGGAGAAATTCTTTTTGAATATACTTGTAAGACCTCCGCAATACAGTCTTGAGCATTCTGTAAATGCAGGGTATGTAGAATTTATAACCAGGATAAATGAAGCTCGGAAGGATTCTTATAATGAACTCAAGGGCGTTCTTGATGATTATTATGCTTCCTATGACCAGGAGTATTACAGAAAGCTTTTCCAGGGGAATGTATCAGAGATCAAGGTGCTTTTAATAACCTCGAGACATACTGAGTTAAACAAGTTCATTGTAAAACACTGGTATAAAGCTTTTTTAGATCTTGGTTATCGGGCGGAATTATTGATTGAGCGTGAGCAGTTTGAGATAGTTAATGAATATTCGGTGCATTGGAAAATAAATGAGTATCGGCCTGATATAATCTTTCATATTAATTTCGGTGCTAGTTCGTTGAATAAGGGGAACCTGAGAAATAATATTCTTTGGATTAACAGGTATCGTGATAAGGCAGGGAATGATCTTCACAAAATATCCTCAAATTATAATTACCACAATATGTTTATTCTCCCTGTATTGGCTGAATGGGAGGAGAGGCTGAAAAGGATTGATATACCGCCCGAACGAATACTGACCACTTCTGAAGGTGTCGATATCAGTATATTTACAAAGAGTAAAAACATTAATTCTGAATATGCCTGTGATCTTACATGTGTCAGTAATTCAGTCGGAAGTAAAGATCAAAAAATCGAACATTATTTCAGGATGATTTCTACGCCGGTATTAAAAGAACTGGTACTTAAGGAAATGATCAGCTTGAATGAGTTGCTTGATGATGAAAAACTGATATTTGTACTTCCAGTGTGCACTGATGTGCTGGATACTATATTGAACCGCATAGATCAGAAGCTAAGCTATCAGTCCGGCAATGAGATGTCAGATCATGACAGACGGGTACTGCGGGACTTTTTTGAGCATATGATTGATATGGTCTGCCGCACGAGAATCATGGAATGGGTTGTTGATTCAGGGATTACCCGCAATATTAAACTCTGGGGCAGGTACTGGTCTAACAATGAGAAATTCGCTCCATATCATATGGGTACGGCCAGTTACGGAGGGCAGCTTGCATCGATTTATCGAAGCAGTAATATCTCGCTGTCTGATAATCCATGGGCACTGCATGAGAGGAACTTTGAGATTATAGCAAGCGGCGGGTTTCCGATGATAAGGAGCGTGGATATGGGGGCGGCAGAGGAAAAGCAGCGAATAACGAATTTCTTCAAGGAAGATAAGGAAATAGTGCTCTTTCACAGTCGCGATGATTTTCTGAATAAGTTTCAATACTATCTTGATAATCCTGAATTGCGAATGGAAGTAGCTGAAAAGGGCAGGGGCGTTGTGCATCGTGATTTTACATGTGAGGCTATAGCGGATAAAACTATGAAATTCGTTAGAAGTTTATATGAATAAATGTCAATTCAGTGACGATATTGAATTTTTTTCACATATATAATATATGGAAACAATGGTGCTTCCCTTGGAAGGATTTAGATTCTGTACAAATAAAATGCATGATTGCAGCTGGTTATGGAGTTTTTGATTTATAGTTTTTTGCTGCGGGAGAGAAGTTGAACTCAGGCACTGAATTTGCATCCTTTAAAATAGGTTAATAATATGTATGGCATTGGAGGTCATAGCGTATTGCATATATAAATACAAGAGCTCTGTGATGGAATAAACAATGTAATTACAATCGCCAAACGGCTTTTGACTAATTAAGAGATATTAACTATTGAAAAAAATACTTCTTCTCGGCAGCACCGGTAAAATGGGAGGGGCAATACGCCGTGCCTTTGATGATGGCTATGATCTCATTGAAAAAAGCAGTAAAGATTTTGATGCTGCTGACTTTAGGAGCGTAAGCCTTCTTGTAAAGGAGATAAGGCCGGATATTGTTATCAATGCAGTGGCCTATCTCGGAATTGACCCATGCGAAAAAGCTCCTTATGATGCATTACAGTTAAATACTCTCTACCCCAGGTATCTTGCTGAATTAGCCAATGAGTTGAACTTTCTGCTGATTCATTTTAGTACTGATGCAGTATTTAGCGATTCCTCGGGGGCATATTTTACCGAATCAGATACACCATCTCCTCTGAATGTCTATGGGTTTACTAAACTGGGTGGTGATTTATTTATACAAAATATAGCTAAGAGATATTATATATGCAGAATTTCAATTCTTTTTGGTGAGACAGAAAAGGAAAATCAGTTCATCGAAAAGATGCTTTCAAAGGTCAAGGCCGGAGAAAAGGTTTTGAAAGTCTCCCATGATATTATTTCTTCACCATCTTATGCCTTTGATATTGCTTTAGAGGTCAGGAACATTATTGAGAAATCAATGGAGTATGGTACCTATCACATTGCAAATCAGGGAAGTGCCTCGCTATATGATCTGATGACCGAGATCGCCAAAGGCTTGAAACTCGATCTCGATATCCTCGGGGTATCTCATTTAGAATTTCCTGCATTAGGCCGAAAAAATACCTGCACTCCTATTAGCTCTGAGAAGATCGGCGCGTTGCGGCCGTGGCAGGATGCGGTCAGAGAGTATTGTGAAAGGAAAAAGAGTGTTAAGTGAGATAACGATAATTAAAGTGTAACTTTATATGAAGGAGTTTGTTATGAGTGATAAATATATTATGGATGGACATAAGCTTTTCTGGCATCTGGATCGGGTGTCTGCATGGGAAAAAGGCGAAAGAATAGCACCGCTGCATATTGATGTGGGCTTAAGTAAGGGATGTAATCTTAAATGTATATACTGCTTTGGTGAATTACAGGGCAACAAATACATGAAGGGCAAGGATGTATATTTTCCGAGGGAGCCGCTTTTGAAGTATATGAGAGAAGCCGGGGAGGCCGGGGTTCGTTCCCTGGCGATAATTGGTGAGGCGGAACCACTTATGAATCCTCATGTCTATGATGCAATTGCTGAGGGTAAAAAAGGCGGGGCTGATATCTCACTAGGTACAAATGGTGTGCTCCTGGATACCGGAAGTCAGGGTGAGGAGGCGTTGGAGAATTTAACATGGATACGGTTTAATATCAGTGCTGCTACTGATGAGGCATACAGGAAGGTTCACCGCAGCAGGGACTTTGAGACTTTGATGGAAAAGATAAGGTTTTGTGTAGCGCAGAAGCGGAAAAAACAGCTCGATATAACGATAGGAATGCAGATGGTTCTGGTTCCTGCCAATGTTGATCAGGTCTTGGCACTTGCTGATTTAGGTAAAACACTCGGTGTTGATTATCTGGTAATCAAGCAGTGCAGTGATACCAAAGACAGTGATCTTGGCGTATATGACCGGCTTGGTGAGTATGATAGCTTTGAGGCGATATTAAAAGAAGCTGAGAGTAAAAGTGTGGGTGAGTACAACGTGATTGTTAAGTGGGATAAAGTTACGAATAAAGGGGAGCGCAGCTATGCTCATTGCCTGGGTGCACCTTTTCTTTTATACTCAAGCGGCGATGGAAGAATATATCCCTGCGGCGCCTTCTTTGACCAGCGTGAAGAAGAATTTCGTCTTGGCGATCTGACAAAGCAGTCCTTCAAGGATATAATTCAAAGTGACCGTTACTGGGATATTATGGAAAAGATCAGGAATATTGATACCCGCCAGTGTTATTCCAATTGCAAGACTCATAACATTAATGAATTTGTCTGGAAGATCAAGCATCCGCCGGAACACATTAATTTTGTTTGATGACTATATCCCGTAAACAGGTATCCCTTCTAGTTCTTTATGATAACGACAACAGAGTGTTGCTTCAGCACCGGACTGATGATGCTGAAGTGCTGCCAGGATACTGGGCATTTTTCGGCGGAGGAATTATGCCGGGCGAAACCTATGAAGACACTGTGGTTCGTGAGGTGCGTGAAGAACTCAATTATGTGCTTAAGCAGCATATATTAGTGCTGAAGCAGGATTATGATCTGCCGAATGAAAAGGGCACGATGTATCTCTATGCAGCTCCTTATAAGGGAAATAAGACTGAACTGGAGTTACATGAGGGGCAGGGGATGGAATGGTACCATGAGGCCGATATCGCAGATCTTAAGATGATGCCTCATGACCGGAAAGCCGTATGCAATATCATAGAATATGTTCGGGAATTGCTTATGGTAAGGGAAAAAGCTGAAAAATGTCTTGCAGAAAATAATCAATCCGGATTGAAGACGCTATTGGACTCTGTTGACAGCATTGTCTTGAAAACCCAGATCTGCAGACAGGTTGTTTCTTTTTATGCTTCAGAGGGTATCTTTCCGGCCGGTTATGTGAAAATGCTTATTCTATGCTCGATTAAGTCTGGAAATTTACGAATCGCACAGAAATATATCGCAGAGTCTATACAAAATGGGGTTCTAACTGAAAACCTTTCAGCCATAGTTTACGAGTATCTGATAAAGCCTGAGGAAGATGTATATAGAGTTCGGGTAAACGAGAATCTGAATCTGTTAAGAAAATACGGGGTACTATTTACCGATCTTGATCTGGAATTCGAGAGTATTAAACAACGCATCTTGAGAATATATCCTGCAAATGCAGACCTTCCGCGCAGTTTTTATGAGCGCAGGGAATGCAGATATTTTCTGCTCGATTTCAGCCATACTCGGTCAATCTTTGGTGTCTTAAGTGAGTTAACTCAGGTATACCTGAAATTTAATGATATGCAGGGATTGTATTATCTTTTAATGTTTGCTGATTTGAGCTTGTTTATTGAGTATATAAAAAAGGGTAGATTGCTTATATTTGCCGAGACCGGAAGCAGTATTTTTCAATCATTTATTAATAATGTTCTAATATTACCTCCTGAAGAATTCTTTGAACCGAGCAGTGCAGGAGAGAATAAAAAGATTGTCAACGATATTATGTTATTCCGGCTGAGCAAGGCACAGGAGCATGTGCGGAAGATTGAACAACATTATGGGAAACTAAATCATGATTACTATCGTAATCTTTTCTCAGGACCGACAGAAGCGGTTAAAATTCTATTGGTGACCTCTGAGTCTACGGATCTCAATAAACATATTGTAATGAACTGGTATAAGGCCTTTCAGTCAATTGGATATAACGCTAAGATCTGCATTGAGAAAAAACCTTATGAGATGATGAATGTATCTTATATAATGAAAGAGATCAGTGAGTTTCTTCCCGATATTGTTTTTCATGTTAACTATAGTATCAGCCATTTCTTTGATGAATCTAACATAACGAAAAATATGATGTGGATAATGCGATATCGGGATATGTGCGGGATGGATTTTAAGGGATGTGACAATATGTTCATTTCATCTATGGTAAAGGAGTGGACGGATGACCTGAAAGATATGGGCATGGATCCTGAGAGAACTATGTATATTTCAGATGGTGTTGATTGTAATGTTTTTGCCCCATCGCCCAGGCTTGCAATAAGAAAGGAATGTGATATTGTCAGTGTTAATAATTCAGGCGGGGATGAATTTTTCAGACTGACTATTCTTCTGAACATGTTTGAATCTCCGATTATAAGTGGTATTGCTCATGAATTATATGCAGAGGTTATCGAGATGAGCGGTCGAGAAGAATTTATTTTTTTCGACAGAAGTTTTGAGAAAATGCTCGCGATCAAGCTGGCTGAACGTGGTATTGATTTAAACCTTGAGTCTAAAAGCAACATCATCAGATTCCTCACTCTGACAGTATTTTCTGTATATCGTCGTAAGGTCGTAGAGTGGATAGCCGATTCCGGTATTACCCGTAATATTCAGGTGTGGGGGCGTGGATGGGGTAACTTTGAAAAATTTAAAAGGTATCACATGGGATTAGCAAAATACGGTGAGCAGCTTTCCGGCATCTATGGCAGCAGCAGTATTTCAATTTCTGATCACCCCAATATTCCAGTCCATGAAAGGAACTTTGAAATCCTGGCAAGCGGGGGGTTTCCGCTGGTGAAATATGTAGAGCCTGAAAATAATGAAAATATAGACTATATAACAAATCATTTCCGGGAAAATGAGGAGATCGTTCTGTTTTATAACAAGGAGGATCTCTTGAATAAGGTTCAGTATTACCTGGACAATCCAGGTGAAAGAGATCGGATTGCTGAAAACGGCAGAGCAGTGGTTCTTGAGAAGTTCACTAATATCGCTGTAGCTGATGCAACAATTGGTTTTATAAAGCAATACTATCAAAGTTTGGACAAACTGATGTTAAGAAGTAATTAGTACACACCTGCTGTGTCAATAGGCTGACAGGTAATGATTGCCGGGTAGCGGAAAAAAAATTCCTATTAAATGTCCTTGGAGTGTTTCTCTACTGGCAGTGTATATCTCACTAGACTAGTTATTGCAATAAATTCAATTATAATAAGCAGTTATAGTGTGTAACTTGAATTTGTTTAATGGTTTTCAGCTATATATTGTTTAATTGAGCATCTTGAAATATTCCGTTTAAGCGTATATTGTCAATTTGGCACAATATTTGCATTAAAATCTATGTGATTATATATAGATAAGACAGTTAAAGGTATCTCATTGCCGGATAAGAAGAAAAAAATATGTGTAATTACGGGTACTCGGGCCGAATATGGTCTGTTCTATCCGCTTTTGTGTCTAATGAAAAAAGATGCTTTTTTTTCATTGCGGATTATTGCGACTGGAATGCATCTGTCTCCAGCATTCGGTTTGACATATCGTGAGATTGAGAGCGATGGATTTCATATATCCGAAAGGGTTGAGATGCTTCTGGCAACTAATACGGATGAGGGAATGTCAAAATCAGTTGGACTGGGAATCATATCCATGACCGATGCGTTGAAGCGACTCTCTCCTGATCTGGTATTGGTCCTGGGTGATCGTTATGAGACTTTTGCAGCGGCAGCAGCAGCCTTTTTCATAAAGATTCCTGTTGTGCATCTTCATGGCGGAGAACTGACCGAGGGTGCTATGGACGATGCCATGAGGCACTCGATCACCAAGATATCATGGCTTCACTTTACTTCTACCGAGCAATATGCTAACAGGGTTATTCAGCTTGGTGAGGATCCGGGAAGGGTCTTTAATGTCGGAGCAGTTGGACTGGATAATATTCATGGTGTAAAGCTGATGAATAAAAGAGAGCTTGAAAGGGTAATTAATTTTAAGTTTCAGGGCAGGACGGCTATTGTTACTTATCATCCGGTCACGCTTGAGGCAGGGTCTTCTGAGAATCACTTCCGTGCAATGCTGGATTGTCTTCATCATGTTGAAGGGCTAAAAATGATATTTACCATGCCGAATTCTGACCCCGGCTCACAGGTAATTAATGATTTGATTGTTTCTTATGTCAGCTCTAATCCACAAAGGGCAGTCTCGTTTACATCTATGGGAAGAATGCGTTATCTGTCAGCAATGAAATATTCTGATCTTGTCATTGGTAATTCATCCAGTGGTTTGATAGAAGCCCCGTCCTTCGGTATACCCACAGTGAATATCGGTGACAGGCAGAGGGGGCGGGTGACTGCTGAGAGTGTAATATCCTGCGGCATTAAAGCAGGGGATATTAAAAAGGCCATACGATATGCATTATCCGATGGCTTTATGAAACTGTGCAAAACAGTTCATAATCCGTATGGTTCCGGGAAAAGTGCCCCCCGTATTATGACTGTGCTTAAAAAAGAACTGAAAAAAAGTATCAATTTAAAGAAGATGTTTTATGATTTAGAGCGAGGAGATAAATGACTAAAAAGGATGTTTTTGTCAGCAGACATCAGTCGATAAAAGATGCACTGAAGAAGTTGGAAAATACTGCTGAAAAGGTATTGCTTGTGACGGATCAGGACAGGAAACTCCTTGGTACGATAACGGACGGAGATATCAGGAGTTATCTGTTGAAAGGTAAGAGTCTTGATGATGACATTAATGATGTTTATTTTAAAACGCCTACGGTGCTTAAAAAGGGCAAGTTTACCATGGATGAAGTACGAGCAATATTTTTGAAAAAGAAGCTTGACCTTATTCCTGTGCTGGATCAAAAAGGCATTGTTGTAGATTATATGCTGTGGAGTCAGGCTTTTTCTGAGCAGGTTCGACCAGTCAAAAGCGTCAAGATCAGGGTGCCGGTTGTTATTATGGCAGGCGGGAAGGGAACACGTCTTGAGCCCTTTACAAAGATATTACCGAAACCCCTGATTCCTGTAAATGATAAACCTATACTGGAAGTGATATTAGATGAATTTTCCAGGCAGGGTGCCAATAAATATCATCTCGTGCTTAATTATAAAGGGGAAATGATCGAGGCATATTTTAAGGGCTGTGAAAAGAAGTTTAATCTCAATTATGTATGGGAGAAAAAATTTCTTGGCACAGCCGGCGGACTTAAGCTGATTGAAAATCTTGATTCAGATCTGTTTATTGTATCTAACTGTGATGTGATTGTCAGGGCTGAATTTGCTGAGGTTATAAAACTTCATAAAAAACAAAGGGCCTCTATGACGGTGCTGTCTTCAATACAGCATCATAAAATACCATATGGTGTGATTGATTTTAAGGATAAAGGCGAGGTTACGGGGATACAGGAAAAACCGGAATACACCGTGACTATTAATACTGGTGTGTATGTTATTAATAGAGATGCCCTGGAGTATATTCCTGATGATGAGTATTTTGATATGACAGATTTTATACAGGTGCTTTTAGACAAGAATATGAAGGTGATCACTTATCCAGTTAACAGCAATGATTACATTGATATTGGTCAGTGGGAGGAGTATAAAATCTCTGTAGAAAAGCTGCAGGGAATGAGATAAATCAGGAGTCTAACATTCAAGGAGAAAGGTATGTCTCTTATGAAAACAAGCATTGTCT
>JADHUV010000019.1 GCA_016784355.1 Nitrospira sp. | reverse complement strand
CACCGACTCAGATATTGGTGACATCATTCTCCTCACTATCCCTGCTTTGTATTCTTCCGTATACTTTGACATCTGTCGCCTCTTCTCCGCTCCCTGTTTAGTTTATTTGTGGCGACATCTATCCTGACACAGGGGGCTGGTAAGCCTTTATTTTTTCCCACAGATTTTTTCTGCTGATGCCAAGCATCGCTGCAGCCTGGGTCTTGTTTCCTTTTGTAAAAGCCAGCACTTTAGATATGTGATCTTTTTCAGCATCAGCCGCCACCTCGGAAAGCGATTGCACCGGTACATGTTCTTTATTATGTTTGTCCATCAATAAATCCCTGAAA
This sequence comes from Nitrospira sp., assembly GCA_016784355.1. Lineage (GTDB taxonomy): Bacteria > Nitrospirota > Thermodesulfovibrionia > UBA6902 > UBA6902 > JACNKH01. The sequence continues at coordinate 46,934 of JADHUV010000019.1, read as the reverse complement.
AAATTAAGGCAACCTGTCATGAAAGTATTTAAGTGAACAGAAATATCTATAAAAATATCAGCAAGAATAGTGCCAATAAACTGATTTTGCTGGTTATAAAGACAGTATGTTTATTAATCGTGCAGTTATATGAAGCATGACTCAGGACGTTTGGTGAGATTACATTGTAGTTCGTTACATTGCTCTGAGACTTGTTACCCGGAAGTAACATTCTTTGTGAAGTATGGGTCGTTATGTGATCTTCGTGGGCGGCTGGAATTACTTATAAACCGTAGGACTTCATTTTTTCCCAAAGGTTTTTCCTGCTGATACCTAGTATTTCCGCGGCCTCGGTCTTCTTGCCCTTGGTTACACTTAAGATCTTCTTTATATGCATCATCTCAGCCTCAGCAGTTACGGTATAAAGAGTATCAGTTGATGTGCCGCCTTTTTTGCTGATTATATGAGGAGGAAGTTCATCCTTTGTGATCGTATCACTGGGCGACAGGGTAATACATCTTTCTATAATATTGCCAAGTTCCCGGATATTGCCTGGAAACTCATATTCCATCAGCACCATTATAGCATCGTGCTTAAAAACAGCACGCCTGCCGAAGCGGCAATTATATATAGAAAGAAAGTGTTCAATCAAAAGAGGTATGTCTTCTTTACGTTCTTTCAGTGAAGGCATGTGTACAGGGATAACATTCAGCCTGTAGAAAAGGTCTTCCCGAAAGCGGCCGCTCCTGACGTCTTCATCGAGGTCTCTGTTAGTAGCACTGACAACCCTTACATCGACCTTGATAGTTTTTGTGCCGCCGAGGCGCTCAAAAGAGCCGTCCTGTAAAACCCTCAAGAGTTTTACCTGAACAGAGCCGGGCAGTTCACCTATCTCATCGAGAAAGATTGTGCCGTTGTCGGCTAGTTCAAACCTGCCTAGCTTTTGCTGTGAGGCACCGGTAAAGGCTCCCTTGTCATATCCGAAAAGTTCACTCTCAACGAGGTTTTCAGGAAATGCAGCACAATTAACCCGTATTAAAGGCTCATCTTTGCGTTTACTCTGATAGTGTATGGTCGTGGCGATTAATTCTTTTCCAGTACCATTCTCGCCGGTAATTAATATGGAGGAGTCGGTTTTTGATACCATCTCGATGGTCTCATAAATTTTCCCCATCTGCTTGCTCTCGCCAATAATGTTAGGGAAGTCATGGCACTCTGATAAATCTCTTCTCAGGCGGGTGTTTTCTTGGGTGAGGTTCTTAAGCTGAAATGCCCTGTCCAGGACAAGAAGTAATTCGTCAGCGGAATAGGGTTTGGCAATGTAATCAAATGCCCCGAGTTTCATGGCATCGACCGCACCGGGTATCGTTGCAGTGCCTGTAAGTATTATCACTATTGCAGATGGATCGACATTCTTTATTGCCTTCAGAATCTCGAGTCCCTTTACATTCGGCATCTCCAGTTCTGTCAGCACGATATCAGGAAAATTCTGAGCGGCTTTTTCCAGTGCCAGTGCAGGGTCCTGGGTTACAGTACAATTATAATGATTATTTTCAAGGATTCGGACATAAGTATCCAGCATCTCCCTGTCATCATCAATTATTAGTATGTTTTTTTTGATCATTCTTCGAAAGTAGTGTCCTTATATTCGTTATAAAATAACATAACTCGTTATTTTTATTTAATTATATCCATCTGATCTGCATCAGAAGTCTCTTATTATGTCTGGAGGGCAGGGCAAGGTAGGTTAATTACTCTTCTGGAGCTTTTACTAATCGGCGCATCAGCAGTTTAGTGGAGAGTACCCTTTCTTTCAGAGAATTTACTATGAGCCTGATAACTGATGAAGGGGAATAATCTTTTTTACCAGAGTTCAGGTGTAAGATGATCTCTCCAGTCCTCCCTCCTGTGAGTATATCGTTTAGCCCGTCATTGTTCCAGTCGGTAATATAAAGCCTGGAACGTGGATTGCCTGAGGAATCAGGGTATCGAAGAAATTCACCATTATTCAGCATCAGTTTTCCATATTGCTGAAATTCCGGACTGGCAGTGGTACCTGTATTTTTTAAATAATAAATATAGCCATTCATTTCACCTGTAAGAATATCCTGTAGACCGTCTCCATCCCAGTCAAATATTCGGGGTGCAGACCTGGAACCTAAATCAAATATTCTGTCCTTGATTCGAACATGAGTAAAAGATTTGAAAAGAGGTGATTCATCACTTCCCTCATTTAAATATACACGGAGATTCCCATTCATATTGCCGGCAATTATGTCTTTTTTCCCATCGCTGTTCCAGTCCGCAATATCAGGTGTCATTCTTTCCCCACCATTTAGTAACTGGCTGTCTGCATAAATATACTGACCTTTGGATAGCTGTGGTCTTGAAGTTGCTGAGTTATTGAGAAACACCTGGATGCCACCGGATGTATCTCCTGCCAGCAGGTCTGCTTTTTCGTCATTATTCCAGTCCACGACTGTAGGATATGAGCCGAGTCATCCAAAGGCATTGACACTCAGTTCAGTACATTCAATGCTGCAGGTCTGGATATTTTCAGGATAATCCAGTGCAGGTGATGAATCAGAGCCAATGTTTCTGAAATAAGTTATCAGTCCGGAGGGGACTCCTGCTGTATCAAGTAAATTACGGCCAACGAGAAGGTCTTTTTTGCCATCTTTATCCCAGTCATATACTACAGGAACTGCCCATTTAGCAGCGGTAAGTTCAGTACCATGCACCGTGAGCTTAATGCCTTTTTGCAGGTTGGTACGGTAATCAGAGTAGTGCATTGTATTGAGTGTCAATAAAATTATAATGCTGAGTACAAATAAGTAAGCATATAATTTGGCTGTTTGTCGTGGATAAGGCAAATGAAAACTCCCGTATATTTTAATTTCTGAAGTTTAAATTGAGCTATGGCTGTATGTCAAATTATTATAGAAAGGGTACACATAAGAAGAAAAAAACGGGCAGGGGTTTATGATATAATTATTAAATGAATATTCAGCTGAAGAAACACGTTCAGAGTATCAGTAAACTCCCCACTCTGCCAATCGTTGCACAGCAAATATTGCGACTTGTAGATGATGAACTGGTGTCTGCGGAAAGTCTGGAAGAAATAGTGATTCGTGATCCTGTTATCGCTTCCAAAATTATGGGGGTAGCTAATTCGGCATTTTACGGTTTTGGTTCAGAGACGAGTAAGATTGATAATGCGATAATGCGAATCGGGTTTAGCAATGTCCGCAATATCGCCCTCGGAATATCCTTAATGACATTCCTTGATGATAGTCATACGGGCGGCCCTATAGACTATAAAACTGTATTCAGACATTCTGTGGTTGTCGGTTCACTGGCGCAAAAAATATGTTCGATGCTTAAATTGAAAAACGGCTCTGAGATGTTTATCAACGGTATAATACATGATATCGGATATCTTGTACTGGCAAAGTATTTTCCGGATATCTACTCAAAGGTTATCACCTGTATGCAGGCTGAAAGTATCTCTCTTATAGAAGCTGAAAAAAGAATTCTTGGCTATGCTCATTATGATATCGGGGCGTGGCTGCTTAATGAATGGGGATTGCCTGAATCTATTATAAATACAACTCAATATCATCATTATCCTCTTGAGTCTAAGGGCAATCGCCAACACGCTGCACTTATTCACATAGCAGATCATCTTGTGTACTTAAATAATATATTTCCTGTAAATGATCGTTCAGATTATCCCTTTGAACCGGAGGCCCTTGTGCTGCTGGATATTACAGAAGACAGATTCAGCCAGATGAAGTTAGAAATTGCTACGGAAATCACATCAATCGATATATTCGGAATGGAATAAATAGGCAGTGAGCTATAACGGAAGGGATCTGAATTGAGCGGCAAGTTTGAACCATATACTGCCAGCGTATGGCGTTCCTCTATTTATACAATAATATTTGAGGCTGATACCCGGGCTGGTAAGGCTTTTGATATTTTGCTTTTCCTGAGCATTATTGCGAGTGTAATTGTGGTAATGCTGGATAGCGTTAAAGATATCCACAATGTTTACGGAGAGGAACTGTATATTGCGGAGTGGTTTTTCACTTTTCTTTTTTCAGCTGAATACCTGATTAGAATCCTTTCTCTGAAGCGACCGATGAAATATGTCGGTAGTTTTTTTGGTATTGTCGATATGCTTGCCATACTGCCCACATATTTGAGCATTATTTTACCAGGCAGTCAATACCTGATAGCGATTCGTATATTGAGAATTTTAAGAATATTCCGGGTTCTGAAGCTTGTTCAGTATATTTCAGAGTCCCAGCAGTTAATGAGTGCCCTCTGGGCAAGCAGGCGTAAGATAGCTGTTTTTTTGTTTACTGTTTTGACTATGATTGTTATATTTGGTTCGCTTATGTACCTTGTCGAGGGGGAGGAAAATGGATTTTCCAGCATTCCTAAAAGTATATATTGGGCTGTTGTCACCCTGACGACTGTTGGATACGGAGATATTGCACCTAAGACCAATCTGGGGCAGATTTTGGCATCTCTCATTATGATTACCGGTTACAGCATCATAGCAGTACCCACCGGCATAATTAGTGCAGAGATTGCACGTGCGGCAAAGAATATGGCCAAATTGGCTACCTGCCCTCAGTGCGGTTGTGCTGAACACGCCAGTGATGCCAAATATTGTAAAGATTGCGCCTCTTCCATTTAAGTATATTCATGACGTGAGTTATATTAATTCTCAAGGTTTTGATTTTATAGCCGAACTTATAGGGTAAGGATTAGTGAGGGGCTATGAAATGATAAAAAAAGTAAAAATCAACCAGCTAGAGAAAGGCATGTATATACATGATTTCAATTGTGGCTGGCTGGACCACCCATTTTTCGGCAGCAGCATGAAAATTGCCAGTACTGCAGAGATCCATAAGATTGAGAGCAATGGAATTCGAGAGGTATATATCGACACAGAGAAGGGTGAAGATGTATCTGATGCTCCGACGTCTCAGGAGGTTCGCAAGTCCATTGATAATGAAATTCAGACTCTGAATGAAAACGATACTGATTCAGGGCCTATTGCGGCTATTGATGATGAAATTTGCAATGCCAGAGAGGTTTTGAAAGATGCATCTCAGACCGTAAGTAATTTGATGGATGAGATTAAGCAGGGTCGTCAACTTGAGACTGAAAATGTAGAGTTGATAGTAAGCAGGATGTCTGAATCCATTTTTAGAAATAAAAATGCTCTTATGTGCCTTGGAAAGATAAAACAGTCGGATGAGTATACATTTGTACACTCTGTTAATGTCTGTGTTCTGATGATATCCTTTGCTCAGCATCTGGGACTTTCTGCGGAAGAAATACATTCCGTAGGGGTAGGGGGACTCCTTCATGATATTGGTAAGATGAAAATTGCCCATGAGATACTTAATAAACCTGGAAAGCTTACGGATTCTGAGTTTGAAGCGATCCAGAAGCATGTGGTATTTGGACGCGAGATATTGGAAACAACCGGTGACATAGACGAGAGTTCCATGAATATGGCATATCAGCATCATGAGAGAATAGATGGATCAGGCTACCCTGAAAAACTGAGCGGCGATAAAATCAGTCTGTACGGGAAAATGGGTGCCATAGCCGATGTATATGATGCTATCACCTCGAAGCGGTGCTATAAGGGTAAGATAGAGCCTACAGAGTGTCTAAAGAAAATGCTTGAATGGAGTCAATATTATTATGACAATGAACTGGTAGGTCAGTTTATACGATGTGTCGGCATATACCCGGTTGGAACACTGGTAAGAATGGAAAGCGGTAAACTTGGCATTGTCCTGCAGAATAATGATGAAAATCTGTTGGCGCCAAAGGTAAGAATTATTTATGACACAAGAAAGTCGCGGTATATAATGCCGACTGATATTGATCTGAACGAGTGTGCTGGTAAGGCTGCAAAAGAAAGAGTAGCATGCTGTGAGTCCCCGGAGAAGTGGGGGGTTAAGATAGAATCATACCTTTAGTTATTCTTCAAAGTCCCATATACCGTTTTTCCCCGGTGTTTTCAGGGCCTGGGTTACGAGTTTTAAAAATTCTTTTCTGGGAATTTCCTGCGCACCGAATGATTGTAGATGAGAGGTGGTTACCTGACAGTCAATAATACTGAAACCCCACCGCTGTAGTTGCTGAACCAGTTTTACAAAGGCCACTTTAGATGCGTTACTTTTTTTCATGAACATGGATTCTCCAAAAAAAACAGACCCCATGCTGATACCATACAGGCCGCCGACGAGCTTTTCATCAGACCAGCACTCTACAGAATGTGCATGACCCAGTCTGTGTAGTTCGATGTATGCGTCTATCATCTCATCCGTGATCCATGTATCACCGTGATTGTGCTGATGTACAGTGGCGCATTCATTGATAACAGATTCAAATGCCCTGTCTAAAGTTACTGTAAATATATCGCTTTTTATAACCTGTCGCAGGCTTCTTGAGACTTTAAGGTCTGTGGGGGAAAGTATGAGTCTTGGATCAGGTGACCACCATAGTATTGGATCATCCATGGAATACCAGGGGAAAATACCCAGTGAATAAGCTGCCATAATGCGTTCCGCGCTAAGATCCCCTCCTACAGCAAGAAGACCGTTATCCTCGGCGTGAGTTGCTGGTGGGAAAATATGTTCTTCGGGCAATATATAGACAGGCATAAAATAGTCCGGCAACCGGACTGCATCAGGTTTTAAGAAAAGGTCAGTGTCAGGCCCATATCGCCGGCATTAACAGTTACGGTTCCGCCCTTGCATAGGCTTCCAAACAGGATTTCTTCTGTCAGGCCATCCTTAATCTCACTCTGAATAAGTCGGCCAAGTGGACGCGCTCCAAATTCAGGATCAAATCCATGCTCTGCCAGCCAATCCACGGCACTCGCTTCGATGGTTAGAGAGATATGCTTAGGCAAGAGTTGTTCCTGCAACTCGGCAATAAATTTATTTACTATCTGTTTCATTACATCAGATTCAAGAGAGTTGAAATCTACAGTGGCATCCAGCCTGTTTCTGAATTCGGCGCTGAATAGTTTATTGATGGCATCTCTGCCTTTTCCTCTGCTGTCACCTGTTCTGTCACCAAAACCAATGGTGTGCTTATTCATCGCACTCGTGCCTGCATTTGATGTCATGATCAGTATTACATTTCTGAAATCAGCTTTTTTACCGTTATTATCAGTGAGAGTGGCATAATCCATGACTTGCAGAAGAATACTGAATATATCGGGGTGAGCTTTCTCTATTTCATCGAGCAACAGCACGCTGTATGGATGCTTGCGCACTGAATCGGTCAGCATGCCGCCCTGTTCAAATCCAACATATCCCGGCGGAGCGCCGATTAATCTGGAGACTGCATGTTTCTCCATATACTCACTCATATCAAAACGAATAAATTCTATGCCCAAAACCGATGCGATCGTTTTGGAAACCTCTGTCTTGCCTACCCCGGTTGGTCCTGTAAACAGGAATGATCCCATAGGTTTTGTCGTAGAACCCAGACCCGCTCTCGAACGCTTTATGCATGTTGTCAGGTTGTGAATTGCATTATCCTGACCGAAGACTGCACTTTTCAGTTCATCTTCAAGTCCTCTGAGTTTCTCCATATCAGAAGTGGAAACATTGCGTCTTGGAATTCTTGCTATCTTTGCTACAACTGCTTCTATTTCAGGTTGTCCGACAGTTTTCTTTCTAGAGTATGAAGATGACAGTTTAAGTCGTGCGCCTGCCTCATCAATAACATCGATAGCCTTGTCAGGAAGAAATTTATCATTAATATATTTAGCTGAAAGGTCAGCAGCAGTCCTGAGCGCAGGGTCGGTGTACTTTACTTTATGGAAGTCTTCATAATAGGATTTAAGTCCCTTGAGTATGTGAAATGTTTCAAGGGAATCCGGTTCTTTAATATCAATTTTCTGAAAACGCCTTGATAAAGCACGATCCTTTTCAAAGTAGTTTTTGTATTCTTCGTATGTACTTGCTCCTAAACATCGCATTTTCCCTGAATTTAGAATTGGCTTTAACAGGTTAGATGCGTCCATAGAACCTCCGCTTGTTGCACCTGCACCCACTATGGTGTGGATTTCATCTATGAAAAGAATGGATTCCGGCTTTGCTTCGAGTTCTTTGATAGTAGCCTTGAGGCGCGCCTCAAAATCTCCCCTGTATTTTGTGCCTGCCAGTAAGGCTCCCATATTAAGAGAGTATATATGTGCCTTTTTCAGCTGGTCATGTACATCTCCCTCATGTATTTTCAGGGCAAGTCCTTCAGCTATAGCGGTTTTACCAACACCAGGTTCTCCAACAAAGATGACATTGTTTTTTCTTCTTCTGCACAGGACCTGAATGGTCCTTGCAAGTTCGCTGTCTCTTCCTACAAGAGGATCTATACCGCCTTCGGCGGCCTTGCGTATTAAATTGATAGTGTATTTCTCAAGAGCATCCGTGCGACTTCCATCTTTTTTGTCCTGCCCTGTACCTGTATCAGGCTGGCTTGAAGGTGGGAAGCCTTTTACGATTCCGTGTGAGATATAATTAAGTATATCAAGGCGCTCAATGTTTTCAGACTCTAGAAAGTTAACTGCATGGGAGTCTTTTTCATAATAAATTGCTGAGAGAATATCGCCTGCGTCAGCCTCCTGCTTTTCAGCAGATTTCACGTGTGAGACAGCATTCTGAAAGACACGCCGGAAGGCGATTGTAGGTTCAGGATAGCCGGCTATGTTTTCATCCAGTTTTGGCACATGGTTTTCAAAAAAACTTTCTAAAAGAATTTTCAATTTAGCAATATTACCGCCGCAGCTCGAGATTATTTCCACTCCCCATTCATCATGCAGTATGGCAAATAATATGTGTTCGACCGTAAGATACTCATGTTTCCTGGATTCGGCATCGCGTATTGTAGCTTCAAGCGATACTTCAAGTTCTTTATTGATCATTCCTTCTCCATGATACATTTGAGCGGGTGGTCATTTAAGCGGGCAAGCTCATGCACATTAGCAATTTTTGTTTCTGCAATTCCGTATGTGTATATACCTGCAATGCCCTTGCCTTGTTTATGAACGTGCAGCATTATCTGTGCTGCTTCCACCGCTGATTTGTGGAAAATATTTTCTAGAACATGGGTTACAAAATCCATGGTAGTAAAATCATCATTTATCAGTAATACCCTATATAAAGGAGGCTTCTTAAGCTGATTCCTCTCTTTAATCTCAACTCCATAATCCGGGGTGCTCTGGTTAGTATCCATATTTATAATCCTTGTTTTTTATATTTTACTTCTTACCTGACATAGAAAGAAAGACTTGTGATATCAATGTCGGCAATGTCTAGTTGATATTATTGCGGAAGTAATATTGGAGTGAAAATAAAAAAACTATACTCCAAGTTTTTCGAGCATGTTTTTAATACTGGTAATATCACTCATCATCTGTATTTTGAGTTCATCAGCGGAAGAGAATTTAACTTCATCCCTGATACGTTCTATAAAGTTTACCTTGAGAGATTTTCCGACAATCTTTTTGTTGAATTTAAATATATGAACTTCAAAGCTGTATTTTTTTTCTCCAAATGTTGGATTGCATCCGATATTGGCAGCTCCACCGTATATCTTCCCACCGAGTTCGGCGGTCACCGCGTAGACGCCATCCATGGGCAGAAGTTCATTGCTGGTAGAGATGTTCGCGGTTGGGGTGCTTAGAAGTGTCGATCCTCTTTTTGCACCTTCGATCACGACTCCCTCTACTGAGTAATTACGGCCAAGATATGCTGCCGCCTCTGAAACCTTTCCCTTTGCAATCAGGGTTCTCACTTTGGAACTGCTGAATGTGATATTGTTAGACTTTATTTCTGGAATGGCTTTAACCGTGAAACCCAGTTCCTTTCCTATTTCAGCAAGCAGCTCGGGAGTTCCCTTTCTTCCTTTGCCGAATTTATAATTGGGGCCTATATAAATTTCTTTCACTCCCACTTGGTCGACCAGTATTTTTTCAGCAAATTCTTCGGCTGACATGTGGGCGAGTTCGGCAGTGAAATGAGCACAAATGGTTAAATCAATATCGGCAGTTGCGATAAGGTTGATTTTATCCTGAAAAGTCGTAAGCAGTTTTGGTGCACGCTCGGGTGCTATAACCCTCAGAGGATGAGGTTCGAATGTGAAAACTACAGAAGTGCCTTTTTTCTTTAATGCACGCTCTGTTATCATCCTGAATATTGACTGGTGTCCAAGGTGTACGCCATCGAAGTTTCCCAGCGTAAGAACGGGGTACGGAAATTTATTCTTGAGATTTTCAATACCGTCGATTACTTTCATCTATACGTATTTCCTTAATGAAGACAAAAAACGTCTTTAATAAATTTTGATAAGTTTGTATTATATATTACTATCATAATAAAAAGTTCTAATCAAATATCTATTTACTGTATGATAAATTTACAGTTGATTGTAAAAGAAAAATAAATTATAATGAATATACGTCTAAAAATGTATACTCATATGTAAAATATTAAATAGAATGCTGGAGGTAATAAAATGCCTAAGCCGGGCGTTTCAATCTTAGTAGCTGAAAGTAATCTGCCGGATATTGCTTTAATTAGATCTTCTTTATCAGACAGTGTGGATATAACGTTCTCTATCGACACTGCTGTTTCCGGCTCTGATACTCTTGAAAAAGCCTCAGATAAAGCATTTGATCTGGTTCTGATGAATGAGTCATTGCCCGGTATGACAGGATTGCAGATGCTGAAGGAAATTACTGAGCGCAAGCTCGGGACTCCCGTTATTATGATTGTTGCCGATGGGCGGGAAAATTATGGCGCTAAGGCGATGGATAAGGGAGCTTATGACTATCTCACTAAAGAGGAAGTCAAGACGAATGCTCTTGAGCGCGCTATAAAAAGAGCTATTTCCAGAAAAAAGCTTGAGCATAATATAAAAGAATCTGTTGAAAAGCTACAGAAGCTTGCTATAAGGGATGGACTTACCCAGCTATATAACCATCAGCACTTTGCAGAAGTATTGAAAAATGAATTCAAAAAGGCTCAACGACATATGCAGCCTTTATCCTGCATAATGATGGATCTGGACTATTTTAAATCTGTCAATGATAATTTTGGTCATCAATTTGGTGATTATGTATTATCCAAAGCTGCAGGGATAATTACTATGCTGGTTCGCGATACTGATTGTGTAGCGCGATATGGCGGTGAAGAGTTCGCCATACTGCTATCTAATACGCAGCTAAACGGTGCGCATATTCTAGCCGAGCGTATTCGAAGCGCCTTTGCCAATAATGTGTTTAGAAAGGGTAATATTGCTGAAGTCGTTACCGTCAGTATGGGTGTGTCTTCCTTGTCGGATGAGAATGTGAACGATGAGCAGGTTCTTTTAGCTAATGCGGATGAAGCACTATACCGGGCTAAGAGAAAAGGCAGGAATACTGTCTGCACCTCTGAAGAAAGTTCTGAAGATGATACTGTGTCCCTGAAGGAAGATACTAAAAAGATAAAGAGCTTTTTCAGGAAATTTCAGAATATAAATGAGAATATGAAGGAAAGCTGTATAGCCTCAGCCCAAACGATTTTACAGGAGATAGAAAGTGGCTGGAACTATATAAATGAACATTCGGTACGAGTAAGTGGATATGCCGAAATGTTATCTAAAGAACTCCGTTTATCCAGGGAGGAAATAGATATCGTTAAGCGGGCTGCCCTCCTGCATGATGTAGGCATGATCGGTATTGATTCTGATATATTGAAGAAAAAAGGAAAACTCACGGATGAGGAATATGATATTATGAAAAAACACTCTAATATCGGTGTTAAACTTATTGAGAAAACCCGCTTGTTCGAGAAAGAGCTGCCGGTTATACTTTGTCACCATGAAAGGTTTGATGGGACAGGATATCCTCAGAAACTAAGGGGACTTAATATTCCGTACGGAGCCAGAATTCTTGCAATTGCAGAGGCCTATGACACCATGCTATCCAATACTGTTTACACAAAAGCACGTTCGCCGAAAAAAGCTGCAGCAGAGTTGAAACAGTGTGCCGGCACTCAGTTTGATCCCCATATTGTAGATGTTTTCATACAAATGGTTGCAAAAAACGCCTAATAATTAAGCCCTCATATACTAATTTGTGGTATTCTCTATTTAATTTAGTAACAGGAGCATTATTATGAAGACAGTTGCATTCTGTGGTAGTCCAAGAAAAGGCGGTAATACTGAATTACTGTTGACAGAGGCTGTCAGGGGAGTAGAAGAGGGTGGGAGCAGTGTTATTACTTTTAACCTTAATCTTATGAATATTAAGGCCTGCCAGAACTGCGGGGGATGTAATGAAAATGGGATATGTATTTTTCATGATGATATGGATCAGATATACTCTGCTATCAGGGAGTCTGACAGAATAATTATTGCTTCTCCTATTTTCTTTTTTTCAGTCAGTGCCCAGGTTAAGTTGATGATAGACCGATGTCAGTCTTTTTGGTGTGAAAAGTATCTTTTGGAAAAGCCTGTAGAGCAGGGTGAGTATGGACGCAGGGGGTTGCTGCTGCTTGCTGGAGGCATGAAAGATGAAATGGGATCTATGTGCGCCGAGGCCTGTGCAAAGGCCTTTTTCAGGACTGTAAGTGTCTCGCAGCATGAGGTGCTTTCATATTTAGATATTGATGAAAAGGGAGCAATTAAAAGCCATCCAACCGCCTTGCAAGAAGCATATGATGCCGGCAGGAAGTTAGTCTCTAAATAGTATTTTCAGCCGCCAGTTGACCGCATGCCGCAGCTATATCCGAACCTCGACTTTTTCTTATCAGGGTTTTTATTCCTGCACCTAGTAATACTTCCTGAAACAGAAGCATCTGATTTCTGGATGATGGTTGTATTAATATCTTTTCCGATGGCGTTTTATTGCAGTAGTTTTCTGAAAGATCGATTAAACAGGATTTGTTAAATGGTATTAGATTTACCTTGGCTCTGATGCCCTTCAGTAGCAGTACCAGTCTGTGTGCATCTTTGGGAGAATCATTTATATTTTTCAACATTATATATTCGAATGTAATGTGCTGCTGAGATTGCAGCTTTAAATTTTGACAGGCCTTTAATAATTCCTTAAGGGGATACTTTTTGTTAATTGGCATTATGAGGTCACGGATGGAGTCAGTAGTGGCATTGAGTGATACTGCCAGATTAATACCAGGTGTACTTTGCATCAGGTCATAAATATGCGGAGCAATGCCGCATGTGGATACAGTAATTCTCTTTTTTGAAAAATGCATTAATTTTGTTATTCTTGAGATTGCTTCGGTCAGATTAGTGAAATTGGCAAAGGGTTCTCCCATGCCCATAAATACAATATTAGTTACTGCTGCCCTATCTGATTTGTTTGCTACGTGCTTTTTTGCCATAATGAATTGGTCAACAATTTCATGAGCCTGCAGGTTACGCTTTAGACCACCTGCGCCTGTAGTACAAAAAATACAACCCATAGCGCAGCCGGCCTGTGAGGAAATGCAAAGTGTGTATTTATGATTGCCGATGCTGTTAGGAAGGAGAACACTTTCTACCCGCTGACCGTCCTGCATTTCCAGCAGGAACTTTGTCGTGCCGTCTTTGGATTTTCGCAGTGTAACAAGATGGGGAAGACTTATAAAGGCGGTCTTTGACAGCTGATCTCGAAAATCAAGAGACAGGTCCGACATTTCATTAATAGATGAAGCATATTTTGTGTATATCCATTCATTGATCTGATTTGCTCTGAACGATTTTTGACCGGAAGCGATAATAAAATCTTTCAGCGCTTTATTTGATAGACTTTTTAAGTTTGTTTTCATAGTTACATTTTAATTTTATCGGGCATTTAAGGAAAATGCGAGGATATTTATTGCCCATATCTTACAACGAGACAGATTTATATTGATAATACTTCAGATTTTTTTGTAAATACCGATATATCAATTAATGTACATCTGTTTAATATGCAAGTGGCTTTGAAAATTAGACGGTTTGAGAGCGTGCAATACTTGACATGGAAAAGTGTTATTATATAAGCTAAACAAAAATATTAGGTGCAGTTTTTTTAACTATATTAAGAGATTATGATAAAAAAGATACTAATAGTCGATGATTCGCCCATAGCCAGGAAAATGTTGAAAAGCTGCCTCCCTAAGGATAGGGAATATGAATTTCATGAGGCTGGAAACGGGCTTGAAGGTGTTAATCAATATAAGGAACTTGAACCTGATATTACTTTTATGGATCTGACAATGCCCGTAATGACAGGGTATGAGGCTATTGAAGAAATAATTAAAATTGATACTAAGGCAATGATTATTGTTGTGACTGCTGACGTTCAGATGTCTGCTATAAAGACTGTACTGGATTCAGGTGCTTTCATGGTATTGAGAAAGCCTATAAAGAAGGATCAGATACTGGGTGCACTTGATAAGGCTATGGATACAAAGGAGAAGGGTGCTCAGGTATGAGTGAACAGGCTACAGATATACTTTCTTCTGACGAAGTAGACACTTTGCAGGAGATAATGAATATTGCCTTCGGTCAATCTGCATCAGATCTTTCTGAGGTTATCGATACGCATGTTGTTTTAAGTATTCCGTTTATTGAATTTGTAAAGGTAACAGAACTTCATACGTATATCCAGCAGCATGTTAAGGAATACAGTAAAATAAGCATTGTTGAACAAAAATATTGGGGTAAGTTTAAGGGAGATGCGCTGCTGATTTTTGCATCTGGTGCCGGAAGAGAACTGATTTTGCTTTTAAAAAATGATGAGCAGGGTTCACTGGAAGCAGGTTCAGCTGAAATCCTTGAAAGCGAGACACTATTGGAAGTTGGAAACATACTTATAGGCGCATGTGTTGGTAAACTTGCAGAACTATTAAATGATATCGTGACTTATACTCCTCCTATGGTATTAGTGGAAGAGGACGCTAGAAATGCTGTGCCTGCCAATAAATTTGATCCTGACCAGACCGCTATTATTTTGAAAACTGATTTCAATTTTGAACAGGGGGGAGCTACCGGTTTTTTATTTCTTGTGACTAAAAATGAATCTGTAGTATGGCTTAAAAAGGCATTGCAATTATTTTTAGAGCAATATGAATGATACTTGATCAAATTTTTGATGCAATCAATACAGGTATTCTCATCATCGATACCGAATTTAGGGTGATAAAATGGAACCGCTGGATGGAGATTCATAGCGGTTTATCAGAAGATGACATTAAGGGTGTAAATATATTTGATAAGTATCCTGATCTTGATAATACTAAGTTCAGAAGAAGCTGTAAGTCAGTATTTTCATTTGGTAATTTCAGTTTTTTCTCCCAAAAACTACATCGTTATTTGTTGCCATTCACATCCAAGAGTCTACTTGGAAACCAGTTTGAATTCATGCAGCAAAGCTGCTCGATGGGCCCTCTCAGAGATGAAAACAATGAGATTAAATACCTATTTATAAACATTGAAGATGTTACCGATGTTGCCACCTATGAGCACAAACTACTTGAGATGAATATCAAGGATGGATTGACTGGTATTTATAATAGACGATTTCTTGAGACTAAGCTTGAGGAGGAGTACAAGAGGTGTAAAAGGTATAAAAGCACATTCAGTCTGATTATGTTTGATCTTGATCATTTTAAAAATGTGAATGATACATATGGTCATCCGTGTGGAGACTTTATATTGAAAATGGTAAGTTCCAGAATATCAGCTGCTATCAGAAATGTCGATTTTCTGTTCAGATATGGCGGAGAGGAGTTTTGCTGTCTTTTGCCGGAAACAAAGCTTGACGCCGCTGTGCTTGTAGCCGACAGATTCAGGGCCGATATTGAATCGCAGAATAATGTATTTGAAGAACATGTTTTGAACGTTACTATAAGTATCGGGGTAACAGAGTTTATTGCTGAATGTGAGTCAGGAGTCGATATTCTCAAGAAGGCCGATGAGGCATTATACACCGCTAAAAAGACTGGTCGTAATCGTGTTATTTCACTAAGATAACTCTTGTATTCTCTTTAATTTATTAATATATTACCTACTTTTAAGTTAAATTTAACTTATTAATGTCAAACTGTTGACGTCATGCTATTTTTATGGCAATATAGTCCCTATGTACAGGATACTTGTCATTGATGATGAAGAATCTATCAGGGAGTTGCTTAGAGATTTCCTCGAAAGTAAAGGGATGGAAGTCATTACAGCCTCAGATGGTGAAGCAGGGCTGAAACTGCTAAAAAGCGATCATTTCGACCTTTTTTTACTTGATATGATGATGCCTGGAATAAACGGATTTGATGTCCTTCGTGAATTAATTACCTCTAAAATCAATATTCCTTCTATAGTAATTACTGCATATGCCAGTGTTCAAACCGCTGTTGAGGCCATGCAACTTGGAGCCTTTGATTACATAACAAAACCATTTGTCCTGGATGAAGTTTTTCTTTCCATTAATAGGGCTATTGATGTAACTAAGCTTCAGCAGGAGAATTTGCGACTTAAAAAAGAACTTAAGAAGAAATTTGGATTTCATAAAATCATAGGTAATTCTGCAAAAATACAGGATGTTATTAGTTTTATAGAAAAAATAGCTGACACAGATAGTACTGTGCTTGTAACTGGTGAAAGTGGGACAGGTAAGGAATTGGTAGCGAAGACTATTCATTATCACAGTAATAGATCGAAAAATCCTTTTGTTCCATTGAATTGCGGTGCAATACCAAAAGATATACTGGAGTCTGAACTGTTTGGTCATGAAAAAGGAGCATTTACAGGGGCTATCAGTACCAGGATAGGGCGTTTTGAACTTGCAAACAGCGGCACGCTTTTTTTGGATGAGATAGGAGAATTAGCACCCGCGCTGCAGGTTAAACTTTTGAGAGTTCTTCAGGAAAGAGAATTTGAGAGGGTAGGAGGTATAAAAACAATAAAAGTAGATGTGAGAATTGTCGCCGCTACTAACCGGGACTTGGAGAAGGAGGTTAAGGACGGTAATTTTCGTGAGGATCTTTTTTATCGACTTAATGTGATCCCGCTGCATATGCCGCCGCTTCGAAAGATGACGGATGATATTCCATTACTATTTGATCATTTTCTTCATGAAATCTCAACGCGAAAGAAGAAGATACCACCAGTAATGTCTAGTGAAACTATGGATTGTCTTACAAGATATAATTGGCCCGGAAATGTTCGCGAACTGGAAAATCTGACGGAAAGATTGACTATACTGAATGAGGGAACCACTATAAAACCTGAAGACCTCCCAGAACGTATGCAGGGTAGGACCGGTGCTGATCAGATATCTTTGAAAGCGCAGAGACTTTCGAATGATGGGATAGATCTTAATGCAATGCTTGATCAGATTGAAAATGAGATGATAATTCAAGCACTTGAGTTGTCTAATGGTGTAAAAAGCAAGGCTGCCGGTCTGCTTGGGCTTAACAGGACTACCTTGATTGAAAAGCTGAAAAAAAAGGCACTGCAAACACCTACTCCCACGGTTAAGCAGTCCTGACTACTTAATTTTGCTACTGTCATTATCATGACAGTAATCCACAGTAAAATTCTTAAAATACAGCATGTTAGTGTTGGCATAATATTTGCAAGCATTAAGTCATGACGCATATGTATAAAATAAGTTCCATCGCAATTTCATTCTTCGTGTTTATGACTGCAGTCTCATTCGCTGCTTCAGTACCAAAAATATATCTACGGGCATGGGATCACTCAGTTTATTTGCGTATTGTTATAGAGGGCTCAGAGCAGATCATATCCAAAGTTATAATTAAGCAGGAAAATGAGAATATAAATGTGGAATTTTCAGGAAGCAAGTTTGATCTTCAAAAGGGCAAATTCCCGATTAGTTATAAGGTTCATGAGGAGCGAATTGTGTTTGAGACTGGAAGGTCCGGGCCTATTAAAAGCTTTTCACTGAAAAATCCCAGCCGTATGGTTATAGACATATATAACGCAGAGGCAGAGGGCAAGGTTAAAGAGTCAAAGTCAAAACCAAAAAATCAGCCTGCAAAGACCGCCGTTAAGGAGAAAAAGCCTGAACCGGCAAAGAAGCTGCAGGCAACAGTTAAGGCTGAAGTAATGAAGTCTGCAGATATTAAAACGCTTCAAATATCAATAGAGGCAGATAAGGATGATTCTTTTATTATTGATCAGTATAAGGATGTGTGGGAAATGCTTCAGAGGGGGAATTTCTACCAGGTCATAAAGGCGCTTGAAATTATGAAGCCAGTAGATCAGGTTTCATTGGCAGTACATCATTATATTCAGGCTGAGGCTCAGAAGATTGCAGGAAAGCCTTTAGAGGCTATAACTCACTACAGGTTGGCATATATTTATGGATCAGACAAGGAGCTTAAACAGAGGGCTCTTATTAAAAGGGCATCACTTTATTTAAAGCATGACCTTATACAGGAGGCGGCAGCTGACTTTATTTTTTTTATAAGGGAATTCCCCGATTCGCAATTTATGGAGTCTGCGGAACTAGGCATTGCAGAAAGTCTTGCAGTTGATGGTTATTATGTAGATTCAATAAAGCATTATGCGAATGCCGGAGATTCTACTGCTGCAATGTTTGGTAAGGCCAATGCTCTGCAGCAACTGGGTCAGATACGAGATGCCAGGATAGCCTATGCCAGCGCACTGAGGATAGATCCTAAATATCCTGAAAGAGACCCCGAGACATACTTTTATATTGGTGAGAATATGAGGCTTGCCGGTGAACTGAAGCAGGCTCGGATGCACTTGTCAGCCATGTATTTTGGCCGGTATAGAGACATGTCTTTTATCAGTCTTGGGCATATCTCTATGAAAGAATCCCTTGTTGATGATGCCATTAGATCATTTAATAATGCCACCAAGTCAAGGTTCAGGAAGGTGAGGATTGAGGGCCATTATCAACTGGCTAAGGCATATCTGGTGAAAGATGATAAAGAAAATGCCATTAAACATTACGAAATTATCATGATTAACTATATTGACTCATTTCTTCATCGTGATGTGCTTCTGCAACTTGCATCGTTATATAGAAAAAATGGTAATTTTGCTAAATCAGTAGGCGTTATCAAGGAACTTTTATATGGTGATAATCCATCAGCAGCTGTATTCAGTGAATTGGAAACAACCCTGCTTGAGTCCGGTGCGGCAAATAGTAGTATTGCTGGTGCAGTAGCAAAGACATCAGATATAAAAGTTAAGGATGGTGAGGAAGTTCTTGAGAAGAGAGCAAGCTTTGTTCAGTTATGGAATGAGGTGGATATTTGGATGATTGATGTTCAAAGGATAGAATTTCTGATTAAAATAGCTGATATGCTCAGGTATGAAGGCCAGCCTTTCATTGCATTATCTCAATGGCTGGTAGAAAATACAACGGGCGAATCAAGGGCAATAGCCGCATTGAAGCTTGCTGAGTACTATATAGCTATGGGAGATATTGAAAACTCAAATGTGTATATGCAGTATGCCAAAGGTACGTTAGCGTCTCAGAATGTAGTGCATAGAGTAGAGGCTAAAACAAATCAGCTCGCAGGCAGGTATTCTGAAGCACTCGGGGATATAATGCTTGTTCAGGGATTGGACAAAACTGATCTTGAAATTCTTAGAGATATTATAAGGGGCCTGATCAATAGCGAATCAGATCAGGTTTCTAAAGGTATTGATTTTTATGAGTCTGTGATAAGTGCTTCTGCCTGGGAGGCAGAAGAATATTCGAGATTGGCAGATGTGCTTTATGAGAACTCTCTACAAGAGAAAGCACTTAAATATTACCGGGTAGCGTTTAAGAAAAAACCGGATGACAATTGGATAGCTTATAGGCTTGGACTTGGTTCGAAACCGGATGAATCCAAAGTGATGTATGAAAAACTTCAGAAGGGTAACGAATTGCTGAACCGTCTTGCAAAATCGAAACTCATGGAGATGAGTCTTCTGAACAAAGTGGATGAGGTATATTAATGAATGATGCTATTAAGCTGAACCAGGCATTTATGGATTTTACAGAGGCCTCCAAAAGTCTCGAAACTTATTATGCGAAGTTAAGTGAGAGAGTTAAGTTTCTGACAAATGAACTGGAGATAAAAAATGCCAAAATTGCAGAACTTGAAAAACATCATAAGATGAATCTCAGGCTTATTGCAATGGGTGAAATGGCGGCAACTATAGTGCATGAAGTAAGAAGTCCGCTCTGCAGTATAGAATTGTTTGCGACTATGTTGTCGAATGACCTGCAGGGCACAGCTCACTCAGAAATGGCTAATGGTATTTCAACGGGAATTAAGAGTCTCAATAATATATTGACTAATATGCTTCTTTTTGCAAAGCCCAAAAAGCCAGCAATGAATAACATCAAGCTTGCTCAGGTCATGGATGAATCAATAGCTATACTCGCCCCGCTAATGCAGACAAGAAATATTATTGTTGAAAAATTTTTTAAAGATATCACTATTTGCGGGGATGCAGAGCTTTTAAAACAGGTGTTTATGAATATTGTTATGAATGCGGTTCAGTCAATGTCTGAAGGCGGAGTCGTGAAAATTAGTATAAATAGTGATGAGGAAGAAGGGGTTGTATCCATTGAAGATGCAGGAGAGGGTATTGCCCTTGATAATATTGAGAGCATATTTGATCCCTTCTTCAGTACAAAGGAAAGCGGCACTGGTCTGGGGCTTGCCATTGCTTACAGGATTGTTCAGAGTCATGGTGGTGTGATAAGAGCAGAAAGAAATGAAGTTCTGGGCAGCACATTTTCAGTTTGTCTGCCAATAAAAGAAATTAGCAGCGATATTAAGTATGACAATGCTTTAACAGTTAAGGAATAATAAATGCCTAACAATGATGAAAAAAAGACAATACTCGCAGTAGATGATGATCAGCAGATGAGATTGGCAATGAAAGAGGCTGTCATTAGGATGGGGTACAATGTTGAGCTTGCAGAAAATCCTATTGAAGCCCTGAAAAAAATGGATTCCATGGTTCCTGCCATGATTATTACTGATATGAAAATGCCCAGAATGGATGGTCTGTCATTTATAAAAGAGGTAAGAAACAGGGCTGGGAATATACCTGTTCTGGTTATTACTGGCTTTGCAACAGTGGAAAATGCTGTCGGGGCTATGAAAGAGGGCGCTTGTGATTATCTTATGAAACCATTTTCTTTTGATGATCTTACGCAGTCTATTAATGCTGTAATGTCTCGTCAGTGCGGTACTTCATCAGAGGTCGTTACTGATAATGAGAATATGAAAAATATATTGAAGCTTGCATCCAGCGTAGCGGTTAGCGATATGACAGTTCTGATTCTCGGAGAGAGCGGTACTGGTAAAGAGGTTTTAGCGAGATATATTCATGGATCAAGCCAGAGAAAAGACAAACCCTTTGTTGCAGTTAATTGTGCTGCCATACCTGATAATCTGCTTGAGTCCGAGCTTTTTGGTTTTGAAAAGGGATCCTTTACAGGGGCTTCTGAGCGAAAGGTTGGAAAGTTTGAACTTGCTAATGGCGGTACGATTTTACTTGATGAAATTGGAGAGATGACAGCGACACTGCAGGCAAAGCTTTTAAGGGTGCTGCAGGAAAGAGAGATAGACCGGATAGGTGGCAGGCAGCCGGTACCGGTAGATGTGCGGGTTCTTGCGACAACAAACAGAGATCTTCAAAAGGAAATTCAGGAGGGTAGATTCAGGGAGGATCTTTATTATCGTTTAAGTGTGTTTCCTCTTGTTTTGCCTCCTCTTAGGGAAAGGCCGGAAGATATCAGAATGCTGGCAGAGCACTTTGTCAGGAAATTCTCTGTACAGTTGAACAAGAAGATTGACGGCTTTGAAGATGACACTATTGAGTTTCTTACAACTAGATACTGGAGGGGCAATATTCGAGAGTTTGAGAATGCTATCCAAAGGGCAATACTTATTGCCCCGAAAAGCTGGATTGGGAAAGATGACTTTATGCTAGAAGATTCAGTGAAGCAACTGCCTGTTCAGAATAATGGCATGATTAAAGATATGGAAATGGATCTCATTTTACAGACACTTGAAGATACAAACGGCAATAAGACAAAGGCTGCAAAATTGCTTGGGGTCAGTGTAAGAACGATAAGGAACAAATTGAGCGTATATGGGAAAAATTTTCCTGTTGAGTGAAAAAATGTACCGATATTTTATTGATATGAAAATAAACAGAGAGAATAGTTTGATATTATTAGTCTTATTAAGCTGGCATGGTTTTTGTATTGATCTTAGTGAGATAAAATGCCCTGGAGGTCTTATATATGGATAAAGACATTACAGTATTGCACAAAATACTGCAGTCAACAAACATGAGACAGAAAGTACTGGCATCAAACATTGCCAATGCAGACACGCCTGGTTACAAGGCTAAGGACGTTAAGTTCGGGAATACACTGAAGCAGCAGATGAATATGCTGAAAACAGACTCTAAACATATCAGTACTGCCAATGAAGGTAACGTAAATGGTCAAATAGTGGTAGATCGGAGTCCTTCGTGGGGCGATGGTAACAATGTTAAGACGAGCGCGGAGTTGGCGAAAATGACTGAAAATTCACTTAGACAAGAAACCGCTATTAAGTTGCTGAATACTAAAATAAAGATGTATAGAAGCGCTATTAAATAGGAGGTAGAAAATGGATTTATTTAAAGTAAGTGCTTCAGCGATGGGTTCACAGGCAACGAGGATCAATACGATTGCTTCCAATATGGCCAATGCCCAGTCTACAACTACTGAAAACGGCGGGCCTTATGTGAAAAAGAACGTTGTATTTGAGTCGTTTTCGATTACATCAGACAGGTCGGGCGGATTACAAGGCGTTAAGGTTAGAGAAATAGTTGAGGACGGTGCGCCTCCTATAACTGTATATGACCCGGGGCACCCTGATGCAGATGAAAATGGTAATGTGCGGATGCCCAATATAAATGTGCTTGAAGAAATGGTCAATATGATGATGGCTATGAAGTCATATGAAGCAAATGTAAAGGCCTTTAATATTTCGAAAAATATGTACAAAAAATCACTTGAGATAGGGAGGGTATAATGTCGGATTCGGGAATTAATGGAATTGGAAGTAATATTGATCCGCTTAAGTCAGGAACCAAGGGGGTCAATGAAGATAAGGGTGGTGGTTTTGACAAGGTTCTCAATGAAGCCCTCACTAAGGTTTCTCAGGTTCAGAAGGATGTTGATGCGGCTGTAACTGAGCTTTCTACGGGTGGAGATATCACTAGTGCTGTTTTGGCAATTGAGAAGGCGGATATGACATTTCAGTTAATGGTGGAGGTCAGGAATAAACTTATGAGGACTTATGACGAGGTCATGAAACTGCAAATATAGCAATTAATATTAAGAGGTAACTTAATACACGGAGAGGATAAGATGGCTTCATTTGATGATGTATTTGTACATATAAATTCATGGCCTGCAAGTAAAAAAGTAGCGCTTCTGATGGTTATTGTTATCAGTCTTGCTGGTATTTTTCTTGTTAATGCCTGGGTACAGAAAGTTGATTATCAGATTTTATACGCCAACTTGTCTGAGGAGGATGCTGTACGGATTGTCGATGAACTGAAGTCGCAGAAAGTAGCATATGAGTTGGGTGCAACAGGTACTATTAAGGTGGGCGCTGACAAGGTATATAACCTTAGACTTGAACTCGCAGGTAAGGGGATGCCCTCTGGCGGAGGTGTTGGTTTCGAGATATTTGATGATACCAATTTCACAACCAGTGAGTTTGTGCAGAAACTGAATTTTAAGAGGGCGCTTGAGGGAGAATTATCGCGTACCATCAGGGCTATGTCTGCGGTATCACAGAGCAGGGTTCATCTGGTTATGCCTGATAAATCACTTTTTGCTTTTCAAAATGACAAGCCGGAGTCTACGGCATCGGTTTTTGTGACATTAAACAGGCAGCTTAATAATGGTGAAGTTCAGGGTATTGTCCACCTGGTCTCAAGTGCTGTTGAGGATCTGGGGCCGGAAAGAATTACAGTAGTTGATGATAGAGGCAATATGCTTACCAGACCAAATGGCGATAGTGCTATGAATATGAGTAGCTCCCAGATGGAATATCAGCAGTCATATGAGAAAAATCTGGTATCTAAGATAAAGGGAATATTGGAGCCTGTTGTTGGAGCAAATAGAATAAAGACCAGGATCTCTGCTGAATTTGATTTTACCAGGAGTGAAAGGACTGAAGAAACATATGACCCTGATGGCGCTGTGATCAGGAGTGAGCAAAAGAGCACCGAAAAAACCAGTTCTGGTGGCGGTGGTGGAGTGCCGGGTGTGCCTGCCAATCTTCCTGGGGGTGCTGCCGGTCAGTTTGCTTCTGAAGGGCCCGAGTCGGAGAAATTGGATGAGGTGATCAACTATGAAACCAGTAAGACTATAAGGCGAATTGTTGAATCCCCGGTTACCCTTAAGCGATTGACTGTAGCCATACTCGTTGATGGGATACTTGCTGCACAGAAGGAAGGTCTTCCGGATGCCGACAAGTTTATTGTCAGGGCAGATGCAGATATTGCCTACTATGAGGATATTGTGAGAAAAACGATTGGTTTTTCTGATGAGCGAGGCGATGAAATAAGCGTTACGGTAATGCCCTTTACCCCGATGGATATTGTTGAAATGTCTGAGCCTAAAACTGATTACATGGCTATAGTTTTCAGGGTCCTGAAGTATCTGGCACCTATAATAGTTGCGCTGCTTTTCTTTCTTATGGTGGCTAAACCACTTATGCAGTCCATCTCCAAGATTCAACCCCAGGTTACTACTGTAGCCCCTATTGCTCAGCTTGATGAAACAGAAATGCCGCTTCTACCCAGGGAAAAGCCTATGGAAAAACAAGTTATAGACTGGGCTGCAAGTAATCCTCAGCAGGCTGCAGGTCTTGTGAAAGGCTGGCTGGAGGAAAAATAAATGCCTATTAACGGATACGAAAAAGCTGCAATATTTTTAAGCGCTGTAGGCGAAAATGTTGCGTCTGAAATACTGAAGAGCCTGGATCCAGAGGATATAGGTAAGATTTCTTCTTATATGAGAAAATCCAAGAAAAATGATAAGAATATTGTACAAAGCATTTTTCAGGAGACACTTGATACCGTGACAAGCGGAGATACTCAGATGGGAGGGGAAGAATATGTTAATAATATTCTTCGAAAGGGACTTGGTGATGGTGCTGATAAAATTATTGAGATGGTATCTAAAGAAAGTGCTATGGAGTCATTAAAGTGGGTTAATCCAACGACTCTTACCAGTTTTCTTATTGCAGAGCATCCTCAGACTATTGCAATGATCATATGTCTTCTTGAGCCTGAGCAGGCCTCTGCTGTTATGCAGGCATTGCCGGATCATATAATGGGTGATGTGGCCATGAGGGTTGCTACAACGGAGAGAATATCTGAATTGGCAATGAAGGAGATAGAAGAGGTTCTTAGAGTCCAGCTTGATATAGGTAAAACTAAAGATGGTAAAACGTTCAAAGGTAATATGGTTCTTGCAGAGATTCTCAATCAGTGTGACAGGTCAACGGAAACCAGTATTTTAGAAAGTATTGAGAGTCAGAATGATAAATTAGCAGACTCTATACGGGAGCTTATGCTGACCTTTGATGATCTTGAAGAAATTGATGACAGGGGCATTCAGCTTATACTTAAGGAACTCAGTACGGATGATCTTGCTCTGGCACTTAAGACTGCATCAGAAGGTCTGAAGGAAAAGATTTTCAGGAGCATGTCACAGAGAGCAGTGCTACTGCTTAAAGAGGAAATGGAAACGAGAGGTCCGGTTAAGGTGTCTGAGGTGGAGGCCGCACAGCAGAATATTGTGAAGGTTGCAAGAAGACTTGATGAAGAAGGCAAGATAGTCATGCCAGGAAGGGGAGGCGAAGAACTTGTTTGATCATGATTTTTCAAATGAAAGTAATGCGGCTGTGTATCAGATGCCTTCTCTTGAAAATGAAGACAGCACGGCTAATACGCAAAAACAACTGGAAGAACTGCAGCGCCAGGCTTATGAAGAGGGGTTTGCAACCGGAGAAAAGGCAGGCTATTCAGCAGGCGAGCAAAAGGCTGTTGTGCTGATGGAGCGTCTTGAAAAAATATTGGGAGAGATTATCGCTATTAAGGAAGATATGATAACCTCTCTTGAGCCTCAGGTGGTGGATCTTTCAGTTGCCGTAGCAAGAAAAATTATTAATGAGGAAATTCGTCTTAATCCGGAATTAATTATTACTTTGGTGCGGGAGGCCATGAAGCACTTGAAAAAAGTTGGTACGATTACAATAAAAATCAACCCTACTCTTAAGGAGTTATTTGTCAATAATAGGAGCGCTCTAACAGAGATTCATGAGGATATAGTTTTTGATGTGAATCCCAATGTACCATTAAGCGGTCCAATGGTCACCAGTGAGACAGAGGAAGTGGTGACCGATGTAGAATCCATGCTTCAAAATATATTAGATGAGTGGAAAGGGATGCCGGAGCGTGCTTGATCTAGCAGACTACATAAAAGTTGCTGAAGACTCTAAGCCGCTTAAGGTCTATGGTAAGATTGTTGAAATTACCGGATTGACCATAAAAGCTACCGGACTTGATGTCTCTATTGGTGAGGCATGTCGTATATTTTCTGATGGATCTCCTCCTGTAGATGCTGAGGTGGTAGGGTTTAAGGACGGCAAGGTCATATTAATGGCGACCGGTGAAATATCGGGAATAAGACATGGCAGTCGGGTTCTATCTCTCGGTAAAAATCTATCTGTAAAGGTCGGCGGCAATCTTGTCGGCAGGGTAATAGATGCCGCAGGAAATCCCATTGACGGCAAAGGCCCGATCGAAGGTCATGATTACTCACTGTTTGCGACATCTCCTAATCCCTTAATGAGACAGCGCATATCTGAGCCGATGGATATAGGAATCCGCTCTATAAACGGACTTCTTACATGCGGCAAGGGTCAGCGAGTGGGAATAATGGCCGGATCAGGAGTAGGAAAGAGTGTGCTGCTTGGTATGATCGCAAGACATGCTGAGGCCTCGGTTAATGTAATAGCGCTGATTGGTGAGCGTAGCAGGGAGGTCAGGGAATTTGTTGAAAAAAATCTTGGCGAGGAAGGGCTGAAGAAGTCTATTGTGGTAGTCTCGACTTCAGATCAGGCCCCCCTGGCAAAGGTAAGAGGCGCTTTTATGGCCACTGCAATTGCAGAATATTATCGTGATCAGGGCAGCGATGTGCTTTTGCTGATGGATTCTCTTACCAGAGTAGCTATGGCCCAGCGAGAGATAGGATTGGCCGTTGGAGAGCCGCCTACAACCAGAGGGTATACCCCTTCCGTTTTTGCCTTGATACCTAAGTTGCTTGAGAGGGTAGGTACTTCTGAGAATACAGGCAGTATTACCGGATTATATACTGTTTTGGTCGAGGGTGATGATATGATGGATCCTGTAGCAGATATGACAAGATCTATTTTAGATGGACATATTGTTCTTACCCGAGAACTTGCCATGGAAAATCATTATCCGTCTATTGATATACTGCAGTCAGTAAGCCGGGTCATGCCTCAGGTTATCGATGACAAGCATAAAGAATACTCCAGTAAATTTATGGAAGTATTGTCTATCTATAAAAAATTTGAAGATATGATAAACCTCGGAGCATATAAACCCGGAGCGAATGCTAAAGTAGATTATGCGATAAAAATAAGAGATAGAATGAAGGCATACTTGAGACAGGATGTTGATGATCTTATTGATTATACAGATGCAATGCAGGGACTGTATTTAATATTCGATGAGATGGAGAAGGCTAATGCATAAGAAAAAAATTCTAACAAAAATATTAGCACTCAAGGGCCATCAGAAGCAGGAAATAGAGATTGAATTTAAAAAGATTTCGGATATAGTTGATTATGAAAAATCCAAGCTGGAGCAACTAGAGCTGGACTACAGTAAGATGATGGATGATTTTCATAAAAAGAGTGCTGACGGCTCAATGAGTATTGATGGTATTAACTCATTTCATGCAAACTTTGAGTATATCGGTACTCAGATAAGTAATCAGCAGAAGGTTATTGCCAGATGTAATAAAGAACTCGTCGATATAAAAAACTTGCTTTTAAATGCTCATAAGGATGAAAAGGTATTTGAGATTCTGACAGAGAAAGAAGTTAAAAAAGAGAAAAAGGAAGTGGCCGACAGGGAGCAGAAGGACAATGATTTTTTTGCTATATCAAGGAAAATGTATTTATGAAAATAGTAATTATAGTTATATTTAGCCTTTTTTTGATGTCTACTATTAATGTATACGCAGAAGAGGATGAACTAATACTTATTGAAAAACAGCGCATCGAGCTCGAGAAAAGATCGGAACAAGTAAAAAATGAGACTGATAGGCTGAATATCCTTAAGAAGGAACTTAGCGAAGATATCATTAAATATACCAAGCTTCTGGAAAATATAGATAAGTCATTAAAAGAAGCGGAAGAGCTGGGCAATAAGCGGCTTAAGCACGTTGCCAAAGCATATGAGGCAATGGCCGCTGGTGATGCGGCTTCGAGATTAACAGGACTGGATAATGAAACTGCTGTTCAGATCCTCCTTATGATGAACAGTAAAAAGGCGGGCCTTATTATAGGAAATATGGAATCAAAAAAGGCCACCATTCTTACAAAAGAAATCACACAGCTTAGGAAATAGTTTAAACGATCACCCGAAATAGCAGACTTGCTAAGCTTATTGTGAAGTAACTCTGCTATATTTGCCAATATTGGCAAATATAAGTCCGGCTTATAACTGAATAAAAAAGCTTGACATTCTGCCCCCCCCCTATAACATATGGATATCTAACTGTAACCACTCATATTTTATGTATTGTCACAGCAGGTTTTAATTGTAATCATTTAAAACGGGAGGGGAATTAATGAAAACAAGTAAAATTATTTTATCCATGATGTTAATAAGTGTATTGCTAGTGCCAGCTATGGTCGGTGCGCAGGCGGTGAACTGGTCTGCATTGACATATGAGGCGGAGTCTATCATTGATGGCTATCCTTATAATGACAGCAACTATACCAATGATGTTTCTATTGGATCCAGCGGTACGCAATCGTCCATCCTTCAGCACTCTTATGAGACGGCAATCTCGGAGGTTACATCTACATATTTTGATATTTATACAAAAGCAACTCCATACAGCCACATGTCAATGGTTACAGCAGTTGGTGGATGGTGGGGGGAGTATACTGCTCAAAATACTGAGTTTGTACTTGATTACGCTTACTCATATATTGCGAACGCTCCGGATACTACCGAGTATTATCGCTCATTATATAATATGGGCGGGATGTCTCTGGATATAACAGTAACTGATATGACCACATCGGAGGTATTGCTTAACAGAAACCATCTGATGCCGGAAGGTGCTGTAACCGATTACAACCCTCAGGAAACAGGCAGCGGAGGAGAAATCCTGCGGATAAACACAACTCCCGGCAATGTTATAAGTGTATCCATGGTGGCTACAAACCATCTTGAGACATATGATGGAGTATCTTTCTGGGGGGGTGAAAATGATTTACTGGTGACGTACAATGCGTCAGTTGCCCCGGAACCAGTCAGCACTACCCTGTTCATATTGGGCGGGGTTTTAATGGCCGGCAGAGGTTATATGAGGCAACGGCAGAATATAACATAATTCCATCATGTAGGGGCGGGGTTACCCCGCCCCGTATAATCATGTAATCGGGGCAAATAAGGTATTGCCCTTTTTTTATGAGCATATTATAATGACTATAGTCATATAGCTATAGTCATTAATGAGGTGAAGCATGAAAACAATAGGTGCAGGAAAGTTTAAAGCACAATGTCTTGCCATATTCGATCAGGTATCACAAGAGCATGAATCCTATATAATCACGAAAAGGGGCAAACCGGTGGCCAAGGTAGTTCCTCTTGCTGCATCGGAAATGATTGTGAAGGAATCCCTTAGCGGAAGTATAATCATGGAAAATGATCTGCTGGCACCGATTGATGAAGACTGGGATGTAGCTAAGTGATACTCCTTGATACACATGCATGGATATGGTGGGCGAGCGCTTCTCCTAAAATGTCAAAGAAGGCTCTAAAGGTAATTGATGGTGCAGACAAGGTGCTGGTCAGTGCAATCAGCTGCTGGGAAACGGCAATGCTGGTCTCAAAAGGGCGATTGACATTAGACAGGGATGTAGAGGTATGGATAGATCTGGCACTAAAACTGCCGAATGTACATCTTGCGTCTCTGACCCCGTCTATTGCGGTCAGAAGCTGTCGGCTTGGAAGTATGGAAGGTGATCCACCAGACAGAATTATAGTTGCAACTGCTATGCAGTATGGATGTAAGCTTGTCAGTAAGGATGAAAGAATTAAGAAATTTAAGAATGTGCGAGTTGTCTGGTAGCTGAAAAGGTATCAGTTTATTTTCATTAATACTTTTTTGCAATTCAGTTCTAATATTTCTGGAACTTGATTTGTTGATTACCGTGATTATCATTAGAAAAGGGAGGAATGTTATATGATTGGCAAAAGAAAGCCTACGCATCCGGGTCAAGTCCTGAGTGAAGATGTGATTAAGCCTCTGGGTCTTACCGTAACAGAGGCAGCAAAAAGATTAGGAGTGACCAGGAAAACATTGTCTATGTTGCTAAATGGCAAGGCATCATTAAGTCCTGAGATGGCAGTAAGAATAGCAAAAGCAACTGCAACTTCACCAGAGAGCTGGCTATATATGCAGGCAAAGCTGGATCTATGGATTGCAACTAAGAAATCACCGGAAGTGCAGGAACTTAAAGCAATAGCTGTATAGATGTATTGGGTGTTGTGATGTTTATATATACCGAAAAGTTGGAATACTCTTTGTGCTTTTTAGCAGTTATCCACCATCAACATATAATAATGACAATGTAGGGAGTAAGGCGTTGATTTGCCTGTTTTTTTATAGCCTAGAATACTTGTTCTTTTTCCGGTTTGACCGGGATATCCAGATTTTCCACTTGTGGATTCCCCTGGCAAGCCTGCCTGCCGATAGGAAGATCGTGAATATAACGTTGCATATGCTGTCAGAGATGACCAGAAAGAAGCTGTATGATCTTTTCTCTGGAGCAAATAACTGTTATATTTGCCAATATCGGCAAATATAAGTCTGACTTATAATCGAATAAAAAAGCTTGACAAGTCGCCCCCCCCCTATAACATATGTATATCTAACTGAAATCACTCATATTTATGCAGTATCACAGCAGGTTTTAATTATAATCCTTTAAAAGGAGGGGGAATTAATGAAAGCAAGTAAAGTTATTTTATCCATGTGGTCAATCGGTATTCTGCTGTTGCCTGCAGTAGCAGGTGCGCAGCAGTGGTCATCGCTTACTTATGAAGCAGAAGCTGCATCAGCGTATTTAGGGACTGAATATACAGATTCGCAGGCAAGCCCGCCCATTCCGGTTTCTGCGAGTACTTCGATAGGAGCATTTGGCACTGCGGCAGCAAATGTATCAGGTAATGCTTTTGATTTGTATTCGATGATTAATTCAGATGAAGACGGATACAACAATGCATATGCGGGAATGTGGGGTAGATTTACGGCTGATAATGCAGTCCTTTCATTAACTTATGCGTATAACTATGATTATAATGTTCCAGCTCCATTTCGTACTAATGCGTTCAGTCGCTATAATGGATCTGCTACCCTCGATATTATAGTAACGGATCTGACAGATTCTGTGGAATTATCAAGGACAGCTCTATCCTTTGGGTTAGGTGATCTTTCAGCCGGTGGTACTCTTAACACCTTTAGTGATGTTTCCGGCGGTGAGGTTCTTAATATCAATACAACGCTGGGTCACGTCATAGATGTTCAGATTATTGCATCAGCATTAACTGATAGTGTTACAAGTGCTTCAATTTCAGTTGGTGAAGTAGACTACCTGGTTACCTACAGCACAGCTGCAGTGGCCCCCGAACCAGTCAGCACAACCCTGTTCATACTCGGCGGAACATTTCTGGCCGGTAGAGGGTATATGAGGAAAAAGCAGTCTAACGTATAGCTCATATCTATCTTAAGGGCAAGGCGATGCGATGCCTTGCCCTTACTTTTCATTTCGCCTTATTTGAAACATTCCCCCCATTTCTATATAATTAACCTGCCTGATTTGCGGCCTTAATTATAATGAAACTTCTCCTGATCTCACTACAATCCAATGCCTATATAACCGGCCTGAAATATGTCGCTGCCAGTGCTATGGCAAATGGGCATGAGGTAAAGATCCTCTACCTGCCGGGATATCTTGAAAAAGACCTGGATAGGGTCATTGAAGATTTTTTGAGGAAGTATCGTCCTGACCTGATCGGTATCAGCCTGATGTCTATTGAGTATTATCCTGCAAAAAACCTGACACGATTGCTCAAGGCGCGTTTCAGGGCAAGGGTCATATGGGGCGGAGTCCATGCTGTTATAAGACCGGAAGAATGTATCCAGTATGCCGATTATGTCTGTACAGGGGAGGGTGAGCGGGTCATTGTCTCCCTTCTTGATTATCTGCAGCATGCAGATAAAAGTGAACTTCCGGAGATACCGGGTCTCTGGGTCAATACTGGTACAGAAATCATACGTAACCCCCTGGCCGAACCTAATCCTGATCTCGACAGTCTGCCTGTGCAGCAGTATCTTCCAGACTACTTTTATGTCCTGCATAATGGAAAGATTCTGGATTTCTCTGATAATGAAAAACTCTTCAGGATGTATGCGTTATATGGCGGAACCTGTCATATGATCATCAGCACCAGGGGTTGCCCGTTTAAGTGCGCCTACTGCGGAAACTCTGCTTTTATTCACGTCTACGGGCGTAAGGTCAGAGAGCGGTCTGTTGATAGTGTTTTAGATGAAATCCGTGAAGTGATAAAAAATAGCTTCGTACTGTACATGAATTTTCAGGACGACTGTTTTTTTACTCACAGCATCGAGTGGGTCAGGGAGTTCAGTGAGCGTTATAAAAAAGAAGTTAATCTTCCGTTTATTGTCAGGGTTATTCCGACCATGATCGATCAGGAAAAGATCACATTGTTAAAAAAGGCCGGCATGTGCTGGGTGGTGATGGGAGTACAGAGCGGATGTGATCGGGTCAATTATGAGATTTATGACAGACGTATAAAGTTTGAGTCTGTGAAGAATGCCTCGGATATTATTGCAGCAACCGGGGCAGCGGCCTTTTATGAGATGATAGTGGATAATCCCTATGAAACAGAAGAAGACCGGATGGAAACTATCCATGCTATATCTACATTAAAGAAACCATTTGTAACATCCCTTGCACACCTGACTTTTTTCCCTGGTACAGCCCTTGCCGATCGCGCTGTGGCTGAAGGTGTAACTGAACCTGATGCCTATCTTTACCGCTATCTGCTGAATATTGATGATACTTATCAAAACAGGCTGCTATCAATTACCTCAATTATTCCCTCCTGGCTTGTGAGACTTTTAAACAAACCGGAAAAAGAGAGAAGTGGGGTTCACGAGCTGTTTCTTAATATTTTTTATTTTTTGGCAAAAAGGCTTGTTGAGCCCGGCGTGTTCTTTTTTACAACTGCAAGGTCGCTCAATTACCGGATTGACTGGCTGTACAGGACTGTTGCGGGTAATGGTAAAGCAACCCTTTCAAGACTTATCTCAAGGTACCTGGCAAAAGGTGATCTGGATTATGACAGTAAATTGAAGGCCGCCAGGAAAGAGATGCCTGAACTGTTTGAAAAATAGGTATCCTCTATTCTTCGTATAACTGCTTAAGCTTTAAGTAAGAGGATTCTCCCTCAACCTCGGGCGCCGGGCCTGTCTCTACACACAGCAGCGTATTAATAATACAGACGCAAAGTTCTGCAGCGAGACCTTCTTTTACAAATACCAGGCCGCTCGGAAAGTATACATATTCTCCAGCCTGCTGGATCTTTTTGACGGACAGTGCAAACTCTTCAAAAAATGTCAGACCGTCGCAGCTCAGGGGTCTAAGGACAATATCTGCCTTGGAGTAGGCGATTAGCATGGTCTCAAGATCATCCGGTTCAATGAAGATCAGGTTGTTCAGCATATCCTTCCCATCTTCTTCAATAGCGTGCTGAAGCTTGGCTGTTGGTTTATCCGCAAGGGATACGACAACGCCCGTATTTTCAGGGAGGGGATAGCTCGTCACCAGTTCATGAAGGATATTGTAAACAAGCGAGGGATATCCGATATTCGAAATTATTATCAGCTTGTCTTTTTTGTCCATAGCCTCTATTGCCTTGGGGCTGCCTTTCAAGCTTTTTGGGGCATATAGAAAAGAAGGGATGAGATCAAAATTAGATTTTTGCATGTACATCGAGGCTGTGTTATAGGTGTCCTGATCACTGCTGATAATCCTTGTAGCATTAGTGAAGGCAGTAAACAGAGTCTGACGCCCTCCGACAGGACTGCGCATCTGTCCTTGAATAGAAAACAGCTCTGCGTGAATTGTTACAAAGGTCTTGGCCTTGAACATCTTCCCGATTAGAACGGACATGCACAGTTTCATCAGGCCGAGTCTGAGATAGCCCTTACTATTAAAATGAACGACCTGTTTGTTGCGAGCCATTTTCATGAGTTTCATTACAAAATCAAAAAACTGACTTGCATTGGTGAAGCTTTTATCTCTGGCATTGGTCTCGGATATATTGATTACCGAGCAGGTGTGGCCGTCTTCTTCGAGTTTTCTTAAAAGGGAAAAGTTATACAGATTTTCTTCTTCATACGGCGGGGCAAAATTTCCAATCAGTAATATATTCATTAGTATGCTCTCTTTAGCCGTCAGTCCGAAGTTTATCCGGCCTAAGACCGGTGTCCGCCATTGAATACAAAATAGTCACGGAATTAAGTAAGCGATATGATAACACTATCCCCTATTTTGATGTCAAATATAAGGGCAGCGCTTTTTTGATTGGCAAAGAGCTCTATATGGCCAAAACTGTTCACGATGGCAGCCAGTCCGTCCTCTATATTCTCAGAATACGAATTTACTATCTGAAGTTCCTGACCCTTGTACACAGCCTTTAACATGTGCATTTCAACAGCTGAACCGAGTCCAGCGAGTTCTTCAAAAGATATGTTGGATATGGCATTGCCGAAGTGGTCTGCAGAAACTATCTCGCCTTTTAACTCATTATCTGCGGTTAAGGAACATCTCGGGATATCAAGCTTAATGTAATCAGTTATAGGTTCCCCTAATTTATCAGGCTCCAGGCCCTTTGACATGTAGGCCGCTACAGGTGCAAAAATATCGCGTCCGTGAAAGGTTGTGCCCTTCATCGGCCTGAAGTAATGAGAGGCAGTTATATGTATTACTTTGAAAAAATGAGAGGTCTCATATTTGTTAAATATGTTAGTAAAAATGCCATTATCCGGACCGATAAAATAGTGGTTTTCAGTTATGACCAATATGGGCCTGCGTGAGCCTCCTACTCCCGGATCAACAACTGCAAGATTTATGGTCGCAGGGGGGAAATAGTCATAACTCATCGCAAGTACGTGCGATGCCTCAAAGATATTATGAGGCTGAATTTTATGGCTCAGGTCTATTATCTTTGCATTAGGATTGATACCGAGAATGACCCCTTTAAGCAAGCCTACAAATGGGTCTTTAAGGCCAAAATCCGTGGTAAGTGTTATAAGTGGTCGTTCTAGCAAATCAGTCCTCCTGTAATCTCACTTACTGAGTTGATGCCCTGTGACTTCATATGAAGTTTAATTCCTTCAAGAACCTGCAGGGTTGTCAGGGGGTTAAGGAAGTTTCCTGTACCAACTGCAATAGCGTCAGCACCGGCAAGCATGAACTCAACGGCATCCTCAGCGGCTATGATTCCGCCCATGCCTATTATAGGTATCTTTACGGCCTTGCGGCATTCCCATACCATACGCACAGCAACAGGCTTAATGGCAGGCCCGGAAAGTCCTCCTATTATATTTGCTATCCTGGGTTTTCTGGTATTGATATCGATACTCATACCTGTCAGGGTATTAATCAATGAGATAATATCTGAACCGCAGTCTTCTGCGATTTTGGCAAACTCGCTTATCTTTGCTACATTAGGCGAAAGTTTGGTTATCAGGGGAAGTTTGACCTTTTTTCGTACGGCAGTTATCAGGTCTTCAAAGGCTTTAGGATCAGTGCCGAAAACGATACCGCCTTTTTTCACATTTGGACAGGAGACATTCAGCTCAACCGCATTCATGCCCGCTTCTTCAACGGCTTCAGCAAGTCTGATATAATCATCTGCAGAATTTCCGAGTACATTAACTATGACTTTGGTTTTCAGCTGTTTTAAAAAGGGGACCTGATCTTTTAAGAATCCCTTCAGGCCGGGATTCTGCAGTCCTATGGCATTAATCATCCCCGACGGGGTTTCGCATATTCTGGGAGTAGGATTGCCCGGCATAGGGTTGACCGATATCCCCTTAATAACTATAGCACCCAGTTTGTTTATATCAAAAAATTCAGAGTATTCCTTACCGTAACCAAAAGTACCGGAGGCGGTCATTACCGGATTTTTAAGTTTTAGACGGCCGAGACTGACTTTCATATCGATGGCTTTTTGATTTTTCAAGAAATTATTCCCACTCAATCTCATTTAAATTAAATACCGGGCCTTCCTTGCAGACACGCTTGAGACCCTTCCGTGTCTTAACAACGCAGCCCATACAGGTACCGACTCCGCAGGCCATATTCTGCTCCATTGCGGCATGAATCTTAATGCCATGCTCTGATGCAAATTCAGCTAATGGTTTCAGCATTGCTTCAGAACCGCAGGTATAAATAATATGGTCGGTGTAAGGCAGAGAGGTATCTTTTAGATATTTTTTTAGAACAGTGACAACATTACCTTTTTTCCCGTAAGAGCCGTCATCCGTAGCAATCACTGTCTCGATCCCCAGATTCTTTATTTGGTCTCTGTAAATAAGTGTTTCTTTTGTTCCGGCTCCGTATATCAAGACAGGTTTTCTGCCGGCAATAGATGCTGCCAGGTAATATATCGGCGCTATGCCGAGTCCTCCTGCCAGAAGTATTATCTGTTTTGTCTTTGATACAGTAAAACCGTTTCCAAGCGGGCCTAAGATATCAATGCTTTCACCTGTAACCCTGGATGATAATAAGTCAGTTCCCTTACCAACTACCCTGTATAAAAACTGCAGCTTTCCATCAAGGAAATTGTGGACGCTGAGCGGACGTTTTAAAAGAGGATCAAGTCCGTTATTTACCGATAGCATATAAAACTGCCCGGGCTTCGGGGTGGTTATTGCAGTTGAAGGCTCCAGAGTCAGGAGATAATGCCGGTCAATGATTTTTCGGTTGTCTTGTATCTTTGCTTTTATGATTTTATTCAAAACGTATTTCAAGGACCTCATACTCTATAGTACGTGCAGGTACCTTGACCGTAACTTCGTCACCTACAGCTCTGCTGATTAATGCTTTGCCGATAGGCGAGTGAATGGATATCCTGCCGGCCTTGATATCAGCTTCTTCAGGACCAACCAGCATATAGGTCTTTTCATCATCTGTATCAAGATCGAGCAGCTTGACTGTGGCTCCAAAGGCGATCTTGTCCTGTTTTATCTTAGAGGGATCTATGACCTCTGCCATAGCGATTTTCCCCTGCAGTTCCTGTACTTTTCCTTCGATGAAAGACTGGCGCTCTTTGGCTGCGTGGTACTCGGCATTTTCTGAAAGGTCGCCATGTGCACGTGCCTCGGCAATTGCTTTTATATTAGCTGGTCTTTGTACCTTTATAAGGTCTTCAACATTGTCTTTAAGCTTTTGTAGACCTTCAGGGGTCAGTGGTATTCTCTGCATAAAACTGCTCCTTCGTTATAATTAATAAAAAAATTTTAACAAGCAAGACCGCCGAATGTAAAGAACGGCAGCTTCCAGATGAACTTTATAATATTATATCATCAAGATTTCAACTGACAACCCTTTTGTGTCAGCGCAGGGTAAAGCTCAAATCAGTTGTGATATTCCTGTAGAGCCTTTATGTTTATCTTTTTATTGAGCATGACATCTATGGCATTCACAGCGGCCTTTGCTCCGGCTATTGTAGTTGTATAGGTGACCTTGTACTGCAGCGCAGTTTCTCTTATAGAAAAAGAGTCCCTCTGAGCCTTTGCTCCGGCAACTGTGTTGATAACAAAATCAATTTTTTTATCCTTGATCAGATCTACACAGTGAGGCCGTCCCTCGGCTACCTTGTTTATGGTTTCAGTGTTTATTCCCTGCTGTGTCAGGTAAAACGCGGTGCCTTTTGTAGCTATTATTGAAAAGCCGAGCGTGGACAGTTTTGTGGCCAGAGATATTATCTCCGGTTTATCCTTGTCCTTTACGCTGATAAATACATTTCCCTTAAGCGGCATAGAGTTCTTCGCAGATTCCTGAGCCTTTGCATAAGCCCGTCCGAAGTCTTTATCAATGCCCATGACCTCACCGGTCGATTTCATCTCGGGACCGAGAAGAGTATCAACTCCGGAAAATCTGTCAAAAGGGAAAACAGCCTCTTTGACACAGAAATGATCAATATCAATCACGTCTGCTGTGAGACCCAGTTCAGCAATGGTTTTGCCGACCATGATCTTTGCGGCTATCTTTGCAAGAGGCTTACCTATTGCCTTGCTTACATAAGGTATCGTGCGAGAGGCTCGAGGATTGACCTCAAGAATATAAATCTCGTTGTCCTTTACTGCAAACTGAATATTCATCAATCCTATGACATCAAGCTCCTTTGCCAGTTTAGAAGTCTGTATTTTTATTTCATTCATTATTACATGCGATAGAGAGTAGGGCGGCAGGGAACAGGCAGAATCTCCGGAATGAATACCGGCTTCCTCAATATGTTCCATAATTCCCCCGACGACTACATCCGTGCCGTCAGAGACAGCATCCACATCAACCTCTATTGCATCCTCAAGATATTTGTCCACAAGTATAGGATGATCAGGCGAAGCCTTGACCGCTCTGGTCATATAGTTTCGTATGCTGTTTTCATCGTAAACAATTTCCATGGCACGGCCCCCGAGTACGTAAGAAGGTCGTACCATTACAGGGTACCCAATCTTTTTAGCGGCATTCACTGCTTCGTCGACTGACGTGGCTGTATCGCTTTCCGGCTGTTTTAAATCAAGCTTGTGCAAAATGGCCTTGAAGCGTTTTCTGTCCTCTGCCCGGTCGATAGAATCAGGTGAAGTCCCCAGGATTTTAACGCCCGCCTTTTCAAGAGGAACTGCAAGTTTAAGAGGTGTCTGTCCTCCGAACTGGACAATTACTCCCTCCGGCTTTTCTGTATGAATAATATTAAGAGTGTCTTCCAGTGTAAGCGGCTCAAAATAAAGCCTGTCCGCCGTATCATAATCAGTACTGACTGTCTCAGGATTACAGTTAACCATAATAGTTTCGTATCCGAGTTCCCTCAGGGCCAGGACCGCGTGGACACAGCAGTAATCAAACTCGATTCCCTGTCCGATTCTGTTAGGGCCGCTTCCAAGTATCATGATCTTCTTTTTATCAGTAGGGTTTGATTCACATTCAGCTGCTAATATGGTACGGCTTTCACTCCCCTGAGCTGTCTCGATTACTTTGTAATAAGGTCTTTCAAAGGTTGAGTACATGTACGGTGTAAAGGCCTTGAATTCAGCGGCACAGGTGTCCACCATTTTATAGACGGCCTTGATCCCTTTGTTAAGCCTGTCCTCTCTGACTGATGTTTCGTCAGAACCTGTCAGTGCGGCTATGCGTCTGTCAGAAAAACCGTACTCCTTGGCCCGAAACATAAGGGCGGCATCCAGAAATATATTGCCGGATTCTACGGATTGAACTATCTCTGACTCCATATCTATTATTTGTTTCATATTGTGCAGAAACCAGGGATCTATTTTTGTTAAGGCATGCAGCTCTTCATTATCAGCACCAAGGCGCATGGCATGGGCCACATACCAGATCCGGTCCCAGCTTGGAATCTTGATTTTATCTCTAATGTCGTTAAGTTGAGCATCGACAGGCTCAAAACCAAAACTGTCTATCTCAAGACTTCTCAGAGCTTTCTGCAGGGCTTCTTTAAAGGTCCTGCCGATGGACATGGCCTCACCGACTGACTTCATCTGGGTCATGAGTGTGGAATCTGCTTCGGGGAATTTTTCAAAAGCAAACCGGGGAAATTTTACTACGACATAATCCAGTGTAGGCTCAAAAGAGGCAGGGGTCTCTTTGGTTATGTCATTGGGTATTTCATCAAGAGTAAGACCAACCGCCAGTTTTGCAGCTATCTTGGCAATAGGAAAGCCTGTGGCTTTAGACGCGAGTGCGGAACTTCTGGAAACGCGCGGGTTCATCTCAATGACAATCATCTCACCGTTTTCCGGATTGATTGCAAACTGAACATTAGATCCCCCGGTATCAACGCCGATTTCCTGCATTACCGCTATAGCAGCATCCCGCATTACCTGATACTCTTTATCCGTAAGAGTCTGTGCAGGCGCAACTGTTATAGAGTCGCCTGTGTGAACACCCATTGGATCGAAATTTTCTATGGAACAGATGATGACAACATTGTCCTTATTGTCTCTCATTACCTCAAGCTCGTATTCTTTCCAGCCAAGTACGGACTC
This sequence comes from Nitrospira sp., assembly GCA_016784355.1. Classification (GTDB taxonomy): domain Bacteria; phylum Nitrospirota; class Thermodesulfovibrionia; order UBA6902; family UBA6902; genus JACNKH01. The sequence continues at coordinate 6,208 of JADHUV010000019.1, read as the reverse complement.
CTCTACAAGGACCTGATTGACAGGGCTGAGTTTTAAGCCTTTTTTCAGGATTTCCTCGTACTCATCTATGTTATAAGCGATACCGCCGCCTGTGCCACCCATCGTAAAAGACGGTCTCAGGATAAGCGGAAAATTAAGGATGTCTGTTGCCTTTAAGCCTTCTTCAAGAGAACTTATATTTGCACTCTTAGGAGTGGCCAGTCCAATGCTGGTCATGGCTTCCTTAAACAGTTCCCTGTCTTCAGCTTTTTTGATAGCCGGGAGTTTTGCACCTATAAGCTCTACATTGTATTTGTCTAGTATCCCTGCCTCAGACAGTTCAATGGCGAGGTTTAAGGCGGTCTGACCTCCCATAGTGGGAAGCAGCGCATCCGGCCTTTCTTTTTCAATAATCATCTCGAGTATGCCTACGGTAAGAGGCTCAATATATGTTACATCAGCCATTTCAGGATCGGTCATTATGGTGGCCGGATTGGAGTTGACAAGTATAACCCTGTAACCTTCCTCGCGAAGCGCCTTGCAGGCCTGAGCCCCTGAGTAGTCAAATTCACATGCCTGGCCGATTATGATAGGGCCAGAACCAATAAGTAATATGCTTTTAAGATCTGTACGTTTAGGCATTTATATTCCTTACTATTGCTGTTTCTTTTCGGTCACCATTTATTGGTAACTTTAAATTTATATTGCAATGAAAGTCTTTAATTCTTTCAAGGGTATTTCCGGTTCGTAATCGCTTTTAACTGCTAAAATTATTCTCTCGGATCCGTTCTCCAGTTTCAATGAAAGAGTGATGAACTCCTCCGGATCTCCGAGACCGGGGACTGCCCCGCCATGCTGTTTTGCAATGCGCTGTACGAATGCTATACCGTCAGGGTTTTCATGTACAAGTGTTTTTGTTTCCATTGCGATATCGTTTATCTGATTAAGTGCTATTTTTTCATGAGTGGTTGTGATAAATCCGGGTATTGTCAGTGAAAGCTCATTGCAGGATTTATCAAATACTGCCTTTAGATGTCTCTTGCGAAATACATACTGCACAGAGATCCAGAAGGCCAGGATGAAAATTATCAGGGCGAGCAGCAGTCTGAAAATTATAGAACTTATATTGAAATACTCTCCAGCTGCATATATTCCTGCGGCAGCCGCAGAGGCCAGCATTATCGAAGAAAATTCCGGTGAATATACCCCTTCGTGCAGTACGCTGCTCTTTTCTGCCCGGAAGGAGGTGGTTGTGAAAGTCAATTTTTCACCTTCTCTTTCAATTGTATATGCCTCTTCTTTAGACATTCGCTGATTCTAACCCTTGTTTACCATATTCATAAACCGTTTAAAAATATATCCTGAATCGTTAGGTCCAGGGCCTGCTTCCGGGTGATGCTGCAGTGACATGACAGGCAGTTCCCGGTGCTTCATACCTTCTTCTGTGCCGTCGTAAAGATTTTTATGCGTCAGTTCAACCACGTCTTTCAGGCTGGAAACATCGACACAATAGTTATGGTTCTGAGAGGTGATCTCCACCTTGCCTGTTGCCAGATCCATCACTGGATGATTGCCGCCATGATGGCCGAATTTCAATTTGTAGATAGTACCGCCGAGTGCAAGTCCAAGTATCTGGTGTCCAAGGCATATACCCAGGACAGGCTTTTTTCCAATAAGCTTCTTAGCGATTTCAACCGCATACGTAACGGTTTCCGGATCTCCCGGGCCATTGCTCAGGACTATTCCGTCTGCCATCTCAAGCGCCTCTTCAGCAGGCGTATGGGCCGGTATTACTGTCACATCAAAACCTGCATCAAAAAGGTGGCGCAGAATATTGCGTTTGACACCAAAGTCATAGACGGCCAGTTTTTTGCGTCCCTTACTTTCAGCCGGTTCTTCTTTGTGAAGTTTCCATAAGCCCTCGCTCCATTTGTATTGCTGCTTTGTGCTTACTTCACCTACAAGGTCAAAGGCGGATATGCCGGGATATTTTCTGACCTTTGCGAGCAGGCTTTTATGATCTTTATCAATTGTGGAAATAATTCCGGGCTGTACGCCATTATCGCGTATATGCCTGGTCAGTGCCCGGGTATCTATTCCATGAATCACTACTTTATTATGTTCTTTCAGATAACTTGCAAGATTTGTCCGGGATTGCCAGTTACTGGGAAAATCGAAAAATTCCTTGGCCACGAAGCCTTCTATATGTACAGCCTCAGATTCTGCATCGGCCTCATTTATTCCATAATTGCCTATTTGAGAATAGGTCATAATCACGATCTGTCCTTTGTAGGATGGATCGGTCAGTATCTCCTGATAACCTGCCATCGATGTGTTAAATACGACTTCTCCCATCGATTCACCATCGGCACCAAAGGCGGAACCTTCAAATACGGTTCCGTCGGCCAGTACAAGATTTGCAACTTTTGTAATATTTTTCATATTGTTCACATTAATCCCAGTTGTAAAGTTTTCCCATCGCTATTGTATGCTCAATCTTACCTGTCAATTGCCAGGAGTGAAACGGAGAGTTTTTGCCCTTTGACAAAAACTTTGCAGAATCAACCGTGTATTCTTTTTCTGTATTTATAATAGCTAGGTCGGCATCTGCTCCGGGCTGCAATGTACCCTTGCTGATTCCAGCAATTAATGAAGGTCTCAGGCACATTAATTTAATAAGGTAGTTCAGGTCTATCAGGCCGTCTTTGACAAGTTTCAGGCTAAGGGCAAAGGCGGTTTCAAGCCCTGAAATTCCGAAAGCGGCCGTATCAAATTCCCTGTTTTTATCATCTGAATGATGAGGTGCGTGATCTGTAGCTATAATATCCAGCGTGCCGTCTCTCAGTCCTTCTTTTATTGCATCTACATCCTCCTGAGTCCGTACCGGCGGGTTGACCTTGAGATTAGTGTCATAGGTAGTGAGCCTTTCATCAGTCAGGCTGAAATAATGCGGGCATGTTTCCGCAGTTACGGCTATCCCTCTGGCTTTGGCCTCTCTTATAATTCTCACTGATCCCCCGGAGGAAACGTGTGCAATATGCAGTTTTCCTCCTGTCAGCTCACACAGGATAATATCTCTGGCAACCATTATTTCTTCAGCCGCCTTTGGAATTCCCTTAAGTCCGACGGTGGTTGAGTAAAAGCCTTCATTGACTGAACCGCCCTCAGCTAGAAACGGGTCTTCGCAATGTGCAATTATTGGGACATTGAATATCTTGGAATACTCCAGAGCCCGTCTCATTATAAGACTGTTTGTTACAGGCATCCCGTCATCAGAAAAGGCTATACAGCCGCTTTTGCTCATTGCATCCAGTTCAGTAAGCTCTTCACCTTTCTGTCCTCTGGTAACGGCTCCGATCGGGTAGACGGTGCAGGCTCCTTCTTTACGGGCTTTGTCCATGATGAATTCTGTAACAGACTCGCTGTCATTCGATGGCTTGGTATTGGGCATACAGCATACAGTGGTAAATCCGCCCTTAACCGCGGCCATGGTGCCGGAGGCTATGGTTTCTTTGTACTCAAAACCCGGCTCTCTTAAGTGCGTGTGCAGATCCACAAGTCCGGGTATTACAATGCAGTCAGATGCATCTATTGTCCGGTCAGCAGAGGGGGCCTCTCCGACGGGATAGATGCCCTGTATTTTTTTGCCTTCTATTAATATGTCTTTTTTGCTTTCCAGATTTTGTGAAGGATCTATTACAAATCCGTTTACTATCAGTGTCTTCATGATTTAACTCCAGAGAGTAGATATAATATGGCCATTCTTACCGCAAGTCCGTTAGTCACCTGTTCCAAAATAACAGACTGAGGTCCGTCAGCAACTTTCGATTCTATTTCCACACCCCGATTCATAGGTCCGGGATGCATTACTATTGCATCACTTTTTGCAAGTCTCATCTTCCCTGTGGTAAGTCCATACAGGTTGAAGTATTCATCAAGAGACGGTAAAAACCCCTTGTTCTGTCTTTCTAACTGCAGCCTTAAGGCCATAACAACATCAGCACCCTTGATGCCTTTTTCGAGCGAATCATATACTTCAATATTGAGTTTTTCAATCTGCGACGGCATAAGGGTAGGCGGGCATATGATTCTTACTGTGGCCCCCAGTTTTATAAGCGCGTATATATTGGAACGGGCAACCCTGCTGTGGGCAATGTCACCTACAATTGCAACTATAAGACCTTTAAATTTCTTTTTGTGGGACTGAATTGTAAATGCATCAAGCAGGGCCTGAGTTGGATGTTCATTGGTGCCATCGCCTGCGTTTACAACCGATAAACCTGACTCCCTGCTTAAAAAATGAGGAACCCCGGCTGAAGTATGACGTATTATGACTATCTCTGCACCCAGTGCCTGAATCGTCAGCGCAGTGTCTTTCAGTGTCTCTCCCTTGACAACACTGCTGTTCGGCACCGAAATATTGATAACATCAGCGCTTAATCGCTTAGCCGCAAGTTCAAAAGAAGTCCTGGTTCTTGTAGAAGGCTCAAAAAAAAGATTTGCTACGGTCTTGCCGCGCAGTGCAGGCACCTTCTTTATATCCCGTTTAAGCACATCTTTAAAGCCGGCTGCCGTCTCCAGGATATGGTAGATTTCTTCTACCTCAAGTTCTTTTATGCCTAATAGGTCTTTAGATTTAATCATAATTAATAAAAAAAAAGAGCAGTATCAGCTACTGCCCGTTAATAATTACTACCCGGTCATTGTCGGGTTCTTCAGAAATTGAAACCTCAATGAGGTCATTAAAGGCAGTTGGTATATTTTTACCGGCATAGTCAGCCCTTATTGGAAGTTCCCTGTGCCCGCGATCTATTAATACTGCCAGCTGTATATACGCCGGTCTGCCGTAATCAATCAGTGCATCCATTGCCGCCCTTATGCTTCTGCCGGTAAACAGTACATCATCGACAAGAACCAGGGTTTTGTTGCTTATTATGCAGGGGATATCGGTTTTATTGACAACGGGTTGATTTTCCTTGGTATTCAGGTCATCCCTGTAAAAGGTGATATCAAGGGTTCCGACCTCGATAGCGGTATCCTCAATTATTTCAATCTGGGCAGCCAGTCTTTTTGCAAGTATAACACCGCCTTTTTGAATGCCAACGAGACAGATATTGGCACTACCCTTATTTTTTTCGATTATTTCATGGGCCATTCGCCGGATGGCGCGGTTGACATCACTGCTGTCTAAAATTAGTTTTGACATTACTACCTCAAAGGTAAAGAAATAAAATTTGATCGTGAGAGGGAGGAGTGCGAAATTCTGTGAGAAATTTAGAATACGTATTCTCGCCTTTCCAGCCTCTCAGGACTAGTTTAAAGGATACTGCTGGAAGTAATATTAATACAATCATTAAAATGAAGTCAAACGAAAAATACAGGATCTGAAAAAAATGCATGGGTTTGTTGATTTTAGAAAATTTTTATATGTATGATATGAAGCTGTAGAAATGTTTTAAAAATATGGTTATTATTTTGATATTTATTGATTTATAGGAGAAATTTATGAAAGCTGAATTTATCAATCCCTTTTTGGAGGCCCTTCTGGAAGTACTTTCTACTATGGCCATGACAAATGCTGTTGCTGGAAAACCTTCACTTAAGGATAAAGGTATGCCAGAGGCCAAGGGTGATGTCAGCGGTATTATCGGCATGGCCAGTGAGCAGACAAAGGGCTCCCTGGCGATAACATTTACCGAGGCTGCCATCCTTGATATAGCCAGTAAGATGCTTTGCGAAAAAATAGAAGTGCTGGATAGTGAGGTTGCGGACATGGTCGGGGAGATAACCAATATGGTATGTGGTGGAGCGAAGATGCGCCTCTCTGAAAAAGGGTACAAATTCGACCTCGCTATACCTACCATGGTTATGGGTAAAAATCATGTGATCACTCACAAGTCAAAGGGACCTGTTGTCATCATCCCGTTTAAGATTGAGGCCGGTGAGTTTTTTGTTGAGATTAGTTTTGAGTAATTTTTAATCAAAACTAAAATTTGTTTGCGTCGTTTATTATGAACAGGCTTTATATATCAGGGTTCTAATTGTGTATCAGTAAGCATGTTTTGTTATAATCAACCACCATGGCATTTAACCTATTCAAAAAGAAAATAGAAAACGTCCTCCCCGGCAAGGTCGCAACAAACAAGGAGGACCTTTTTACCTATGGCTTTGATGCCTCATCTACTGAGTGAGGTAAGCTGAAAAAAGTGGACACCTCCATTACTTTGTC
>JADHUV010000061.1 GCA_016784355.1 Nitrospira sp. | reverse complement strand
AGGTCAGGACGTTTCTGCAGGTCACTGTTGAAGATGCGATAGGTGCAGAAGAGATCTTCAGTACTCTAATGGGTGACCAGGTTGAGCCGAGAAAAGCCTTTATCGAAAAGTACGCGCTCGAGGTCAGGAACCTTGACGTATAGTAATTAATAAAACCGGCCACGGCTTGCATGGCCGTGGCCGGTTTTTTCATTTAGCGTTTCTCTGGTGTGATTGCTTTAGGTCATTTTAAACATGATGGCAGACCTTAATAAAATCGGATTGCTGGTCATTAAGGACGGGAAGTTCCTAATGTGCCGTAAAAATACCTTGACCTCCAGATTGATATTGCCTGGAGGTAAGATGGAAAAAGGTGAGACGCACCTTGAGTGTCTGGAGCGTGAACTCAGGGAAGAGTTGGGGGATGTGACGGCCGCCAGTCTCAAGCCCGTCGGCGTTTACCGGGACCTGGCCTATTCCGATAATCCGGAAATAATCAAGACCTTAGACATTCATATATATCAGGGAGAATTGTCCGGTGATCCCGTACCCTGTTCGGAAATCGCAGAGCTGGTGTGGTTTGGAAAAACTTCTGACAGCAGCATGCTCACCCCCATAACGCAAAACAAAATTCTACCCGATATAATCAGCCGCGGGATATTGGTGTGGTGACCGGGCGCGGGATAGAATTGCTGGCGCCTGCCAAAAATTCTGAGTACGGCATGGCAGCTATCGACTGCGGGGCTGATGCAGTATATATAGGGGGCCCGGCCTTCGGAGCCAGAGAGGCGGTCTCTAACAGTGTCGCAGATATCTCAAAGCTCATTCAGTACGCGCACAAATTTCAGGCCCGGGTCTATATTGCGATCAATACTATTTTATTTGATAATGAACTTCCTGCTGCGGTCCGCCTGATTGAGCAGTTTCATGAACTGCAGGCAGACGGGGTTATAATTCAGGATATGGGACTACTGGAATACGGCCTTCCACCGATACCGGTCATCGCCAGTACGCAGACCCATAACACGGATCCGGAAAAAATAATCTTCTTTGAAAAGCTGGGGCTTAAGCGGGCCATTCTGGCGCGGGAACTTTCACTGCAAGAGATTAAGACTATCAGATCCCGGGCGCCTGAAATCGAACTGGAGTCTTTTGTGCATGGAGCGCTATGTACTGGCTACAGCGGGCGATGTTATCTGAGTTATTCTCTTGGAGGCCGCAGCGGAAATCGCGGAACCTGCGCACAACCCTGCCGCAAGTTTTATCATCTGATGGATAAAGACGGACAGCAAATAGCTGCCAATCACGCGTTGTCTCTTAAAGACCTTAACCTGTCTCATCATTTAAAGGCCTTGATTGAGGCAGGCATCGATTCCTTTAAGATCGAAGGCCGGCTGAAAGACATTACGTACATTAAAAACATCGTGTCTTTTTATCGACATGAAATAGATAAGGTGCTGGATGGCCTTGACCGTAAAAGAACTTCATCCGGAATTAGCAGGGTTTCATTTAAACCAGATCCAGACAAGACATTCAATCGCGGTTATACGGATTATTTTCTTATCTCCAGAAACCCTGATATTGGATCCCCTGCCACGCCCAAAATGACGGGTGAGTACATCGGCAGCGTGGTTGCATCCAGACGCTCGGAGATCACCCTCGATTCCTGCGGGACGCTTAGTCCTGGAGATGGCATTTGTTTCTTTGATAAACACGGGGAACTCGGAGGGTCAACGGTCAATCTGGTCAATGGACTTACCTTGAACATCCAGAGCGATATTCAATTGGAGACGGGGACCCGTATATATCGAAACTATGATCATAAATTTATCAGTAAGGTGAAAAGTGTAAAAGCTATTCGGACTATTCCTATTCGTGCCGATTTTAAAATTCTCAAGGGAAGTTTGATCCTGAGGCTGGAAGACGGGGAAGGTAATCGGATTGAAGTTGCGGCGGATAACATCTTTCCCCCTGCACAAAAGGCTGATGCAGCACGGGAAATTATTCTGCGGCAGCTGAAAAAAACCGGTGGCAGTGAATTTGAATGTGAAAGTGTCACCCTGGATGCAGTGGAGATACCTTTCATTCCAGTTGCCGTGCTTAACGGCATGCGTCGCGAGGGGATTACACGTCTTTCGCAGGCCAGGCAGGTCAGTCGTTCTGTGCCTCAGAGGAAGCTGCACGATCCTGATATCCCCTGGCCGCAAAAAGAGCTGAGTTACGCCGCCAATGTTTCGAATAAATACGCGGAGGCATTTTACCGACGACACGGGGTTCAGAAAATTGAATGGGCAGCTGAGTCGGGTACTGACATAAACGGAAAAATAGTAATGACAGCCAAGTATTGCATTAAATACGCACACGGCCTGTGCCCAAAAACAAAACAGCCGGTCTCTTCCGTAACCCGTCACCCAGAGCCATGGACGCTGATCGATAATGAAAAGCGCAGACTGAAACTGAGCTTTGATTGTGTCCGCTGCCATATGGAGATAGTAGATTGTAACTAGGAGGTATTATGATTAAGGATAAACCAGCACCTATTCATTCCGGTAAAATACTTGCGGAAGATTTTATGAACCGGAGGTATAGATGAGATCATTGTCTGAAAATTTTATGAATGATCTGTTGGCCGTAGATGGCACGCTTCATCCTATACTCGAAAGAGTGAAGCAAGACCATACGCTTATGTTTTCCATTCGGAAAGACTATTTCAATGTTTACTATCGAGGCGGCAACATTCTTCGAGTAAAGGCGCAGTCCAATGGTTCCTATAGTGCATTCTTTGATAATGAATACAATAAATCGGGTTTGCCAAGCCCTGTTGTGCCTGAGGTTATTGAAAGCCCGCATGCGTCAAGTTTATGGGTAGAATTAATCCCGACCCTCAAGGGAATCATGGACTTTTATTTTTCCAAATACAGTAAGCCGGAACGAGAGTTTCAACAACTGGTCGCTAGAGAGAATAATTTTTCTAACATTGCGAATCAAAGTGAATATTTTATTTCAGATATTGAATTTGCTGATTCAGAGATTGGAGCTCGATTTGATATTTTAGCTCTACGTTGGCTTGCATCTGAGCGAAAAAGTATCACTGACTGCCGACCCGCATTGATTGAAATGAAATACGGCGATGGCGCTTTAAGCGGTACCTCCGGAGTACTCAAACATTTACAGGATATAGATGACTTGATCTCTAATGCTCAGAACTACAAAAAACTTCTAAAGACGATGGAGACGCAGTTTAACCAGTTGGATGACCTTGGATTGATAACTTTCAAACGGATCGCTGACTGGGCAAAGATCAAGTTAGATCTCAGCAAAAAGCCTGAGGTGATTTTTGTATTGGCGAATCATAACCCCAGGAGTTCCAAGCTAATAAAAATACTGAATGATCCCGCAATTGAGGCATATGATAACTCCCCAAACTTTGATCTGAAATTTTATGTTTCCAGTTTTGCAGGTTACGCATTGCACTCACACTGCATGGTCTCATTGACCCAATTTCGTGAGTTATTGAAAAATAGGAATGTCTGACATTTTCTTCGCTGTCAGTAGTCTCTAGATAGATTGCTTAGAGATACACCCGGTATGTAAAATGTCTTCGGCTCTAGAATTGCTATTTGCAAGATGCTGCAGGAGAGCAGGTGGGTACTTGATCCCATAGAAATTCCTACACTGCAGGCAATAGAGTGAATTGACATCATATGCATAGAATGTTAATTTAATGCATAGGAGATTGATTATGAGAACAACATTAGATTTGCCTGAGCACTTGCTTGATGAGGCGATGAAGAGTGCAAATATTTCAACAAAAACCCAAGTTATAATTACGGCACTTGAAGAATTAATAAGGAAATCAAAAATATCCGGCTTAAAGAAGTTCAAAGGAAAAGTAGATCTGGATATAGATATGGATGCAGTTAGAGGTCGTAAGTGTCGGTTCTAGTTGATACGTCTATCTGGATAGATTACTTCAGAAATGGGGATAACCATCATAGGCTTGATGTGCTAATCGATGAAAATATAGTCGCTACAAATGACTTAATTCTTGCTGAGTTAATTCCCTTCCTGAAAGTTAGAAAGCAGAACAAAGTTATTGAATTGCTTAAGAGTGTTAATAATCTGCAGCTTAAAATTAACTGGAATGAGCTCATAGAGTATCAGGTTAAATGTTTGAAGAAAGGCATTAACGGAGTTGGGATTCCAGATTTAATAATAGCTCAAAACGCAAAGCAGCATGACTGTGAAATATACTCAACCGATAATCACTTCAAGCTAATGAGTAAGGTTGTCAATATAAAGAGCACCTGACACGTGCAATCCTCTAGTAGTCTGAAACAGTAACAGCGCAGGGAGATATTTGCCCTTTAGTTTTTTCATGTATAATAAACCGTTGTGCTAACCATTGGAAATAGAACATTTGAGTCCCCCCTTGTGCTTGCGCCCCTTTCGGGTATAAGCGACCTGCCGTATCGGCTTATAAACAGAAAAGTCGGGTGCTGTCTTGCATTTACAGAGATGATAAGCGCCCATGCCATGGTATATGAAAACAAGAAAACGCTTCATATGCTTGATATGGATGAGGCGGACAGGCCGCTGGGTCTGCAAATTATGGGGGGTGAGCCGGATATCATAAAGAGGGCGCTTGAGATTGCTGAGCAGCACAAGTTTGATCTTATAGACTTTAACTCTGCCTGTCCTGCCCGCAAGGTTTCAGGCAGCGGTAAGGGCGCTGCCTTGATGAAGGATTTAAAGAAGCTTGAAGAGATATTAAAGGCGATAATTGCTAATACGGATCTTCCGGCTACAGTAAAGATAAGGGCTGGCTGGGATGCTCTTTCCATAAATGCGGTTGAGACTGCGCAGCTGGCGGAGTCTGTTGGAATGGCTGCAGTTTTTATTCATGGGCGGACAAAGTCTCAGGGCTATAGAGGAAATGTTGATTACGGTATCATCAAAAAAGTGAAAGAGGCGGTTGGCATCCCTGTTATTGCCAGTGGCGATGCTCTCTCTCCGGAGCTGATTAAGAGGATGTTTGATGAGACCGGGTGCGATGGGGTCATTCTCGCGCGCGGTGCACTTGGGAACCCGTGGCTGTTTAATGCGACTACGGAGTTTCTGAAGACCGGTATAGTCCCGCCGAGACCGTCAGGCACTGAGCTTGCTGAGATTATGAAGGCGCACCTTGCCTTAAGTCTGCAGACGCTGGGGGAGAGACTTGCCATAGTCCGTTTCAGAAAGTTTTTTGCCTGGTATGCAAAGGGATTGCCCGCGAAGAAGCTTAAAGATTCTGCGTTCAGGGCTGCTTCGGCAGATGAGATGTATCGTCAGATAGACGTATTAGCGGAGATTTCTCTGGCAGGCAAGTGTCCGGAAGGAACATCTACGGATGTAATATTCGGGTCACGCGGCTGATTGCCTTATTGCGCTTTAAACCTATAATATAGATGTACCCTATGGTGAATTACCCGGCAAGCCCTTGCCGTGGGCAATAAATCCGCTGTCTTCAGGCGGGTTAAATATAGAATGTAACTGCCTTATAAAAAAGGATAATTGCGCATTGAAGGATATATACGAAACACTGTCTCAACTTAACCCAAGGCAGAAAGAGGCAGTAATGCACACCGAGGGACCCCTTCTTATACTGGCTGGTGCAGGCTCTGGAAAGACCAGGGTTATTACCATGCGGACTGCCTATCTGATGCATAATGGTGCAGCTCCGGAATCTATTTTAGCTGTCACGTTTACCAATAAGGCTGCAAAGGAGATGCGGGAAAGGGTCAAGTCCATGGTCAACAAAGGCGCGACCATGCCTACGATAAGCACCTTTCATTCCCTGTGTCTGAGAATCCTGAGAAAAGAGATTGAACACCTGGGTTACAGGACAGATTTCACTATATACGATACCTCTGACCAGCTCTCTCTTATGCGTAATATCATGTCAGATGTAAGGTTTTACGATAAGGACTTTAAGCCGGAATCGATACTTGAGAGGATCAGCCGGACAAAGAATGAGTTTACCGTATCAATGCCGTCTGCAGAGGATGTGGCGGTGGAGGAGGTTACAGAAATATTATATCCCCGCTACCTTGAGCTGCTGAAATCCATGAATGCGGTAGATTTTGATGATCTGCTGATACTGGCGCTGAAGCTTTTAAAGGAACACCCCGAGGTGCTTAAACGCTACAGGGAACGCTACCGCTATATAATGGTTGATGAGTACCAGGATACAAACAGCGTGCAGTATAAGTTCATCAGTCTGCTTGCCGGTAAGCAGGGTAATTTATGCGTCGTCGGTGATGATGATCAGTCCATATACGGCTGGAGGGGCGCTGATCTTAGTAATATCCTGGGGTTTGAAAAGGATTTCCCAAATACCTTCACCGTGCGTCTTGAACAGAATTATCGTTCTTTCGGTAATATTTTGCTGGCAGCAAACGGGGTTATAAAAAATAACCGCAAGAGGATGCCAAAGTCCCTGTGGACGGATAAAGGGGACGGCCCGATGGTCAATATATTTAAGGCCAGCAATACTGAAGATGAGGCCGACTGGGTTGCCGAGCGGATCTCGATGATCAAAGTAGATAAGAATATCCAGTATGAGGATTTTGCGATTATATACAGGGCCAATATTTTTTCCCGTCCCTTTGAGGAGGCCCTGAGAATGCAGCGGATTCCTTATACCGTAGTCGGCGGGACGAGTTATTTTGAACGTAAAGAGATCAAGGATATAACCGCTTATCTAAAGATTATGGCCAATCCTGCGGATGATCTCAGCCTGCTCCGGGCCGTCGCTGCTCCGAAACGGGGGCTCGGTCCGTCCTCGATTAATATCCTGACCGCATATGGGCGTGAGCGTTCGCTCGGTCTGTGCGATGCATTTGCTCACGCAGAGGAGATCCCCGGATTAAGTAAGAAGGCTGCGGACTCGGCGTATTCCGTATTTGATATTGTGCTGCGGTACAGGGAAAAATTTAAAGACAGCAGCAGGATGGCTGAAACCCTGAAAGAAATGATTGAAGAGATTAATTATCGGGATTATATTACCTCGCTGTACAAGACCCCTGAGGCCGCGTATCGGCGCATTGAAAACATTGATGGATTTATCGATTCTCTTGCTCATTATGTATCTAAGGGGAAAAAACCGACCCTCCAGGGCTTTCTCGAGTCTATGGCATTGACAGATATGCTGGACAAACAGGAGGAAACTCAGGGCAATGGTGTTACTTTGATCTCTTTTCACTCGGCAAAGGGGCTTGAATTTCCGGTCGTCTTCATTGTTGGTGCTGAGGAAGATATACTGCCGCATAAAAAATCAGTAAATACGCCCGGAGGGGTAGAGGAAGAGCGGAGACTGTTTTATGTCGGTATGACAAGGGCGATGAAGGAATTGTTTGTTACCCATACCAATCACAGGCGTAAGTACGGTAAAGAGACCCCTTCTGTTGCGTCGAGGTTTCTCGAGGAAATTCCCGGTAATGCCAGCAGGCATGTAGACCGCTATGAGAAGATGGAACCTGAGCAGGAAAAGGCCTATGTCAAGAGTATGTTTGATGATATCATGGCAAAGCTGCAGAGCTGAACCCATCCGGGTATTAGGTAACTCTTTCAAAACCTAAATAATTAAATTCATGAATAATAGTTGCCGTCTTTTACGTCCTTTAAAGTAGTGCATTCCGAGGGTTAAAGAATTTATTGTATTTGACCGATAGATAGTAGCCTTATATTGGGAGGCAATCTTATTATATGGAGCACTAGGAGCATTTGTTATGCAAAAGGGCAATAAGTCAGATATATTGTTGGAATCAGGTACTAATGAGCTTGAAATAGTGGAATTCGGCATATCAGGCAATATATATGGGATAAATGTTGCCAAAGTCCGTGAGATTATTAAATACCCGGATCATGTGATTTCACTTCCTGATGCTCACCCGTCCAGCGAGGGCATTGTAGATCTGCGAGGTAAAATAGTGCCTATCATTAATCTGCCGAAGCACCTGGGGGAAACGAGTGAGCTTGATAAGTCAACTGCATACGTCATAATAAGCGAATTTAATAACTTTACCGTTGGTTTTTGCGTGCATAGAGTAGAACGTATCCATCGTCTGTCATGGACTCAGATAGAGCCGCCGATCGGGGCACTTTCTTCAGAAGAAGGGGTGGTGACGGCTATAATAAAATTTGATGACAAGATGGTCCTGCTCCTTGATTTTGAGAAGATCACCTCTGATGTTAATCCGGGGACAGGCATGGATCTAGGCAAGGCGGATGATATAGAGGCCAGAGTTACAAACCTCGACCGGACTAAGTATACCGTGCTTATTGCTGAAGATTCAGGCTATATTCTGAAGATAATAGTTAAAAATCTTCAGAAGGCAGGCTATAAGGTGCTTTCTAATACGGACGGTCAGCAGGCCTGGGATCGATTGCAGGCCTTGATAAAAAGTGATGGCTTTCAAACAATAAATGATCATATTGATATAGTGGTGAGTGATATTGAGATGCCCAAAATGGACGGCCTTCACCTTATTAAAAATATTAAGACAACCCCGGCCCTTAAGGATCTCCCCTGCGTGGTTTTTTCTTCCTTGATTACTCCTCAGATGGAAGCGAAGTGTAAATCGGTTGGAGCTGATGCCCAGATTACCAAACCAGAGATGGGCGGCATGATAGAGCTGGTTGATAAGATGACCGCACTGGTTCCGCCAAAATAAGAATTAAGCAGAAATTGAGTAGGTTACAGAGGTAATAATAAAGTCGGCCTGCCCGTTTGGTCTGGATACCGATACCTCATCCCCCTCTTTCTTGCCGAGCAACGCCCTAGCCATCGGGGAATCAATGCTTATGTAGTTTTGCTCAGAGCTTATTTCATCCGGCCCTACAATACGGTATTGAAACTCAAGTCCCTCTTCATCCTCAATGGTAACCCATGCGCCGAAAAATGCCTTTGAGGTATCCTCCGGTACTCTGTCCACAACTTTTATCTCATTCAGTCTGCTTTGTAGAAATCGCATGCGTGAGTCTATCTGGCGAAGTTGTTTCTTACCATAGATATACTCTGCATTTTCAGATCTGTCTCCCATCGCAGCAGCCTCAGAGACTGCCTGTATGACCTCTGGACGTTTGGTTTTCCACAGGTAGGAAAGCTCGTCCACAAAGCGCTTTCGCCCCTCGGGAGTTATGTAAGGGGATGCAGATGTCTTATGGCCTCTGGTGTTTTTCATAATGCATTACTTATATATAGAAAGGTTGATATAAATGGCAGTCCGATTCAGATATGCTATTTCTGATCGATTGACATTATCAGTTTGCGGTGTCTGAGGTCAAGCATATATCAGCTTGACACCGAAGGAGTAAAGCTGGTAGTGTAAGCACACAAAAATGCATTTATCTGCATAATGGTCAAATGAAGGCTATGCAGAAGAGGTTTTTGTATGATCTGATAATTATTAAATAATAAAGGATATTAATATGACAGAGAGTTATACAGTTGGAGGAGATGTACAGTCCTGGTGTACCAAATGCAAGTTAATGCTTCGTCATACGATTGTGGCTATGGTCGAGAATTCACCTAAACGGGTTCAGTGTAATACCTGTTCCGGTGCGCATAATTATCGGGCGGGTGAACCTGTGAAAAGTGCATCAAAGCCCAGAGTGCCCAAGGCGCCTAAAAGAGAAAAGAGCGCTATAGAGTACTTGGAACGCCTTGAGACTGCTGATATGTCTATGGCGAAGAAGTATAATTTCGCAGGTAACTTTGAAAAAGATGAACTTATAAACCACCCGAAATTTGGGCTTGGGATAGTATCGCTTGTAAAAAATGAAAAAAAGATGGAGATAGTATTTAAAGATTCAACAAGGCTGCTTTCGCAGAATCAGTCTTAATCCTGATTTTATAAGGCTAGTTCATTAAGTACTTAAAATATTCGTAGCCGCTCATCTCCTGACTCATCTGGACAATACTTCTAGTAGTTGTCTCTGGAATCTTTTCCTGCGTTTTAGGGGCCACTGGTTCGTAGTTTACATGAAGTGCCTTGCGCGGTCCTGCTTTGGCAGCATAGAATGGATTTGTTTCCTGTTTATCATATACTTTGAAGCGTAAGGCCTTGACAAGCGCATACTTCAGATCAGACCAGTAGTTGTGAGCCTCTGATGCCTTGACCGTTGGGAGTTCTACTGTGTATGTTGGTATCTCTCTCTCATTGCCTGCATAGTTTCCAAGTGATCCCGGGAAAAACTGGTAATCGACAAACTTGACCAGTTTTCTGGAATTTGCTTCTATGTTCGTCCCCAGGAATCTCGCCCTTTGTTCCACACGGATCAGATTATAGTACTTCTGATCTCCGGGTCCGTCATAATCGAGAAAGCCCAGCGGGGCATGAACCGATATAATCTTGTCCGGCTGATATTTTTCGATTAGGTCGGCCTGCATACGGCTCTCGATTTCCGAACCGCTCTGTTTGCCGGGAAACTTTCGTGGGTCTTTATTGTAGCGTTCCCATACGGATTGGGCATGTTTATCCCAGTCTTTGGTCGGCAGATTTCTGTTTACATCAATTCCATTAGAATTATGGCGAGTATTGGCAAAAAATCCGTCCGGGTTTACGATTGGCGCTATGACTACCTTGAAATCCTTCAAGGTCTGCGGACTATCAAAAAGAATATGTCTGGTTAGCTGCATGCAAAGATATATGCTCGGGGTCTCATCTCCATGCACACC
>JADHUV010000060.1 GCA_016784355.1 Nitrospira sp. | reverse complement strand
CAGAGGCATAGAGATCTATTTGAGCAGGCAGGTTTGTCCCGGAATTCTTTTCCTCATACATTGTTAAAGGCACGGTCTGGGAATATCTCAGATTCTCTTTCTGATAAGTCTGAAAAATTCCGAGTGACAGGTTCTGCTCATCCCTGCCTTCAGTCCATACGTTTTGTCCTCTCCAGCCGATAACGGTGGCAGTTCCTGTATCCTGACATATGGGAAGTTCGAATTCTGATGCTATTTCAGCATTGCGCAGCAGAGCGATTGCGACCCCACGGTCATTTGGTGAGGCCTCGGGATCAGAAAGGATCTTTGCCACCATCTCATTATGCGAGGGCCTTAGCAGGAAAGCGACATTTCGCATGGCATGTCTGGCAAGTTGGGTCAGTCCTTCTGGTGCGATTTTTAGAATCTGCCTGCCGTTACATTCAATAGTGCTGATATATTCAGAACTCAGCAGGGTGTATATTGTATCATCCTGTCCTGAAGGATAGGGCGATTGGTAACTGAAATCAGGCATATGTCCTGCTCCATTTCAAAAGAAAGATTAAATGCAATTTCTATATGTTATTCCGTCTTGTATTTAATTATTTCCGTTACCATTGCGTCAACTGTAGCGTCTTTCGGCATGATGCTTACTTTCAGGCCGGCTTTTTCTATAGCTTGTTTTGTTACAGGACCAATGGCCGCAATGGTGACGTCTTCAAGCAGTCCCATTGCATCTTCTTCCATAAGTTCCATGAAATTATTGAAGGTAGCCGCACTCGTAAATGTAGCAATCGATATTTTTCCCTGTTTGAGAAATTTGCGGATTCTTCTGCCGCGCCTGCCAGGCAGAATCGACCTGTATGCTGTAACGACGTCTATATCCCCTCCAAGTTCGCGAACTTTATCCGGGAATAACTCCCTGGCGGTTTCTGCTCTGGGAAGGAGTATTTTTATACCCTCGAGCCTGCTTTCACTGCCCTGCTTTTTGTGCTCGGCAACAAAGGCATTGACCAGGCCCTCTGCATTGAATGTTTCAGGGATGAGATCGACCTTGATACCATAGGCCTTGATCGCATCGGCCGTTTTTGAGCCTACGGAACAGAACTTGACGTCCTTAAGGTCTCTGATGTCCATACCTTTTTCAAAATATCGCTGAAAGAAATATTTTACCCCGTTTGCACTGGTCAGCACTATCCAGTTGTATGAAGCAGCTTTCGCTATTGCCCGGTCAAGGTCTGACCAGTCTTCAGGTGGAGCTGTCTTTATTGTATGAAATTCTATGATCTCGGCCCCGAGGTCAGTCAAAGATTCAAAGCCGACTGCATGCTCACGCGTTACAAGTATTCTCTTGCCGAAGAGTGGTTTTTTCTCGATCCATTTTAGTTTGTCCCGGAGTTTTACGACATCGCCTACGACCATAACTGCAGGAGGCTTGATTTCATTTTCTCTGACAATATCCGGCATTGTGGTGAGTGTTCCGACCATGGTAGTCTGGTCTGCCCTCGTTCCCCACCTTACTATTGCAACGGGTGTCTCCGCTGGTCGGCCGTTTTCAATTAGTTTAGCGCATACCTGTGCAATATTTTTTACGGTCATAAGAAAGGCGATTGTTCCTACTCCGGTAGCGAGGCCTTTCCAGTTAATTGAACTTTCGGGTTTTGTCATATCCTCGTAGCCCGGTACAACAGCGAACGAGGAAGAATAGGAACGATGGGTAAGAGGAATACCTGCGTATGCCGGTGCGGATACGGAAGAGCTTATACCAGGCACAACCTCAAACTCAATATCATTGTCTGCCAGCACCTCGGCTTCTTCTCCGCCGCGTCCGAATACAAACGGATCGCCGCCCTTAAGCCTGCATACGGTCTTACCCTCGAGGGCTTTTTTCACGAGGGTAGCATTGATATTATCCTGGGTCATATCATGCTGGCCGCCCCTTTTGCCTGCATATATAAACTCGGCATCGTGGTGTACGTAATTGAGTATCTGGGCATTGAGGTGAAAGTCATATACCACTACATCAGATTTTTGCAGGCATTTCAGCCCTTTAATTGTAAAAAGACCGATATCGCCCGGTCCGGCGCCTACTATATAGACTTTACCTTTCATAGTTACAGTTGCCTTTTTATTATGTTGTTTATTTAATGTGTGTGTCGTTATCAGGGTGTATATTATACAGGAATATGCACTTAAACATATAGGGAATCTATACTGACAGGCTTAAAATAAAAGGGTTCAGACAATATATATCTGAACCCTCTGTGAATAAAAGTCGCACTCATTAAACCATTACTTCCTGAAGCAGACTCAGAAAATCAGTTTTCCCGGTTAACCATCTCGCGAAGTTCCTTGCCGACCTTGAAATAGGGAACCTTCTTTGGTGGAACTGCCACAGAGTCTCCTGTCTTCGGATTTCTAGCCTTTCTTGCATTTCTTGCGCGAAGCCTGAAATTGCCGAAGCCTCTGATTTCTACTTTGCCGCCTTTTGACAAAGATTCTTTGACGCTTTCAAAGATCGTCTCAACAATAACCTCAGTTTGTTTCTTTGATAATCCATCAACTTTTTCGGCCATCTTCTCAATAAGAGCAGATTTTGTCATTCTTACCTCCTCTGTTTTTCGTTAGTCCCGGCTTAATGTATTTTATATTCTCTCATAAATAAACAAATTATGGGGAAAAAATATATTTTAAACTTACTCCAGATATTGTATCACTGAGCAGCCTTCCTGTAAATCGGCCTTTAAGCAGATCAAAAATACTCATTTCCTTTTCTTTTGATATCACTTTAGGCTCTCCTTCGATGCCGGAAAGTTCACCCGCCAGTCTTATCGCATACTGCTGATTGCCGATTTCATCAACGAGGCCTATCTCTTTTGCCATTTTCCCTGTGAAAATCCGACCATCTGAAAGCTGCTTTGCCTCTTCAAAGGTCATGCCCCTGCCTTCTGCTACGGCGCTTATAAACTGAGCATGTACATCATCGAGAACGTCCTGAAGTATAAGCCTGTTTTCAGGAGTTATGGTCTTATAGATAGAAGCCAGGTCTTTGTGTTTGCCGCTTTTAATAACCTGAGCCTTAACTCCGATCTTCTCCATAAGCCCGGAGATATCCGGTATTTCCATGATGACGCCTATCGAACCTGTGAGGGTTCCTGCATTAGCGACGATCATGTCTGCAGGTGCTGCGATATAATATCCCCCGGAAGCTGCAACCGTTCCCATAGAGACTATAACTTTTTTACTTTCTTTTAATTTCCGGACTTCTTCGTATATTTCCTGAGATGGAGCAACTGCGCCGCCCGGGCTTTCAATACGCAGGACAACGGCCTTTACAGAGTCATTTTCCCTGTATTCCTTCAGTTCATCAATTATATCTGTGGAATTTATTATGACACCGGTTATCTTGACGAGGGCCACCCGGTCTCCGAGGGCCCCCTTATCAAGTGCGGTATGTATCAGACTCAAAATTGCTATGGCAGCAAAAATGATCGCAAAAAAAATCAGTACCTTTTTCAAAGTATGCTTACTCCGCGATTGTTCTAGTCAATCATCGTCCTCATGCTGAGGTCAATTTTTCTCTCAGAAGGATCTATGTTTATGATCCTAGATGCGAGATCTTTTCCTACTTCAAAGAGATCCTCCATCCGGTCGTCTATGTTTCTTTCGATCTCGGACTTGTGAATCAGGCCCTCTATGCCGTCTTCAAGCTCTACAAAGAGTCCGAATTCAGTGATGCTGACTATCTTGCCGTCAACAGAGTCGCCAATGCGGTATTTCTTCGGAATCTCGGACACCCAGGGATCCTCTCCCGCCTGTTTAAGACCTACAGAAATTCTCTCTTTGTCATTTTCGATATTCAGTATAACAACCTCGTACTCCTGTCCCTTGTTAAGGACGTCTGACGGGTGTTTTATTCTTTTGTGCCAGGAGATATCTGAAACATGTAACAATGCGTCAATGCCCTCATCAAGGGTCATGAATGCACCAAAGTCAGTGAAACTCTTTGCTGTTACATTAATCTTCTGTCCCGGGGTGTATTTTTCACGTACAACCTCCCACGGGTTAGGCCTGAGGCGCTTTATGCTCAGGGATATCTTCTTATCAGTTGTGCTGACCTTGAGAATTACGGACTCGACTTTATCTCCAATATTGAAGAGTTTAGACGGTTTTGCAGATTTTTCTGTCCAGTCAAATTCTGTTACGTGAATAAGACCCTCAACGCCTTCTTCGAGCTCTACAAAGATACCGTATTCTGTGATAGTTATAACCTTGCCTGAGACCTTTGCTCCGACCGGGTATTTATCGGCCACTGCAAGCCATGGATCAGCTTTTGTCTGCTTGTAGCCAAGAGTAACCTTCTCTGTCTGAGTATCAAAAGTCAATACGATTACCTCTACAGTGTCTCCGATATTGAACATCTCACCGGGATGGCTGATCCTGCCCCATGACATATCAGAAATATGCAGCAGTCCGTCCAGTCCGCCCAGGTCAATGAAAACGCCGTAATCGGTCAGGTTTTTGATAACGCCCTTAACGATCTCGCCTTCTTTGATTTTCTTCAGAGTTTCCACACGGAGCTTGTTGCGCTCATCTTCAAGCAGTACCCGTCTGGATACAATGATATTAGAACCCTTGTTGCTGATGTTCAATACCTTGAAGGTGTGTGTCTGACCGATGAGGTGGTCAGTGTTCTTCGGAGCCTTTAGATCTATGTGAGATCCCGGCAGGAATGCTGATATACCGCCAAGTGTGACGGTCATGCCGCCCTTTACCTTGCCGGTGATCTTGCCGTCTATGGTCTGATTGTTATTGTAGATATCTTCGATAGTATCCCAGGCCCTTAGACCCTCTGCTCTTTGTCTTGAGAGCTTAACGAATCCGTCTTCGTCATAAAGTCTCTCAACAAAGACTTCTACCTCGTCTCCGGGTTTAAGCTCAGTGCGGTCATTTTCCGCCATCTCATTACGTGGAACAAATCCTTCGGACTTTGAGCCGACATCCACTATAATACCGTCATCTTTTACCTGAAGAACGGTCCCCTTTGTTACAGATCCCGCCTTCAATCCTTTAAAAGAATCGGCGTAAAGTTTTTCTAAGTCATTCATCTCTGTTTCCATAATTGTTTCTTACATTACCTCCTGAGAAATTTCCTTTATCTTAGTAACTACTTCGTCAATAATCCATTGCGGGGTTGATGCTCCACCGGTTATTCCGATTTGATCAACGTCCAGAAGCCAGTCTTTATTGATTTCATTTGCAGTTTCGATATGGTATACCTTAGCACAAACCTCTTTGGAAAGTTTCGCCAACTGGTTTGTGTTTGCACTGTTCTTCCCTCCAACCACTATCATTAAGTCGACATTGGTTGCCAGATTCCTGGTCTCTTTGACTCTCTGGGCTGTTGAATCACAAATAGTGTTGTAGATTTTCAGCTCTCTGGCGGTATTGATGACCTGCAGGACTATATTTCTGAATGTCTCCAGCGTCTGTGTTGTCTGAGCTATTATACCTACTTTTTTCTTTAAAGGGGGGATTGTATCGTGTTTATTTACAACTATCACATTATCGCCGGCAAATCCTATCAGTCCCTGAACCTCAGGATGCTCCCTGTCACCTATGATAAGAACCTGGTATCCCTCATCTTTTAGTATTTCGGTATAGTGCTGGGCCTTCTTTACAAAGGGGCAGGTTGCATCTATCACATTGTAGCCCATTTTTTTGGTTTCATGGTTTACGTTGGGCGAGACACCGTGAGTTCTTATTATAAGCGTGGATATCTTATCGGAATGGAGATCAGTGATGGTATCAATCCCTCTGCGCTTTAATTCTCCGACAACCTGAGGGTTGTGGATCAGCGGTCCGTAAGTAAATACGCCTTTATCGGCCTTGTCTGCAAGATCGAACGTGATATCTAGTGCCCGTTCGACTCCAAAGCAGAAGCCGGCCCTGTTAGCTACTGTTATCTTCATATTCGTTTTTCATTTTTTGTATTGCAGCCATTATTTTGCTGCCGAACTCTTCGTGGAGATCCTGCCTGCGTTTATTCTCGCCATCCAACGACTGAGGATTATAATATATTGGCTTGCCAAATACTACTGAAATCTTTGCCCGCTTAAGCCACTTTGCATTTGCGGGCAGTGCTTTATCTGATCCTGCAATGAAAACCGGCACTACCGGAACCCGGCTCATCGCCACAACCATGCTAATGCCTCTCTTGGATTCCATCAATTCACCAGTGATATTTCTCTGACCTTCAGGGAACATTACCACGGGTTCTCCTTTTTTCAGACGCTTTACGGTTTCCTTGATTGTAGAGGGGTTGGGTTTGTCCCTGTCTACGGGATATGCGGCTCCCCTTATAATTTTTCCCAGTACTGGGATATCAAATAAACCCTTTTTGGCCATGAAGTTGGCCTTCCGCGGTACTGCTGAACCGACAACCGGGGGGTCAAGGTAACTGATATGATTGGGTGCCAGTATTACGCCTCCCTCTTTTGGAATGTTTTCAACGTTAATAATATGAAACCCCCCGTTAAGACGCAGGATAATCCTTATTGTAAAGGCAATGATTTTGTATGTAATCTCAAGAAGCATCGATTATAACTGGCGGGAATATATGAGGCCTACTTCAGCCTGCTTATGATTTTTTCCACCACCTCCTCAATATTAAGGTCTGATGAATCAATGTGAATCATATCGTCAGTCCTGGTCAGGGGTGAACTTGCCCGTGTTGAATCCCTTTCGTCTCTTTCTCTGATGGAAGCTATGGTATCTTCCATGGTCACTGCGGGGTCTTTTACTTTAAGTTCCTGATATCGTCTGCGCGCCCTCTCATTAAGGCTTGCATCAAGATAAAATTTATTTACGGCTTCAGGAAATATAGTGCTTCCGGTGTCCCGTCCCTCGATAACCACATTGCCTTTCATGCATATGTTGCGCTGAAGTGCAAAAAGACCGTCCCGCACAAGCTGAACGGCAGAGATCTGCGAGCTGAGTTGTCCTATTTCTGCTGTTCTTATGGCCGTGGATATCTCGATTCCGTCAACGAATATCTGTTCATTTCTGAACTCAATATTGATAGTATCCAGAAGTGTCTTTAATGCCTGTTCATTGTCCATTGCAATAGCTTCTTCACGTACCTTCCAGGCAACCGCTCTGTAAAGGGCGCCGGTGTCAAGATAGCTGTAGTTTAATCTTGCAGCCAGTAGTTTCGAGATAGTACCTTTTCCGGAACCAGAGGGTCCATCTATGGTAATGACGGTTGTCATGCTAATATATTCTCCCGGATAAAGAGTTATGCAATTATTTCTCTCCCTGCAGAGAGCTGATAAGCCCGGTAAAGCCCGGGAAAGAGGTGTTTACGCACCCTGTATTATTAATTATCGTGGCATCTTTGACAGTAAGTCCTGCAATGGCTAGCGACATTGCCACTCTGTGATCACCATGACTTTCTGCTAGAGCGGGCAGCAGGGAATCTCTGCCTTCTATTATCATTCCGTCGCTGAGCTCTTCTATCATTACTCCCATTTTTCTGAGTTCCATGGTCATTGTAGAAATACGGTCTGATTCTTTTACCCTTAACTCCTGCGCACCCCGGATCGTGGTGGTGCCTTCTGCCATAGCGGCCAGAACACATACTATAGGGAATTCATCAATGGCCTTAACAACCACATCGCCTCCTATATTCGCCCCCTTCAGCAAAGAATACTTTACATATATGTCTGCTACCGGCTCTCCGGAGACTTCTCTTTGATTTTCCAGACGTAATGTCCCCCCCATTTGTCTGATAATATCTATAATGCCAGTGCGCGTAGGGTTGATCCCTGTATTTTTTATCAAAATTTCTGAGCCCGGTACAATCAGAGCCGCAGCCATGAAAAAGGCCGCAGACGATATGTCGCCAGGTACGGTTATTTCAAATGGCTCGAGTCTTGAGGCCCCCTCAATGCTTACCTTCAGGCCCTCTACAGTTATAGTTGCACCGGATGCCTTTAACATTCTTTCTGTATGGTCACGGGATCTTTCCGGTTCTGTCACTGTAGTGGTGCCGCTGCAATACAGTCCGGCAAGCATGATTGCTGATTTTACCTGTGCGCTTGCCACGGGTGAGACATAATCTATCGGGTGAAGGCTGGTGCCGGTTATTTTCAGAGGCGGCTTTCCCGAGGCAGAGTTTATTAGAGCACCCATTTCAGATAGAGGTGTAATGATACGCTGCATCGGCCTTAGTCTGAGTGAGTCATCCCCCGTCAAAACAGATGGGAAATCCTGTCCGGCAAGTACCCCTGACATCAGTCTCATTGTGGTGCCGGAGTTGCCGCAGTCTATATCGATGGACGGTGGCTTCAGCGCCCTTAAGCCATCAGAATTAATAGTAACAGTGCATTGCTGTTTATTGGTCTCAATGTTGACACCCATTTGTCTGAACGCGTCCAGAGTGCTCATGGGATCCTCGGCTGTCAGAAAGTTTTCAACTCTGCTTTTTCCTGTAGCCAAAGAGGCAAACATTACTGAGCGGTGTGATATGGATTTGTCAGGAGGCGTTGTGATCTCCCCTTTAAGCGGTCCTGTATGTTTTATTTCAATCCTGTTCAATGATATTCCTCGCCCTGTTTGCATTTTCGAAAATATTCTTAAGACCTTCCCAGTCTGAAGATTCAACGGCATCTGATGCCCTTGAGATCTCTGCAGAAAAGGCCTTTAATGAGTGCAATATGGCATCGCGGTTATAGGAGCATATATCACTCCAGAGCCCCGGTGAACTAAGGGCGATTCGTGTCATGTCTTTAAGTCCCTTGCCGCCGAGCTTCAGCATATTATCTTTATCCATTCCATCAATTGTGTTTACAAGTGTGTATGCCACTATATGGGGCATGTGGCTTACGGCCGCGAAGGTTTGATCATGGTCTTCCGGGGACATTTCAATGATCGTTGAGCCAAGTTTCTCCCACATTGCCGCCACTGTCTCAATCGCATGCAAGTCTGTTTGCTTACCAGGAGTAATGATGCATCTTGCATCTTCAAAAAGGTCAGGTGTGGCGCAATCAATGCCTGAACACTCTCTGCCGGCAATGGGGTGCGCGCCGACAAACGTCGTGCCTTGCGGCATGAGGGGTTCGAGCATTTTTATGACCTCGGACTTGATGCTGCCGACGTCCGTGACTATGCATCCCGGACGCAGGTTATTTCCGATTTCCCGCATAATTTTTGGAAATTGGCCGACCGGTGAGGCCAGTTGTACCAGGTCTGCATCGGTCACGCCCTCGGCAGGGGAGGTTGTATACTCATCGATCATGCCTATTTCCCGGGCCTTCTGAAGGTTTGCTAAGTTGCGACCGACCCCTGTAATAGTTCCCTTGAATCCGTTTTTACGCATTGCCAGTGCAAAAGATCCGCCTATTAGCCCAACTCCGATTATTGCGATTTTATTAAAATTCATAATTTAAAAGAAATGCTCTGCCCTCCAGGTCTATCGAGATAAGCGCAGGTATATTTAGCGACTATTGATTATAAAGAAATGAAAAAGAAATTTCAGATAGCCGGGGTGTTTTCAGGCGATGGCTTTTTCCAGTGCAGAGATCATTCTCTTGTTTTCACCGGGAAGGCCGATTGTGATCCTGATTGAGGATGGGCCTGCCGGCCTTATTATTACCCCTTCTTTCAGCAGCACAGAGTTCAGCTCTGAGGAATTGCGGTCTTTGAGAGATATATATATAAAGTTTGCTTCTGTGGGAATATACTCAAGTCCCAGGCGAGTGAGTTCCCGGTAAAAAAACTGCTTGCCCTGTTCATTGTTCTTTTTAGATTTTGCAATATGAGTGAGATCCTGCAGCGCTGCTACAGCAGCTATCTGAGCCAGGGAGTTGACATTGAAGGGCTGTCGCACCTTGTTTATCTCCATCGCGATCTCGGGACTTGTAATGCCGTAGCCTATTCTGAGTCCTGCGAGGCCGTACATCTTGGAAAAAGTCCTGAGAATAAGAATGCTTCGCCCTGCCTTAAGATGTTTCAGGCTTTCAGCATAATCACCGGAGCTGACATATTCATAATAAGCCTCATCAAATACAACCAGTATATTATCCGGCACGACCTTCATGAATTCATCGACTTCCTCAGCCGTGTTTATCGTGCCTGTGGGATTATTGGGATTGGCGATGAATATTATCCTGGTTCGGGCCGTGATTTTTGAGGCCATTGCCATCAGATCATGCCGGTTTTCTTTTAGCGGTACGAGAGTGCATGTACCTTTGGCGGCCTGCGTTATTGTCGGATATACCACGAAAGACGGGTGTGCTGAGATAGTTTTTTCTCCGGGGGCGAGGAAGGTCCTGACCGCAAGCTCAATAAGTTCATTAGAGCCATTGCCGAATATAAGACCCTCCGGATCCGTTTCGAGGTGAGCTGCCAGGGCATCTCTTAAATAATAGCAATTTCCATCGGGGTATCTGTGCAGGCCTGAAACGGCATTTTTCAGCGCCTTCAGCGCCATTGGAGAAGGGCCGACCGGGTTTTCATTAGAGGCCAGCTTTACAGAATCAGAAATCCCGAGTTCCCGCTCAAGTTCCTCAACCGGCTTGCCAGGTATGTAGCGCTGTATCGAGTGTATGTGTTTTGGTGATTTAATCATTTCATTTTAAAGAAGGCACTGAGGGGCATAGGGGCATAGGCACAAAGTGTAAGACCGCTATTGTCCATTATTTTTCTCTGTGCCTCTGCGCCTCTGCGCCTCTGTGCCTCTGTGCCTCTGTGCCTCTGTGCCTCTGCGCCTCTGTGCCTCTGTGCCTCTGTGCCTCTGTGCCTCTGTGCCTCTGTGCCTCTGCGCCTCTGCGCCTCTGCGCCTCTGCGCCTCTGCGCCTCTGCGCCTCTGCGCCTCTGCGCCTCTGCGCCTCTGCGCCTCTGCGCCTCTG
>JADHUV010000059.1 GCA_016784355.1 Nitrospira sp. | reverse complement strand
AGTGACCACCCCAGGTCATTTCCTGTGCCGTCCACTTTGCTGACTCACACACGCCTGTGTGGTTACCAATTGATCCTGTACCTGTAGCCTTTACAAGGCCGCCGATAAGTGCACCGGAACTTGCTTTCATTCTTCCGTAGTGAAAAAGAAATTTTTCGGGATGTCCTGCATCTCGAAGTTTTTTAATCCTGCCGGTAAGCTCTGATATTGCCTCTTCCCAGGAAATCCTCTTCCATTGCCCTGATCCTCTTGGCCCTGTTCTTCTCATCGGGTGAAGAATCCTATCAGGATCGTAGACCGATGTAAGACCTGCCTGTCCTCTGGCACAGATGTAGCCGTTTCCTCTGATAGATTTAGGGTGGCCTTCGAGTTTTACTATCCTGCCGTCCTCAACAAAACCGACCATCGAATCCCTTGAGACACACTGCCAGCATGCCGATGGAATCGCTTTCCGCTCTTTTTTTGTCGAGGGCGAAAAGTCCTTACCGGTTTGGGTCATGATATCCCCCGCAAGCGCCTGAGATTTTAAACCCTCTCCAGTAGCGAGGAACGCTCCGCTGGCAGCAGCGAATTTCATAAAATTACGTCTTGTTAACTCTGCCATATCTTCCTCCTTCCTGTTATTGCTCTTAATTTAAATGAAACCCTCATATGATATTGTCTCTGTACTCTGCCATCCTCTTATCCTTATCTTTGTGATCGAATTTGTAGCGTCCCAGAATGCCTTCCGGATCAATATAGAATACGTGCGGTGCAGTATTCTCTCCTGGCAGAAGCGTTGTCTTGCTGCTGTTTTTGTCCAGTTTGAATTCTTTTATAAGCTTTGAAACCTTGCTGTCTGTGTTATTCATATCACCGAATGATCTGGCACCGTGCGGACATGCCTGTACGCATGAAGGTTCAACGCCGTTGTCTACGCGATGTTCACAGAATGTACACTTGCCGATTCCGAGATCCTTTTCCCGGTCACTTCTTGTCAGCTTGGCATTAGGGTCAATATAACGGACACCGTAAGGACATGCATCAATGCATTTATAGCAGCCGATACACTGTTCGGTATCATACAGGATCATTCCATCAGGCCTTTTATATGTGGCGCCAGTCCTGTACTTTTCTGATCCGAGCTTCATCCTCTTGCCGCTCTTCGCTTCCGGGCATTTATCTACACAGGGTGGGACACCTTTTTCAGAATCTCCGGCACAATGGTTACATAGTCTTGGTACAAAGGCACGTCTGTTGGTGGGGAAGGTGCCCCAGTCAACTGTTTTGATAACGGCTCTCCATCTTCCGAGAGGCACATTGAACTCGGCTTTGCACGATATGGTGCATGTCCGGCAGCCCACACATCTGCGAAGATCAACAACAAAAGCCCAGCGTTGGGCACCGCCTGCAGCCTCTGCTGCTGAGGTCGGCAACCCGCTAACTGTTGCTGTCGCTGCAACTGCGCCTCCCATCTTGATCAGATCTCGACGGGAAATTTTACTGTTTTTACTCATGACTACCTCCTTTGCTGAAAATTCACTGAGTTTTACTTTCCTCTGAGCCTCTAGGCTCCCCCTCCTTTTTTTATTTTTTAGACCTGTGCAAATACTATTCTCCTGAAAGCAAATCTATTGCATTTTCAAAACTGTTCATGGCTTCATCAAGGAGCATGACAGAATATTTTTTATTGTGAACTCCGCCCCCGAATTCAACGAGAGACATATATTCATTACCTTCCTCAACCATAGCAGCCGCTTTCCTGAGTTTCTCCACTGCAACTTTGCCTCTGACTGCCTCTATTGCATCAAGTGCTTCCTTTTGAACGTCTTTAGCGGACATTAATTCATCGTCTGTTTTTTCCTTCCACTCTTTAGCCATGGCCTCATGCTTTTTAGTGTGGCAGGCAGCGCATGCCTTACCTGAACCATGTGCCACTTTCTCTCCCTTTACAGTCTTTTCAGCGATGTGGCAGGCAAGACAATTGGTCTTTACTCCGTACATCAGACTCGGGGTTTTCTTGACCTTTTTAAATGTTTCACCTGCTAGAAGGCGCTCCTGGTATCTGTGGTGATCAGGATGGCAAACGGCGCAATCTCTCTTGCCTGCCGCGATAAAGTCAGATGGCCTGTGTTTAATCGGTTCATGACAATTAAAGCAATGAGCCGTCTGTGCTGCAACGTGCTCCTCATGCATTCGTTTCCTATTTCCTACCAGTGACTCCAGTTCATCTGATCTGTCATGACAGGTAAAACATCTTTCCGCCTTTACAAGACCTTCACCCTGAACAAGTTGTCTGTGGCAGCTTTCACAAGGTACTTTTGCTGCTTCAAGTGATTTATGAGTAATAGGTTTTTCATCGTCTTTTGCCCCGGCTTTTTTCTGTTTCTGCAAAGGCTGTGCTGGTACTTCATGGCAGAGAGCGCATTTAGCTCTCTCTTCATTCAGCGCAAGATCTTTAAAATGACAGAGATAACACTTTTCCCGTGAGACCTCGAAATGTTTGCCTTCAGTTTCATGGGAGTGACATGTTGTGCAATGCATCTGCTGTCCTTCTACCTGCTTTTTTTCATCAAAATGTGATTTATGGACAAACAGCACTTTTCCCGTTGATTTGTCTTCCCTTTCATAACTGGCATAATCTATTTTCTTTGTCCAGTATTTGCTTTCTTCACTTCTGCCTGTGTTGGGATGGCACTTGGATGCCATGCAGCTCCCGTCATCAAGCCTTGGATTAGTCCTTGTGACAGACGAATCCATATCAATCACGGTGATTAATCTTGAGAGTACTTCTAATTCTGTCTTCATGAAATCCATAGCGGATTTATCCGCTGTATCTCCCCGGTCCTTTGGGATTCTGTCATGCTCCGGCACTTGATACTTTTCACTGGCCGGAGGATAATGGCACTGAATACAGCTGACTTTATTGTGTTTACTACTACGCCATGCCAGGTATGCATTTTTTATAACCTTGGGGTAACTAAGGACATGGCAGTATCCGCAGAAAAACTGTGTCTTGACATCGGGAACAACTCCTGATGATTTCTTGATTGCCTTTTCCGAGGTCATCCCTGGTTGAGGAATAATCAGGCACAGTATAATGGTAAAGAGGATAAACTTTGCTTTCATAATTTCTTTTCTCCCTTTTTCACGGTGTTAGTATCTGACAGAATATTCAAGCTTACCTCCCGTGAACCGAAAAAGGTATCGGCATATCGTCTTTTTTAACAGCGTCCAAAAATTCTACCAGGCCTTCAAGAGGTGAGTCCTTGTGGTGATGGCATCCGCTGCATGAGTTAGGTTTTTTGTCTACACCTCCAGCCCGGAGACTTTCCTCTGGGGAGACAAATTCAAAGGTGTGGCTGTGTTCATACCCTCTCGACTCAGGCATGTGGCAAGCAATACAGCTTCCGAATGTATGGATTCTGTGAGCAGCCTTCTTCTCTACAGCGGTATGACAGTTAGTGCACACAGTGTCAGCAATATATTTTGTAAGAGCCTTGTGAGGGTTCTTGTGCAGTCCCTCCTGGTGAACAGCATGGCAGGTGGTACACATCACTCCTGCCTTGGCATGCGGGCTTTTTTCCCACTCGTTATACTGTTGATGATGTTTCTTGTCATCACTGAGTTCTTCATCGTAGTACAGATAAAGAGGCTCTCCTACCTGATAACCCTTCGCAAATGCATAATTAAGGGGGAAGTCATCTCTTTCCCGTGGAACTTTTTCGTAACTTTTACCCCAGTTATGGCACTGTCCGCATACCGCAGCACGAAGTCTCCACGGTAATTTGGACGGGTTGATAATGGTTTCTTTTTCCTTCTCAAACAGAACTCTTGCAGCCATAATATGGTCACTGCCCGGACCATGACATGCCTCGCAGCCAATTCCGAGATCGACCCACTCAGTGTTAAATTTATCTGATTCCTTGCTGTAGTTTATCTTCATGCCCGTAACGTGACAGCTGCCGCATTTAAACTGCCAGATCATCTG
Source organism: Nitrospira sp. (assembly GCA_016784355.1). Taxonomy (GTDB): domain Bacteria; phylum Nitrospirota; class Thermodesulfovibrionia; order UBA6902; family UBA6902; genus JACNKH01. Next base: position 7,672 of record JADHUV010000059.1, on the reverse strand, counting down.
CCCGTCACTCCAGTACTTGCCATCGCCGGGGTAGTGGTCCTGCAGGCCGCTGCTGTCAACCCATCGCTGCTCCTCGACCAGCCACTCAACAGGCAGTACATGAAGTTCACCATTAGGAAACTCGGTTACATAATTCTGTTTTCTGTTAATACCAATAACGTATTTGACCTCATAATCTCTAGGATCCCACTCAGGGCCGACTGCATGAATATAATACTTTCCGTTTCGTATGGAAAATCTGGCCGTAATGCTTTCTCCGGCCTGTATCGGGGATTTATCGGTTACCTTTATCGTTAAAGTATTGTTCCTGCTGAAATCTCCAATAACAGAGCGCTTACTGGCGGTCTGAAGAAATTTTGAATGGAGCGTATGGTTCCACGAGTCGTGTTCTTTCCAGTGACACTCTTTGCATCGCTCGGACCCGACATATTCAGGATTGCCCAGCTCAGGGAGTTTGCCGGGATTCAGGGGCTCGTCATGATCGGTGCAACCGGCCATTGCTGCCATAACAAAAATAATTAGTATTGCCTTCACACCGTGCTGCCAAAAAATGGATTTCATATTATGTACCTCCAAAGCACCTGACCTGATAATATTCATTCTCCCTCACTCCCTGTTGTATGAGCATTTTCTTCCATTGGAAGTAATTTTGTAAGAATCGAGTAAATAAGCATAAGTAAAGCAACCAGACCAAAAAACGGCATAACCTCCGGCAGGGTAGGTATATACTGGATCTCGCCTATTTCAGGATAGAGCGGAATCATCTGTCCTACAGAAAGAAGATTAAGCCTGTAAGCTGCAATGGCCAGGATAGTAATTGTAGTGGCGATGAATAGTCCCATTGGTGTCCGGCCCTTTTTAAATGCGGTAATAATAGTTGCGATAATCAATCCTCCAATGTTCATCGCAAAAAGGATTAAATATCGAGTCGTAAGAAGATGCCATGTCTCTATTCCTTCGGCAGTTGAACTGTAGATAAGAATTACATAATCAAAAATATCCAGGAAGACCGTTGCGATAAGGAAGAAACAGAAGAGTACCCCCATATTATTGTATGTCTCGAGACTTACGAGGTGTTTTTTCCTGACCCAGGACGTAAGCACCGTAACCAGGATAACCAGTGCAAAACCGCTGGCAAGTGCGGACGTTACAAAATGAATCGGCAAGAGGGGCGTGTTCCACATCTCACGGGCCTTGACTACCCCGAAAATAGTACCTGTAAAGGAGTGTACTACTATCAAGGCATAGGGGACTGCAATTATTCCCAGTACCTTGGCTATTTTTTTTACGCGGTCACTGGCACCGCCGCGTGTGACCATTACAGTACTTACCAGTTCGCCCATTAGAATAGCCATGAAACCCATATAACTTGATGATGAGATGAAAAACATGGACGTCACATTTCGTAGAAGAAATGGGATCTTCATGGCCCTGAAGGGGTTCCCTACATCCATCATTACGCACTGGGTTGCCGCGAATATACTGAGAAGTGCCAGAATTATTGCACGGGTACCAATAGGGTGATAATCTTCCCGTCCGAAACCGTGAATCAGTAGTCCGACCATAGTTGCACCGGCACTGCAGCCAATAAAAAAGGCAAGTGCGGATATGTATATGCCCCAGGGTACAAAGTCGCTCATCCCGCTGCTGACATGGCCATGGACGAGAAAACTGATAGAGTTTGAGAGGCCGATTACAGCTATTATGAGAAGGGCGGCACAGTACCGGTAATAATTCTTGCTCGTTCCGTGCATGCACTGTTTTACATAATTAACTGATGTCTCGATAGCCTTCAACTTTTTAACCCTCTGATTTTTGGATTTATAGGTACCGGTTTAAACCATCGCATGGGTTTTCTTTTTGGTCTGGTCAGGTAAAAAATATTGGGTCCTGTGTTAAGCCCCTCTTTATGCCTGAAGTAACTTTCCGACACCAGTAATTTTGAAATGTCACTATCCGGGTCATTAAGGTTGCCGAACACTCTTGCCTTGTTAGGACATGCCTCTGTACAACGTGTAGTTCCTCTCCTTCTGGTACGATGAACGCAGAAGGTGCACTTTTCAACCACACCATCTGTACGGACCGGTACGAGAGGGTTTATCCTGTCGGCCAGAAGTACAGGTTCCTGCCAGTTAAATCGTCTGGCATTATAAGGGCATGCGGCCATGCAGTACCTGCAGCCGATGCATTTGTTATAGTCCATCATCACGATGCCGTCAGTGGTTTTGTATGTGGCTTGAGTGGGGCAGACCTTGGCACAGGGCGGATCATCACAGTGGTTGCACTGCACCGGCATGTACATCCTGTCTTTTCGCAGTTTGGTATAGAGAAGGCCGCTGTCTATCTTCAAATTCCCGATATCCCTGCCGGGCATTACATGTCCGGGCTTATACTTTGTCTCAAAAACCATGATGTACGGCGGGTTGATTGTGTCCGGTATATTATTTTCGAGTTTGCAGGCGTATGAACAGCGCCTGCACCCTATGCACAGTCCAAGGTCGATAACCATACCAAAACGAACACCGTTCACTGGCGGCGGAGTTTCTATGCCTTTTCCAATTGTGCCGCTGAAACCTTCGGATGCTTTTTTTACTATTTTGTCGATGATGCTTCCGAATGCAGATACTTCATCGGGAACCAGAACACCTGCGCCGATTATGCTCGCAAGTTTCACCAGTTCTCTTCGCGTCAATTTGCGCATAAATTCTTTACACTCAGCTATTATTTAAGAGTTATTCTTATTAATTAGACGTAGATTACAGCTGCAATTTATATGCCCTTTTTTTTATTTATGCATAAGTGCTTTATTAATAGCAGTATTTAAAATAATTATTAAGATTGGATTAAACTCTATAGTAGGCCGTTCTGTTTAAGTGTTACATTTTCGTAACAATTAGGTTTTGCTTCTGGTGCGGTGATTTCAGAAGCAATATAACGATATAAAGCAGGCTTATAATGAGTGAGGTAACCCATTGACAGTGTTACCATCAGGTAACGCGACTTCCGGGTCAATTATGAGGAAACTGTGTAAATATATGCTTACGCAGCAGTGTAAAAAAAGCTGATTCTCATGGAGGAAGTTCCTGAGAAATAATATATATATGCCAGAGAATATGCTACTGACTCAGGATCTCGATCAGATCTTCAAAGTTATTCATTGCAGCATCGAGCAGCATAACTGAGTACTTTTTGTTATGTACTCCGTTGCCGAGCTTGACGATCCGGATGTTTTCCTGTCCTTCTTTCAGTAATATCAGGGCCTTTTCAAGCTGGACGTGGTTATCATTTGTGCCCTTTTTTAGTGCTGACAGTGCTTCTGATTCCAGCTGAAGTGCATATTGAAGTTCTTCACCCGTCTTCGTCTTCCATTCCTCAACCATGCCCTCATGCTTTGCTGTATGGCAGGCAGAACATGTTTTTGCAGAACCAGTCAGAGTTACCTCTCCCTTTACCTCTGTAACCTTTGTATGACAACCAGTACACGTTGTACCGACAGATTGCATAAGTGCGGGGGTAAGCGGGACAATGCCTTTCTCGTCACCACGTAAGAGCATAGCCGCGTATCTATGATGATCAGGGTGACAGCCCTGACAATCGAGACGGACAAGATCAGGAGGTTCCATGTTCTTATGTTCAATTCGTTCATGACAATCAAAACATCCGGCGTTCTGATCACTGACATGAATTGTGTGCATCGCCTTTTTATCGTCTGATTTGCTAATGGTCTCGGGCGAGTATTCATGGCAGTTTGTACAGTCATCGGTTTTTATCCCGCCTTTGCCCTGAACAATCTGGTAATGGCAGTTTCGGCAGGGTACCTTAGCTTCTGCAAGTGATTGATGTGTTATTGTCTTTGCATCTGATGGGCTTTCATCTGCTATCTGCTTAACAATTGAACCGGTGGGAATTGCATGACATAAGGAACAATTGTCCTTACCTTCATTAAGCTGGGATTTTTTAAAATGACAGAGATAACATACAGAGCTTGTGACTTCAAAGTGTTTTTCCGCACGAACATGCTGGTGACAGGAATCGCAGTGAAGAGGCTGACCTTCTATGGTTACATCATTATGCGAATTATGAACGTATGGAGTTTTCTCGAGAAAACTTATTTTTTTGCTTATGTTCTTTTCATCACGATGGCAGTTTGATGTATTGCAGCTCCGGTCACTGATTCTTGCACGCTTTGTTACCGTTCGGGGTTCATTGCCGAGATAGGTGAATAGCTGTCCCAGTCCTTTAAACTTTGACCTTAAGGCATGCTTTTCTCCGGGGGGATAATGGCACTCAACACAGGTTATGTTTTCTTTGCCATGTGCAGAGTTCTTCCAGGAGTTGTAGTACTTCTTCATTATGTGACAGGATCCGCAGAAAGAGGGCCTGGAGGTGTAATACTCTGCAGAGAAGAGTCCTGCCAGTGCAATTGCAATCAGTAAAGTGAGACCTGTCAGTATTGCCTTCCTGGACATTAATTATTATCCATACAGGACAAGTCTCTGCCAGTGCTTTTAGTTATGTCATGCCGGACGATCAAATCTGTCAGGCTTTTTTTGCGGAATCATCTTCTACCTGCTCATTATCGCCGATAGATTTTTTAAAATTCTTTATTGCACCGCCGACACCCCGGCCGATCTCCGGCAGCCTTGAAGCACCGAATAAAACCACCACAATTACAAGAATAATTATCAGTTCTGTAGTTCCAAACATAGTCTGTTCTCCTTTTATTTATTGAGCGTCAGGCTCAATGATTTTTTCCTCTTTACGATAATTAAACATCTGATGAAACATGCTGCCCGGTTTCATTACATCTTCAATAATATCAGAATGAAAGTTTTTCTTATGCACATCAGGAAAAAAACCCGGGGTTATGTCTTTGTGGCATGAGATGCATACACCTGCTTTTTCCATCCGGTCACGCTGGTTTTTACTTAATGGACCGGAAAGCGGCCAGTGGTGCCCTACGGTCTGAAGCTGCTTGTCATCGCGGGTAACAACCTGGTCAAGGTCCATTGGAAGTTCTGGAATTGCCGGGATCTGTACCTGTGCATTCCTGCTGATTATCTCTCCCTCTGCAGTTGAAAGGTCAACGTAGACATCCTGAGTGTATGAGTTGAGGTAACGCCCGTCATGAGTACCGTAACCAAGCGCCTTGCTGCTGGTATGACAGGATGCGCAGGTACGGGCCTGTCTGGAAACGGTATGCGGCTGGGCAGGGGACATATCAATCCCGCGCTGACCTTCAGGTCCTGAATTTTCCATCTCAGGACCGGTACGCCAGATCTTGTTCTGAACAAGTGTCTCTCCATCAGGGCTTATTACAGTGGTTATCTGCTGGCAGCCGGGGATTATTGGTGTAACCCTGCCTTCTCCGTTAATACCAAGGACAGGATCTTCCCACCTTAAATAACCGCGGGACTCATAAGCCTTGCCTGGTCCCTTTATCTCACTGCCGTCTCTTTTCGATTCAGCTGTACTGCCGTCAGGGAACTGCATATTTCCTGATGCCACCCAATCAAGGGAGGTCTTATTATCAGAGTAATCTACCTTGACATGACAGCCGTAACACTGCGGCGCCCATGAGGAATGACAGGCATAGCACTCCATTTTTTCTATATGCTTTTCAACCTTCACCATTGCAGTAATGGCCGCACCGGGATTTTTCCACTTATTTTCAATTCTAAGTGCGTTCAGTGCAGGGACCTCAAAATCCAGTCCGCTGGCAGAGTGCACAATGATTTTTCCTTTGTCCAGAACAACATTACCCATCGGATTACCCCTGGCGGTAAGCAAATATCCGTCCTTTGCCGGATACCACGTATTATAAATACGCTGGACTTTCAATGCCTCGGCTGCGAGTCCGCGGGGCTTTGTCATATCAGGTTCAATGCCGAATTCATCCCCCCAGCCCAGAGGCAGTTCCCATGGATATTTAGTTGTCGTACCATGACAGTCAGTACATTCTATCTCTATATTGGCCAGGGTAGTGCCGGTGATGTTTCCATTGCCATGCACCGATGTTGTGGAGTGGCAGTCCTGACAAAGTAAACCGCCTTCGGGATTACCGTCTCTGCTCTTTAATTCGTGGTGCGCATCATCTTTGATATACAGGTAATTCTTTGTGTGAAGTTTCGGCATCTTGCTGCCCGTCTCTGTATAAGGCGTGCCGTATGGGAATTCCATAATACCCTGATATGAGACACCAACACGCTTACCTCTGTTGTGACATGAAGCACAGGTCTCATGCGGAATGCCTGAGTATACTTTATCGTTTACCACTACCTTGGATTTCCGGGAAGACTGGATAGAGTGTACAAGTGGATGCCCTTTTTTATCTTTGGGAATACTGGGGTCGGTACCTTCGTATAAACCTTCATTGCTGTATGGAATATGACAGGCAGCACATCCCATTCCCCGCATATCGCCCCGCTTCTCCCTTCCTCGCACTCCAAGATGGCAGCGCTGGCACTCTGAGCGTATATATGTGTATACTGCCTGCTCCGGATGTTCCTTTAGGGTATCCAGGTTCACTTCAGGCAGTCTTTGCAGGGATGAGGGAAAGTTGCCGGGATATTTCTGCATAAGTCCCTGAGTGTATTGTTTGTATGCGTCAGTTCCAAAAATAGGGACGGGACCATCGGGATCATCGATATCGTAATTTCCGTACTTTGTATCGTAACCGGTTCCTGCTGCCCCCCAACCCCAGAGAGCTCCCTGGATCTTACCTGCCTCTGTCTGCATCACAGAACGGTTTGCAGCGTAAACCCATTTCTTGTGGCATAAACCGCAGGTCTTTTCGTTAATACCCATAGATGCGGCGTGACGGGTGAAGACCTTAAGACGGCTGCCTTCCGGGGCGCCTGTATGTGCTTTGTCAGGGCTGTTCTCTTCTTTTGGATTGCCACCGTGACATATTACGCAGCCGTTGGGATCGCCAAGTCTTTTTCCCTTCATGTAAATCTGTTTTGCCATCGCGGATTTATGTGAGCGTATTGGTTCTATACCGGCATGACATTTCCCCGAAGCGATGCATCCGGTACCGGGCGCTGGAAAACCTTTAGGGTCCATCTCGGGCAGTGGAAACTCTGCGCCCTCTGAAGGTGCAGCAGAAATAAACAGAAGGATTGCCAGAAGGGCTGAAAACGACCATATCCGTGTACAACAACGAATGAGACTCACTGGTTTACTCCCGTCCTGTAATATAAACGCAGGTCTTTTTAAAGGTTATTGCTTATTAGTGCAATTTGGGTGCCTGTACATATGCATTACCATAAACTGAGTGAAAGATAAAGGAAAATAAATTAGTTAATCCCCATGCCTGTTCTTTGCCGGCCATTTTATAAAAAGAGGTGTTACCTTATCGTAACGCAGTTGATGCTCCGTAGTTAGCCGAGCGCTGTTAATAAGATTGATCAATACATTAATCTCTGGGCATCACCATGAATAATGGCGTGGGTCAGATTGGCAGGAGGTTTAGATTCTCTGAATTTGAAGTTCAAGAAGACAATCCATAATTGTCATGTCTCTTGTATCTGGCGGCGTTTGTCAAGATAGTTGTCGCGTCCATAATCATGCTGCTTTTATTTTCACTATGCCAGAGGCTGTATTTTCTCCTCGTGGCGGGTTTAGCCAGACCTCTTTTGGGAGATCCCAATTACGGGTATCTCTTGACCAA
>JADHUV010000058.1 GCA_016784355.1 Nitrospira sp. | reverse complement strand
GGAATCAGACGTCCCATTATGATGTTTTCCTTCAAGCCCTTAAGTTCGTCCATCATACCGTTGATAGATGCCTCCGTAAGGACCCTTGTTGTTTCCTGGAAAGATGCTGCCGATATAAAACTCTCTGTTGAAAGAGAAGCCTTTGTAATACCAAGCAGAAGCGGCTTACCCTGTGCAGGCTGGCCTTTTTCCGAGAGTACGCGTGTATTTTCTTCCTCGAAGATCATCTTATCAATCTGCTCACCTACCAGAAATTCCGTATCTCCGGCATCTTCGATCTTGACCTTCTTCATCATCTGGCGTGTCACGACCTCTATGTGTTTGTCATTAATGGAAACACCCTGCAGCCTGTAAACTTTCTGAACCTCATCAACGAGGTAACTCTGCAGTTCTTTTGGCCCGAGGATCTCCAGTATGTTATGCGGGTTGATCGAGCCGTCCATCAGGGCCTCTCCGGCCTTTACCCAATCGCCCTCATGTACACTGAGGTGCTTACCTTTAGGAATCTGATACTCTCTTGTATCAGAAGAACCCTTAACATTGACTATACGCATACCCTTATGGAATCCCTTAAACTCAACGATACCATCGATCTCACTGACGATTGCCTGCTCTTTTGGCTTCCGGGCCTCAAACAGCTCTGCAACTCTGGGCAGACCACCGGTAATATCCTTGGTCTTTGTGGTTTCTCTTGGAATCTTTGCTATAACATCACCGGGATGTACGATCATACTCTTGTCGACAAGAACGTGAGCTCCGGACGGTAGAAGATATCGTGCCAGCTGGCCTGTTCCGGGAATTCTGAGCGTTGCCTTGCCGTGTTCATCCTTTACAGATACCCTAGGCCTCATATTGGCAGGGTACTCGATAATAACCTTGTGCGCAAGTCCGGTTACCTCATCAACCTCTTCCTTAACAGATACACCCTCGACAATGTCTCCCAGTGCGATACGTCCGCCGACCTCAGTTATAATCGGCAGGGAGTAGGGATCCCACTCAACAAGCATTTGTCCTGCCTGAGCCTTCTGTCCGTCCTCAACCTTAAGTTTCGCACCGTACACTACTGAGTATTTCTCTCTTTCTCTTCCTTTACTGTCTGTTACGGCGATGGTTCCATTTCTGTTCATTACCACCAAGCCGCCTTCTCTGTCTCTAACCGTTGACAGGTCAATAAACTTAACGACACCATTATTTTTTGCTTCCAGAACTGTCTGTTCAACAAGCCTGGTCGCAGTACCTCCGATATGGAAGGTTCTCATTGTAAGCTGAGTACCCGGCTCTCCAATCGACTGGGCTGCAATAATACCAACCGCCTCTCCGATCTCAACCGCTCCGCCCCTTCCGAGGTCCCTTCCGTAACAAAGTTTACATACACCTATCTTTGACTCACATGTAAGCACCGAGCGAATACTGACCCTGTCTATACCTGCGGCAACTATTGCTTCAGCAAGTTCATCAGTTACCTCCTGTCCTCTGGAGGCTACCTTCTCCCGTGTAACCGTATCTTTAATATCTTCTGCCAGAACCCTTCCGTAAATCCTCTCTTCCAAAGGCTCAATTATCTCACCGCCCTCTAACAGACTGGTTACCACAATGCTGTCACGCGTTCCGCAATCATCCTCACGGATAATAACGTCCTGGGTAACATCGACAAGCCTTCTTGTCAGGTATCCTGAGTTTGCAGTCTTAAGGGCTGTATCAGCAAGACCCTTACGTGCTCCATGAGTTGAGATAAAGTACTCAAGAGGTGTAAGTCCTTCCCTGAAATTCGCTGTAATCGGGGTCTCAATGATCTCGCCTGATGGCTTGGCCATAAGTCCTCTCATACCGGCAAGCTGTCTGAGCTGTGCTGCTGAGCCTCGAGCACCTGAGTCAGCCATCATATAAATATTGTTAAATGAGCGAAGTTCCTCAAGATCTTCAGGAGCAATATTCTTGATATCCTCTACACCTTCAGAACCTAGTTCCTTCATCATAACAGAGGCTATTTTCTCTGTTACTTCAGCCCATATATCAATTACCTTATTGTATCGCTCACCATTGGTTATCAGACCGTCTGCATACTGAACCCCGACTTCCCGGACCTCTTGCTCTGCTTCACTGATAATGCCCGCCTTAGCCATAGGAATATGCATGTCATCAATACAGATGGAATTTCCTGACATGGTCGCATACTTGAAACCAAGCTTTTCAATATCATCAAGCAGAAGAACCGTTGCCTTTCTACCGATTTTTTTATAGCAAATTTCAATCAGTCTGGCAACTTCTTTCTTTGTCATAACCTTGTTTACCAGATTAAAGGCAAGCCCTTCAGGAAGGGCTTCTCCTAATATGATTCTGCCACAAGTTGTCTCAACACGCTCGCCGTTAATCCTCACCTGAATCGCAGCGTGCTCCTCTACTATGCCCGCATCGTATGCAATCCGAACCTCTTCTGGACCGGAAAAAAGCCTGCCGCTGCCAATCGCACTACGCTTAACTTTAGTCAGGTAATAAATACCGAGAACCATGTCCTGCGTAGGAATCGTAACAGGCTTACCGTTTGCAGGGTTAAGCACATTATTGACTGACATCATCAGCACTCTGGCTTCTATCTGCGCCTCTATTGAAAGCGGCACATGAACAGCCATCTGGTCACCATCAAAATCCGCATTAAAAGCTGTACAAACAAGCGGATGAAGTCTTATGGCCTTACCCTCTACAAGTACCGGGTCAAAGGCCTGCATTCCAAGCCTGTGAAGGGTCGGGGCGCGGTTCAGAATGACCGGATGTTCCGCTATTACCTCATCCAGGCAGTCCCAAATTATATCTTCGCCTCTCTCAACAACCTTCTTTGCCGCCTTTATAGTCGTGACATATCCCTTTTCCTCCAGCTTGCTGAAGATATACGGCTTGAAAAGCTCCATAGCCATATACTTGGGAAGTCCGCACTGGTGCAGTTTAAGTTCAGGTCCAACAACAACCACAGAACGACCGGAGTAATCAACTCGTTTACCAAGCAGATTCTGCCTGAAACGACCCTGCTTACCCTTAATCATATCACTAAGAGATTTCAAAGGTCTTTTTGTTGCGGCCTTAAGTACGCGACTGCGTCGTCCGTTATCAAACAGTGCATCCACGGCCTCCTGAAGCATCCTTTTTTCATTTCTGATAATAACACTCGGGGCATTAAGCTCCATGAGTCTTTTCAGTCTGTTATTTCTATTTATAACACGCCTGTAAAGATCGTTAAGGTCAGAAGTAGCAAACCTTCCTCCCTCAAGCGGTACAAGCGGTCTAAGGTCTGGCGGCAGTACAGGAATAACATCGAGTATCATCCATTCCGGCTTGTTGCCGGACTTTCTAAAAGCCTCAACAACCCTTAATCTCTTGGTAAGCTTGCGCTTAATACCAACTGATGAGGATTCAGATATCTTTAATCTGAGCTCAGCTGCCAGATCATCGAGATTAATTTTTCTCAGGAGTTCCTTTATGGCCTCAGCCCCTACTCCAGCCTTGAAGGAATCACCAAACTCCTGAACAGTCCTGCGGAATTCTTCATCCGTAAGCAGTTCATTGCTCTTGAGTTTTGTCTCACCCGGCTCAATAACTATATAACTTTCAAAGTAAAGCACTTTTTCCAACTGACGCATGGTCATATCCAGCAGGGTTCCTATCCTGGAAGGGATACCCTTCAGAAACCAGATATGAGCAACCGGCGTTGCAAGTTCTATGTGAGCAAGCCTTTCCCGTCTGGACTTTGACTGGATAACCTCTACGCCGCATTTGTCACACACTACTCCACGGTGCTTCATCCTCTTGTACTTCCCGCAGATACACTCCCAGTCCTTAACAGGACCAAAGATTTTAGCGCAGAACAGCCCATCTCTTTCAGGCTTGAACGTTCTGTAGTTAATAGTCTCAGGCTTTTTCACTTCACCATATGACCAAGCCCTGATCTTCTCCGGTGATGCAAGCTTGATCTTTATAGCTGCGAATTCCGTCGGGTTTTTCGGCTTTTCAAAAATTGAATATATATCTTCCACTTAATTCTCCCTTGCAACAGGTAGTTTATTTTTTGTTTTTTCGAGCATTACTTACTCTTTTTGCCCTGCCGGCGTCCGCTGATACTGGGAACTTCACCGACTTTATCCTCCAGCAGATCTACATCCAGTCCTAGACTCTGCAGCTCTTTGATAAGAACGTGGAAGGACTCAGGCACGCCCGGCTCAAGGTTTGCATCTCCCTTGACAATCGCCTCATATACCCTGGCACGACCCGCGACATCATCACTTTTGACTGTCAGAAATTCCTGCAGTGTATAAGCAGCACCGTATGCTTCAAGCGCCCACACTTCCATCTCTCCTAACCTCTGACCTCCAAACTGTGCCTTACCGCCGAGTGGCTGCTGGGTAACTAAAGAGTATGGTCCGATTGATCTTGCATGAATCTTGTCAGCAACGAGATGGTGAAGTTTCAGTATATACATATATCCGACTGTTACAGGGGACTTAAAGGGAAGCCCGGTCTTGCCGTCTGTCAGCTTAACCTGTCCGCTTGTCGGCAGGCCGGCCTCGGTCAGCAGATCCTTAATCTCACTTTCCCTGATTCCCTCAAAAACCGGAGTAGCAGCATAAATGTCCAGGGCCTTCGTCGCCCAGCCAAGATGTATCTCAAGAATCTGTCCAACGTTCATTCTTGAAGGAACACCAAGAGGATTCAGTACTATGTCCACAGGGGTTCCATCCGGCATATAGGGCATATCCTCTTCAGGGACAACAATCGATATAACACCCTTGTTACCATGACGCCCTGCCATCTTGTCTCCAACCTGTATCTTTCTCTTCATCGCTACATACACCTTAACGATTTTCAATACACCGGGAGGAAGATCATCACCCTTTTTATACTGATCAAGCTTTCTCTCATACTTTGACTCAACCAGTTTAACCAGTCTGTTAATCTCGTCCTCTATCTCAGCTGCAGCAGCGGCCTTTTCAGATGACTCGATCTTTAACTTGCGCAGATACTTATCAGGTATCTCCTGAAGTATCTGATTCGTAATCGTATCGCCTTCCTTACATACCGGATTCTGAGTGCCCGGGATCTTCAAGTCCTCAGCAGCTTTCTGATTACGTAAATGTTCACGGATCTTGGCATAATTATTTTCTTTCAGTATCCTTACTTGATCCTCAAGATTGAGCTTAAGATGAGCCATCTTATCCTCTTCAATCTCCAGTGTACGCTTGTCCTTAACAGCCCCCTTCCGGGTAAATACCTTCACATCAAGGACTGTTCCCTCAATACCCGGAGGAACATACAGACAGCTTTCCCTTACCTCTTCGGCCCTTTCCCCGAAGATCGCTCTAAGGAGTTTCTCTTCAGGAGTAAGTTGAGTCTCACTTTTAGGTGTAACCTTTCCTACGAGGATATTACCGGGTTTTACAAATGCGCCGGTTCTGATGATTCCGCTTTCGTCCAGGTCGCTCAAAGCTTCCTCTCCGATATTCGGAATATCTCTCGTTATCTCCTCAGGTCCAAGCTTGGTTTCCCGCGCCTCGGCCATAAACTCCTCGATATGTATTGACGTATAGACATCATCCTTGACCATACGTTCACTGATAATAATCGCATCCTCAAAATTGTAGCCGCCCCATGGCATAAACGCGACCATCACGTTTTTTCCAAGTGCAAGCTCTCCGAGATCCGTAGCAGGACCGTCTGCAATAGGCCGGCCTTTCTCTACTCTGGTTCCTGTACTGACAATCGGTTTCTGGTTTATACAAGTTGCCTGGTTTGACCTGCAGAACTTCACCAGACTATACACATCAACCCCGCCGTCATTACATCTTATGACAATACGCGTTGCATCAACAAACTCCACCACCCCTGCTCTCTTTGCAGTAACAATCGCGCCAGAATCACGGGCAGCAATAGCTTCCATTCCGGTACCGACTCTAGGGGCATTGGTCTGCAGCAGCGGCACTGCCTGTCTCTGCATATTTGATCCCATCAAGGCTCTGTTTGCATCATCATTTTCCAAAAATGGAATCAAGGCTGCGGAAACACTGACAATCTGTTTCGGCGAGACATCCATATACTGCACTTCGCTTGGCGGTATGAGTTTAAAGTCACCGCCTACTCTGGCAGAAACCGTCTCACCCAGAAGATTACCATCCTCATCCCGCGTGCATGTAGCCTGCGCAATAGCATGATTTTCTCCGTCAATTGCTGATAAATACTCTATTTCACCCGTAATCTTTGAATCCAGCACCTTTACATAGGGAGACTCAATAAAACCGTAATCGTTCACTCTTGCATATGAAGCAAGCGAGGTTATAAGACCAATATTCGGTCCCTCAGGTGTTTCTACAGGACAAATACGTCCGTAATGGGTAGGGTGAACATCGCGGACTTCAAATCCGGCCCTCTCCCTTGTAAGACCACCAGGTCCAAGCGCGCTAAGTCTGCGCTTATGCGTAATCTCTGACATAGGGTTGGTCTGATCCATAAACTGGCTTAACTGACTTGAGCCGAAAAATTCCTTTATTACTGCAATAACCGGCTTTGCATTTATAATGTCATGCGGCATTGCTATCTCAAGCTCAGTGAGGGTCATCTTTTCCTTAATCGCCCTCTCCATCCTTACAAGTCCGATCCTGAACTGGTTCTCAAGCAACTCACCAACAGCTCTAACTCGCCTGTTGCCAAGATGGTCAATATCATCAACCTCACCCTTTCCTGCCCGCAGATCAAAAAGATACTTGAGTATTTCAATAATATCCTGATCAGTCAGAACCCTTGTCTCAAGCGGAACACTAAGGCCAAGACGCTTATTCAGTTTAAGCCTTCCGACTACTGACAGGTCGTACCTTTTCGGATCAAAAAATAACCCCTCAAAAAGCACCCTGGCATCCTGAATTGATGGTGGCTCGCCCGGCCTGAGCTTCTTATAAATTTCAATAAGGGCTTCATCTGTCCCTGTTACTTTATCCAGCAGAAGCGTATCCCGCAGCGACGGCAGATAGCGAATACCATCGATAAACAATAACTGCAATGCGGGTATTTTAGCCTCAATAATCTGCTCTAAAAGTTCCTCTGTTATCTGCTCATTAGCTTCCAGCATGATCTCACCGGTCTCAGGATCGATAATATCGTGCAGGGTAACACGCCCTACAAGTTCTTCTTTTTCAATGACTATATTTTCTATTCCTGCAGTTTCTATTTTCTTGTATCCGGCCTTGGTGATCCTACCGCCTTCCTTTACTAATATGTCACCGGTTTCCGGAGATACGATGGCTTTCTGTGAGCGGAGCCCGATCAGCACGTTTGTAACGCACCTGGTCGCAGCGCCACCGGACAGGGTAATTTCTTCTATAGGATAATACTGCTTGAGTATCTCCTCTTCAGAGTATCCGAGTGCTTTAAGAATAATGGTAGCGTGGAGTTTTTTCCTTCTATCGATTCTGACATAAAGAATGTCTTTGGTATCAAACTCAAAGTCAAACCAGGATCCTCTGGCAGGGATGATTCTCGCAGAAAATATTACCTTGCCGCCAATCTGTGATTTGCCCTTGTCATGGCTGAAAAATATACCGGGAGAACGATGCAGCTGGCTGACAACAACTCGCTCAACGCCGTTTATAACAAACGTACCGGTATCGGTCATCAAAGGAAGCTCTCCGAGGTAAACCTCCTGCTCCCTTGATTCTTTCAGCTTTTTCTCTCCTGATTCGTCCTTCTCCCAAAGATTGAGCTTTACCCGAACCTTCAGTGGCGAGGCAAAATTAATTCCTTTTTCAAGGCACTCTCTCAGTTCATACTTAGGCTCTCCCATAATGTACTCAATGAACTCGATGGATGCAGTTTCATTGTAATCAACTATCGGAAATACGCTATTAAACGCCGCCTGCAGGCCTTGATCTTCCCTGGGTGCATTGGGAACAGCTTCCTGCAGAAACCTGTCGAATGAACGTTTCTGTATCTCTATAAGATTTGGTATCGCCAGAATTTCGGATGTCTTACCAAAGTTCTTCCTTACCCTTAAAGCCTCAGCCATAACTCTCCTTTTTCAGCACACTGAAAACCAGCTCAGGGGCGCTGCCGGCCTTAATGGCCGGAAACTCTACCCTGTACTCTGTGCACTTGTGTTCAAATTTATTTATTTAAGTTCTACTGTTGCACCCGCCGCCTCAAGTGTTGCCTTCATTGCTTCAGACTCTTCCTTGGATACGCCGGTCTTTACGGGCTGAGGTGCACCATCAACCAGCTCTTTTGCTTCTTTAAGGCCGAGACTTGTAAGCTCTCTGACAGCCTTGATAACCTGGATCTTCTTGTCACCGGCAGCAGTAAGCACAACATCAAACTCTGTTTTTTCAGCTGCAGCCTCTCCGGCAGCAGGTGCAGCACCGGCAGCAGCAACGGCAACCGGAGCAGCAGCGGTCACACCGTAGCGCTCTTCAAATTCCTTGATAAATTCTGACATCTCAATTATGGTCATCTTGTCAATATATTCAAATACATCGTCTTTTGTTGCAGGCATTGTTTCCTCCGAAAATTTAATTTAATTTAATTTATTATTTATTCTGTTTTTGTATCTCTAAGTGCAGTCATTGCATAGCCAAACTGCGTAATGGTCGCGCTTAAAGCAGCTGCCAGTTTACTTGCTGGTGCCGACATAGCACCTGCCAGCATTGCAAGCTGCACTTCACGTGAAGGAAGCACTGATATCTTCTGTAACTCATCAGCACTGCAGACACTGCCATCAACTACGCCACCTTTGACTTCAAGCTTTTTATTACTTTTGCTATACTGTAGAACTCTTTTAATAAGCAATACTGGATCATCATAACCTAAAGCAATGCCAGTCGGTCCCGACAACATCTCTTTTGCAGATTCAAGTGATGTACCATCAGATGCAATCCTTGCAAGAGTGTTTTTTACAACCTGATAATCGAGACCATCAGGTCTGAGACTTTCTCTTAAACCGGACAATTCCTCTACGTTAAGACCCCGGTAATCCGTAAAAACTACGGCCTTTGCCTTTTCGAATTTTTCTCGTAAAGCAGATACAACCTGGATTTTATCTTCCCTGTTCAGTTAACTCACCCCTTTCTTTATATCAGAGACCGGGAACCGGCCGAATCGAAAGATACAGCAATTATATAAAAGCGGCACTATTTTACTGCTCACCTTTATTTCCCTTGCTTCACAGTCTGTGCAGGCTGAAATTAATCTCAGCTCATTTAAGAATCCGTTTCACCGGAAACCACCCGCAGTCTCTGACGTATTTAATTCAGCAGCATATGCTGCTGTTAAGCTCTACTTACTATTACGCATCCGTATAAAATTACAAAGATGAAACAGTTGACGTATTAACCGGCACACCGACACCCATCGTAGACGATATTGAAATCTTTTTCATATATCTGCCCTTACTTGATGAAGGCTTGGCTTTCTCAAGTGCCTTTATAACGGTTCTGGCATTATCAATAAGTTTTTCTGCATCAAATGATGCCTTACCGATAGAGACATGAACAACACCAGCCTTTTCCGTCCTGTAATCTGCACGGCCGGCCTTTATGTCAGATATAGCATTTGCCACATCAAAGGTAACTGTGCCGGACTTAGGGTTAGGCATAAGACCTCTAGGGCCAAGCACCTTACCAAGCTTTCCGACCACACCCATCATATCAGGAGTAGCAACTACCTTGTCAAAGTCCAGCCATCCTCCCTGAACCTTTGCTACCAGTTCATCAGCACCATATTCATCAGCACCAGCGGCCTTTGCCTCTTCTGCCTTTTCGCCCTTAGCAAACACGATCACTCTAACCGTCTTGCCCAGACCATGAGGAAGAAGAACACTTCCCCTTATCATCTGATCTGCCTTCCTCGGATCTACCCCAAGATTAATGGCCAGATCAACTGTCTCATCAAACTTAGTGTGGGCTAACTCCTTTAAAAGACCAACTGCATCAGAAATATCATATAATTTATCTCTGTCAACTTTTTCTTTTGCACTATCATGTATCTTGCTCATATTACCCCCGGGAAAGCCGAATTACACCTCAGATTCCCTGTTCAGATTTTATTAACTTACTATATCAACACCCATGCTTCTCGCTGTGCCTTTAATAATATCCATAGCCTGCTCTATTTTTGTCGCGTTTAAATCAGGCATCTTTGTCTTTGCAATTTCCTCAACCTGCGCAAGAGTAAGCTTTCCTACTTTAATCTTATTAGGCGTACCTGAACCCTTTATGATTCCCGCTGCCTTCTTAATAAGCTCTGAGGCGGGCGGAGTCTTAAGGATAAAGGTAAATGACCTGTCCTTGTATATCGTGATCACTGCCGGAATAATCGTATCGCCTAGCGCCTGAGTCTGCGCATTAAAGCCTTTACAAAAATCCATTATATTTATTCCGTAAGGACCAAGTGCCGGCCCTATCGGCGGCGCAGGGTTAGCCTTCCCGGCGGCTATCTGCAGCTTTACCTGTCCCATCTCTTCTTTCTGGGCCATCTATACCTCCAATTTCAACTATGTTTAATTTTTTTCAACCTGCAGATAATTCAATTCTACAGGCGTCTGCCTACCGAATATCGTTACCATAACACGCAGTTTGTTATGCACTTCATCTATATCATCAACAAACCCGTTAAAGTTCGCAAACGCACCATCTAAAATCCTTACTGAATCTCCCCTGTCATACTGGGCAGTAGCCTGCGAAATCGGACCTTCCTCGATCTGCTGAACTATCATATCAATCTCATCCTGCTGTATAGGCGAAGGCTTTTCCCCGCCGACAAATCCTGTCACCCTGGGAGTACTACTCACAATATGCCAGGTCTCATCATTTAGTTCCATCTTGATTAAAATATAACCCGGATAAAATTTCTTTAATGATTCCTTCTTTACATTTCCCTTTTTCTCTATAACCTTTTCCGCGGGGATCAGAATCTGATCAAATTTTTCTTCCAGTCCTCTTCTTCTGACATTGTCATTAATAGAGATCTTAACTTTTTCCTCATACCCTGAATAAGTATGAACAACATACCATTGCATTTCCATAAATTTCCTCTACCTCACAATTATCCCGATAAGTCTGGAAAGAATCAGATCAATCAAACCCAAAAAGGTTGCCACTATTAACACCAGGACAACAACAACCTTAGTTGAGCCTACCACCTCATCCCTTGAAGGGAAAACCACTTTTTTCAGTTCAAATTTTACTTCTTTAAAGAAGTTATTTATTTTTCCAAACACGTTCTGCCTTCCTTAATCAAAGCCGCCAAAATGGCAGGCCAGGAGGGATTCGAACCCCCAACCCCCGGATTTGGAGTCCGACGCTCTGCCGTTAGAGCTACTGGCCTAGCATATTTAACTACCTTGAACACCGATCAAGACACTTATTAAGCCTTGGTCTCTTTATGCTCGACATGTTTACGACAATGCCGGCAATATTTACTGAGAGCAAGTTTGCCCGGTGTATTTTTTTTATTTTTACTTGTTGAATAGTTCTTATTCTTACACTCTGTACACTGTAAAAGCACTATGTCCTGCATTTTAGCCTCCGTCCTTCGTCATTTATCCTTCGCAAAGCTGATTATTTACTCAACAATCTCCGTAACAACACCGGCTCCTACTGTCCTTCCGCCTTCTCTTACTGCAAACCTGAGCTCTTTTTCCATCGCTATCGGCACGATAAGCTCTACATCCATTGTTACATTATCTCCAGGCATAATCATC
>JADHUV010000018.1 GCA_016784355.1 Nitrospira sp. | reverse complement strand
GATGATTATGCCTGGAGATAATGTAACAATGGATGTAGAGCTTATCGTGCCGATAGCGATGGAAAAAGAGCTCAGGTTTGCAGTAAGAGAAGGCGGAAGGACAGTAGGAGCCGGTGTTGTTACGGAGATTGTTGAGTAATTTTATAAATCTTTATAGGGTTGATATAGAAAACTGATGAATGAGAAAGTAAGAATAAATCTGAAGGCCTTTGACCATAGATTGTTGGATCAATCGGTGCGTGAGATTGTCGATACAGCCAAGAGAACTGGTGCCAGAATCTCAGGACCTGTTCCGTTGCCGACCAAGATAAACAAGATCACAGTGTTGCGTTCAACACATGTTGATAAAAAATCAAGAGAACAGTTTGAGATCAGGACGCATAAAAGACTGATCGATATTCTGGATCCCACTCCACAAACCGTTGATGCTCTGATGAAGCTTGATTTAGCTGCCGGGGTAGATGTAGAGATAAAGCTATGAAGGGAATAATAGGTAAGAAACTGGGTATGACCCAGATATTTAATGAAGACGGCAGAGTAATTCCTGTTACTGTCCTTGAGGCTGGTCCTGTGAGAGTTGTACAGAAAAAGGAACTGGCTAAGGATGGGTACGCAGCCCTGCAGTTAGGGTATGATGAAAACAGGAAAGAGAAGAATGTAAATAAGGCAAGGAAGGGACACTTTAAGAAGGCAAATGTTCCTAATTATAGAGTATTGAAAGAATTGAAGATGGAAGGGTATGAGGTAGGAGAGGAAATTACTCTGGATATCTTTGAAGAAGGTGAATTCGTAAAGATTACAGGAACGTCCATAGGAAAGGGTTTTCAAGGTGTAATGAAACGTTATAATTTCAGTGGCGGTCCGGCATCTCATGGATCTATGTTTAAAAGGGCACCTGGAGCGATAGGAATGGGATCAACTCCTGGACGAGTTTTTAAGGGCAAGAAGATGCCTGGGCAGATGGGAAATGTAAAGTCAACCGTAGATAATCTTGTGATTGTAGCATTGAAGAATGAACAGGGTCTTATGCTTGTCAGGGGCGCTGTCCCAGGGGCAATTGGCAGTTATGTAGTGATCAAGTCGAATTCTCCAATAAGTGTAAAGGATAAATAATGCTTAATGTAGACGTTATAAATAAAGAAAATAAGTCAGTGGGAAGTACCGAGCTTCCAGAAGATATCTTCGGTGTAGAGATTAAAAAGGCCATGTTGCACGAGGTTGTCAGAAACCATCTTGCAAATAAGCGTCAAGGCAATGCAAGCACCAAGACCAAAGGTAATGTCCGTGGCGGGGGAAGAAAGCCATTTAAGCAGAAGGGTACTGGGCGTGCGCGAGCTGGTAGTACAAGGTCACCCTTATGGAAAGGCGGCGGCACAGTATTTGGGCCGCATCCCAGAGATTATTCATACAAACTGCCTAAAAAGGTTAAATGGCAGGCACTCAATATAGCACTGGCATCAAAGTTATCTGATGGTAAAGTGATGGTGATTGAGGAGTTAAATGTAAGTGCCCCTAAGACTAGTGAAGTATTTGGAATGTTGAAGGGTCTCGGGATTCAGAGAAGTGTGCTAATGATAATTCCTGAAAAGAATATCAATCTAGAACTTGCTGCGAGAAATTTACCTGGAGTAGGTATTGCAAGAGTCGATCAATTAAATGTATACTCCATACTCTCACATGAAAAGTTACTCATATCAAAAGATGCCATTGAAAGAATGAAAGAGGCTTATTTAGGATGAAAAATAAATACGGAGTACTTGTAGGACCAATGCTGACTGAGAAGGGTACAATGCTGAAAGAACAGCAGAATAAGGTACTGTTTAAGGTTGCTACTGCGGCAAATAAGATAGAAATCAGGCTTGCAGTAGAGGAAATGTTTAAGGTGAAGGTCAGCAGTGTAGCTACAATAAACTGCATGGGTAAGAAGAAGAGAATGGGGAAAACTCAGGGTAAGAGGCCCGATTGGAAAAAAGCAATTGTAACTTTAAAAGACGGTGAAAAACTGGACTTTGTTGAAGGTGTATAAGCTATGGGTATAAGAAAATGGAAGCCGACCTCGGGCGGCACAAGATTTAGAACCGGATCAGATTTCTCTGAGATCACTGCAACAGAGCCATATAAACCTCTGGTATTGCCTATAAAGCGTACAGGCGGAAGGAATAATACCGGGCGCGTGACATCATGGCAAAAGGGCGGAGGCCATAAGAGGGCATACAGGATAATTGATTTTAAGCGAAACAAGCTGAATATACCCTGTACCGTTGAAACTATTGAGTATGATCCTAACAGAACATCTAGAATCGCTTTGCTTAAATACGCGGATGGAGAGCGTAGATATATATTAGCTCCCCTGGGTGTTGGGGTTGGCGAAAAGCTGATGTCTGGGGCAGATGCAGAGATTAAGACAGGAAACGCTCTGCCAGTAAAGAATATTCCCTTGGGAACGATTATTCATAATATAGAATTAAGGCCTGGGCAGGGTGGTAAGATGGCTAGAAGTGCCGGCACCTATGCCCAGTTAGTCGCTAAAGATGGAAAGCTTGTACAATTAAAGCTTGCTTCATCTGAAGTAAGGTTTGTTCCTGCTGACTGTATGGCAACAATCGGGCAGGTTGGAAATTCAGATCATGAGAATATTTCAATCGGAAAAGCTGGTAGGAGTCGTTGGCTTGGAAAGAGGCCTCACGTAAGAGGTGTCGCTATGAACCCGGTTGATCATCCGCTTGGTGGTGGTGAAGGAAAGACTTCTGGTGGCAGACCGCCAGTATCCCCATGGAGTCAGCCAGAGGGTAAGAAAACAAGAAAGAATAGGACTACTGACAGGTTGATTGTCAGGAGAAGAAAAAAATAGATTGAATACGCATTAGTGCGGGAGGAAATGTTTTGCCTAGATCGCTGAAAAAGGGACCGTTTGTTGATGTTAAGCTGTATAAAAAGATCAACAATATGAACGAAAAAAATGAAAGAAATGTTATTAAGACCTGGTCCAGAAGGTCTACGATCACGCCCGATTTTATTGGGCATACGCTAGCAGTCCATAATGGTAGAAAGTTTATACCTGTGTATGTAACTGAAAACATGGTCGGGCATAAACTTGGTGAGTTTTCGGCAACAAGAACATTTCGGGGCCACTCCGGAGATAAAAAGAAGTAAATAAAGGGTTGAGGTAAATATACGTGGAATCTAAAGCAATACTAAAATATGTAAGAATATCTCCAAGGAAGGTTAGAAGACTGACTAGCTTGGTAAAGGGTAAGAAGGCTGGAGACGCACTAGTCGGACTCAACTTTCTCCCCCATAAGGGTGGGAAACTGATTGCCAAAGTATTAAAGTCAGCAATGGCTAATGCGGAGCAGAAGAAGGTTGCAGAACCCGAAGAAATGCGCGTGCTAAACGTGCTGGTAGATCAGGGGCCTACAATTAAACGCATGAAGCCGCGTGCAATGGGAAGAGCCGATGTAATCAGAAAAAGAATGAGTCACATAACTGTGATTCTTCAAGATTAAGGGAGGTAGATTTTGGGTCAGAAAGTACATCCAGTCGGACAGAGACTAGGAATAATTAAGACATGGAACTCACGCTGGTTTGCCAAGAAAGGTTATCAGGATCTGCTTCATGAGGATCTAGCTATACAGAAATATATTAAGGATAATCTAAGTCATGCTGGAGTCCCTAAGGTTGAGATTGAACGGACAGGTCAGAAGATGAGGGCTACTATTCATACAGCCAGACCTGGAATTATTATTGGCAAAAAAGGTGCAGAAGTTGAAAAACTGAAAAAAGCACTGATGAAAATTTCCGGTAAGGAAATGTCCATAGATATTAAGGAAATAAGAAAGCCCGAACTCGATGCACAGCTGGTAGCTGAGAATATTGCCATGCAGCTTGAAAAGAGAATAGCTTTCAGGCGTGCGATGAAGAAGGCCGTAGCATCAACTATGAGATTCGGAGCACTAGGAATTAAGGTTCAGTGCGGAGGCCGACTTGGCGGTGCTGAAATAGCCAGGTCTGAGTGGTATAGAGAAGGGCGTGTTCCGCTTCATACTTTCAGATCAGATATTGATTACGGTGTAGCAGAGGCGAAGACCACATATGGAAGACTTGGTGTCAAGGTCTGGATTTATAAAGGTGATATACTTCAGGAGCCGGTAGCGCAGGCAACTGCTGCTGAAACAACTGTTTAAGCAAGATAGATACGAGGATAGATTACTATGTTAATGCCGAAGAAGGTAAAATTTAGGAAGATGCAAAAAGGCAACATGAACGGCAAGGCCTATCGTGGTTCAAAGGTCTCGTTCGGTGAATTTGGTCTAAAGGCACTTGAGCCCGGATGGGTGTCAAGCCGCCAGATTGAGTCTGCCAGAATAACAATTAACAGGCATGCGAAAAGAGGGGCGAAGGTCTGGATTCGGATTTTCCCTGATAAGCCTCTCACAAAGAAGCCCGCAGAGACTAGAATGGGTAAGGGAAAAGGATCTCCTGAATCGTGGGTGGCAGTTGTTAAGCCTGGAAGGATTTTATACGAAATGGCTGGGGTTAGTGAGGAAGTGGCAAAAGAGGCAATGCGTCTTGCATCCTATAAGCTTTCCATAGGAACTAAATTTGTCAAGAGGATGAGATAGCATGAAAAAGGCGGCAGAATTAAGAGTATTATCCGTAGAAGAACTCAGGCAGGAAGAAAATAACCTGAGGAAGGAATTGAGTAACCTGAATTTCCGAAAGGTAACAGGAGAGATTGAAAATCCAATGAGAATTAGGCAGGTCAGGAAAGGTGTAGCTAGAGTGCTGACCGTAATCAATGAAAAATCCAGGGCCGAAAGCCCCAGTAAATAAGGCGGAAAGGTCAAATGCCAAAGAAGATTTATACAGGCGAAGTAATCAGTGACAAGATGGACAAAACCGTTGTTGTTGCCGTCACAAGATTGACGCAGCACCCTCGTTATAAAAAGACGATTAAGAAGGTCGCAAAATTCAAGGCTCATGACGAGGAAAACAAATGTTCTGCAGGAGATAAAGTTTCGATAATAGAGTCTCGTCCAATTAGCAGAGATAAAAGATGGAAGGTCATGGATATTGTTAAAAGAGGTAACGTATGATACAACAGGAAACAGTACTAGAAGTAGCTGATAACTCTGGGGCTAAAAAAGTACTTTGCATAAAAGTGCTTGGCGGTATGAAAAAACGCTACGCCAGTATTGGTGACCGCATTGTAGTAGCGGTAAAGTCTGCCGAGCCTCATGGAACGGTTAAAAAGGGTTCAGTGGCAAAAGCTGTTGTGGTAAGAACTAAGAAGGCCGTGAGAAGACCTGATGGATCATATATCAGGTTTGATCAGAATGCTGCTGTACTCATTAATGATGTAGGCGATCCGATAGGAACCAGAATTTTCGGACCTGTAGCCAGAGAATTAAGGTGGAAAGAATTCATGAAAATTGTTTCCCTTGCTCCTGAGGTTATATAAATTCAATGATTTGTGAGGAGAAGACGTGGGTTTAGGAATAAAGAAAAATGATGAAGTGCTTGTAATGACCGGCACGGATAAGGGTAAAAGAGGAAGAGTGATCAGTGTTGACCCCGATAAGAATAAGCTAATTGTCGAGAGGGTTAAGATGATCAAAAAGCATATGAAGCCCAATAAGCAGTATCAGCAGGGTGGAATAATAGAGAAAGAGTCACCATTGCACATATCTAATGTGATGTTGCTTTGCCCTAAATGCGGAAAGACCACCAGAATCGCAAATAAGATATTGGAAAACGGCAAAAAAACCAGATCATGCAAGAAGTGCGGGGAGGTCGTTGAGTAATCCATGAATAAGTTAAAGGAAAAATATAGAAGTGAGATAATCGCAAATCTTATGAAGGATTTTAGTTATGCAAGCGTAATGCAGGTGCCAAAATTGCACAGTATAGTGCTCAATGTTGGCATGGGTGAGGCGGTTCAGGATGTTAAGCCACTTGAGGCTGCTGCAAAAGAGCTTGGTGTAATTGCTGGACAGGTTGCAGTGATAACGAGAGCGAAACAGTCAATTGCGGCATTTAAGCTGAGAGAGGGTATGCCCATTGGTTGCAAAGTAACTCTTAGAGGCGATCGTATGTATAATTTTTTTGATAAGTTTATATCTTTTGCGCTGCCAAGAATCAGAGATTTCAGGGGGATTTCACCTAAATCATTCGATGGAAGAGGCAACTATTCCATGGGTATTAGGGAGCAGATTATATTCCCTGAAATTAATTATGACAAGATAGCGAGTATGCATGGTATGGATATTAATATTGTTACTACTGCAAGGTCAGATGAAGAAGGTAGGGCGCTACTGAAATATTTTGGAATGCCCTTTAAAAAATAAACTTAAATCCAGGAATCAAGAATGGCAAAAAAGAGTTTAATAGCTAAACAACAGAGGACACCAAAATTTAATGTTAGGGCTTACACTAGATGTCGCCTGTGCGGCAGGCCGAAGGCAGTTCTACGGAAATTCGGAATGTGCAGAATCTGTTTTAGAACGCTTGCACTCAGGGGTATGATCCCTGGTGTTACAAAATCAAGCTGGTAGAGGTATAGAATTATGATGACAGATCCGATTGCGGACATGCTTACAAGAATCAGGAATGCCAATATGGCGAAGCTTGAGAAGGCTGATGTTCCGGCGTCCAAGATAAAAATTGAGATGACAAAGATTCTTAAAGAAAAAGGTTTTATAAAGAGTTTCAAGGTTCTCAGAGATAGGAAACAGGGTGTTATACGTATAACTCTGAAATATAATAATTCGGATGGTGTTATTACCGGACTTGAAAGAATCAGTAAACCAGGAAGAAGAGTTTATGTAGGCAAGGATAATTTACCGGATGTAATGGGTGGAGTTGGTTTTGCTATGCTCTCAACTTCCAGGGGAATTCTTACCGGTGAGCTTTGTAGTAGGGACGGAGTTGGTGGAGAGCTGCTCTGTAAGATTTGGTAAAAACAGTAATTTCAGAAATAAACTTGGAGATACAATGTCAAGAGTAGGTAAAAATCCGATCAGTATGCCTGTTGGTGTTGAGGCAAAGATTCAGAACAGTGAGATAACAGTTAAGGGCCCTAAAGGGGAACTGAAGTGGCGTCATGCTTATGGGGTAAAGGTTAAGGTAGAGGATCGTTCAATCGTTGTTGAGAGATTATCTGACTCAAAATTAAACAGGGCACTACACGGAACTACCAGGAGCATTATTGCCAATATGGTTGAAGGTACCGGTATCGGATATAAAAGGGATCTTGAGGTTAATGGCGTCGGCTACAGAGCTGCGGTTCAGGGCAGCAAGCTGGCATTGACACTTGGATATTCTCATCCAATTGAGTATAATTTGCCAGATGGTGTAACTGCTGAGGTTGATAAAAAACAGACATTGGTTTCATTGATAAGTATTGATAAACAACTGATTGGGCAGACAGCTGCCAATATTCGTGCACTCAGGAAGCCTAATGTTTATAAGGGTAAGGGTGTGCGTTATGCTGGAGAAGTTATTAAGCTCAAGGTTGGTAAGGCTGGAAAATAAAAATCAAATGATCTTTAGAGGTGAC
This sequence comes from Nitrospira sp., assembly GCA_016784355.1. Classification (GTDB taxonomy): domain Bacteria; phylum Nitrospirota; class Thermodesulfovibrionia; order UBA6902; family UBA6902; genus JACNKH01. The sequence goes on along the minus strand of JADHUV010000018.1, from coordinate 43,929 downwards.
GGTAAGTGAGTTTAAATAGGGAAGAATCCAGAAAGTCCAGACATTCCAGAGTAAGGAAAAAAGTAAGCGGCACAGCAGATAAGCCGCGGATGAATGTATACAGAAGCATTAAGCATATTTATGTACAAGTGGTTGACGATACTGCGGGAGTTACTCTTGCAAGTGCATCGACTGCAGATAAGGAGTTAAAGGGTAAGGTCAGCACAGGTGGGAATATAGAGTCTGCCAAGACAGTTGGCACGCTTATAGCACAAAGATTAGTTGGTAAGGGATTGAAAAAGGTAGTTTTTGATAGAGGTGGATATCTTTATCACGGAAGAATTAAGGCATTGGCTGATGCGGCCAGAGAAGGCGGACTGGAATTTTAATTGAATGGCTTTTTTAAAGGAGGCGTAGTGGGCAGAATTGACCCTGATAGTCTAAATGTATTAAAAGATAAAGTTATCTTTATAAATAGAGTCGCAAAAGTAGTGAAGGGTGGACGACGCTTTTCATTTAGTGCACTCGTTGTAGTAGGTGATGAAGAAGGACATATTGGCTTTGGGAAGGGAAAAGCGCAGGAAGTACCAGAGGCGATCAGGAAGGCAGTTGAGCAGGCAAAGAGATCATTGGTGAAAGTCAATATCAAGGATGGAACGATACCACACAGGATTGATGGTATATACGGAGCTGGAAGAATTGTCATGAGACCTGCGCCAACTGGAACAGGGTTGATAGCAGGTGGCCCTGTTAGAGCAGTTATGGAAGTTGTGGGAATTAAAAATATTGCTGCAAAATCGATCGGAAGTCGGAACCCTTTCAATACTGTCAGGGCGGCAATCAACGGACTGACGAAGTTGAGAGATACATCAGTTATACCTCTTAATGATTCGGAAAGTGAAGGAGACGTGAGTACAAGTGAAGATGCTTAAAGTAACATTGAAAAAAAGTATAATTGGAAAGCCGGAGAAAATGAGGCGCGTCATAGAGTCGCTTGGATTGCACCGGATTAGACATACGGTGATCCACAAGGACACACCTGTTATTAGAGGAATGATTCATAAAACTTCACATATGCTGGAAGTTAGTGAAGTTTCGGAGGAATAATGGAATTGTCAGAACTTGCACCCTCTGAAGGGAGCACAAAAAAAAGAAAAAGAGTAGGACGCGGTCCAGGATCAGGACACGGGAAAACTTCATGTCGTGGACATAAGGGTCAGAACGCCAGAAGTGGCGGCGGTGTAAAACCTGGATTTGAGGGTGGGCAGATGCCTCTTCAGAGAAGACTGCCCAAGAGAGGGTTTACAAATATATTTGCTAAGCAGATATCGATTGTAAATGTTGGAGATTTGGATAGGTTAACCGATGAAATGATCACTCCTGAGGTTCTTCTGAAAGAGGGATTAGTCAGTAAGATCGGAGACGGCGTGAAAATATTGGGCAACGGAGAGGTTACAAAGCCGTTGAAGATCAGAGTTCATGCGATCAGTAGCGGTGCCAGGGATAAAATTATCAATGCCCAGGGAAATATCGAAATGATTCCTAAGAAGCAGGTATTTAAAAAAGTTAAAGCAGGAGCTCAAGCGTAGAGATGATAAACATGAAGTTGGTAAGTAGTTTTCAATGAGTATTATTAACAGTTTTCAAAATGTGTTTAAGGTTGCCGAGCTAAAGAGCAGGATAGTGTTTACGCTTGCGCTTCTTGCTGTGTACAGGATTGGTGCACATATCCCAACCCCGGGAATTAATGGTGAGGAGTTAAGTAAATTCCTTATGAAGCAGGGCGGGGCCTTAATGGGATTTTTTGATATGTTCTCTGGTGGAGCACTATCAAAAGCAACGATATTTGCGCTGGGAATTATGCCGTACATTAGCGCATCTATTATTTTACAGCTTCTTACTGTTGTCATTCCTGTTCTCGCGAGGCTCGCTAAAGAAGGTGAGTCTGGAAGAAAGAAGATCACACAGTACACAAGATATGGAACTGTTGTAATAAGTATAATTCAATCTATAGGTATTGCCGTCGGAATTGAGAGTATGAGTGACGGGGCGTTTGTAGAAAACCCCGGTTGGGCATTCAGGCTCATGACGATGATAACTATGACATCGGGAACCGCCTTTATTATGTGGCTTGGCGAGCAGATAACAGAACGAGGGATCGGCAATGGTATTTCTCTTATTATTTTTGCCGGCATAGTAGCGAGGTTTCCTAATGCAGTAATAAGTTCTATATCACTGATGCGAGCGGGTGAGTTACATATTCTGCTGATGCTGCTTGTATTGGTCATAATGATTGCAGCAATAGCCTTTATAGTGTTTGTAGAGAGGGGGCAGCGAAAGATTCCTGTTCAGTATGCCAAACGCCAGGTTGGACGGAAGATATATGGCGGTCAGAATACTCATCTACCGTTGAAGGTAAATACCGCTGGAGTTATTCCTCCGATTTTTGCATCGTCAATAATAATGTTTCCAGCAACAATCGCTGGCTTTATCGCCATACCATGGGTCCAGGCGTTGTCTCGGCAACTGGCTCCGGGTAATGTGCTGTATACTACGATATACGTCAGTATGATATTCTTTTTCTGTTATTTTTATACGTCAATCATTTTTAATCCAATTGATATTGCTGACAATCTTAAGAAGCAAAGTGGATTTATCCCCGGGGTTCGGCCTGGGACTAATACATCAGATTATATTTATCGAGTACTAGCGCGTATTACGTTTGGTGGAGCGTTATATCTTTCTCTTGTCTGTATATTGCCCGATATTTTGCAGGGTTACTTTAAGGTACCCTTCTATTTTGGTGGGACATCCGTACTGATTATAGTTGGAGTAGCATTAGATACCATATCTCAGATGGAGTCACATCTTGTCACTCGTTCATATGATGGATTTCTTAAAAAAGGACGGGTTAAAGGACGCAGGTCGTAGGCGCTCTATCCTGAAACTGAAAGATGGTGCGGACTATTGATTGTCCTTAAATCACAAGATGAAATAAAGAGGATGTCAGAGTCCTGCAGGCTCGTTGCAGAAACGTTAGAGGGAATTAAAAAACGAGTAGTGCCTGGTATTACGACAGCAGAGATAGATCAATATGCTGAAGCACGTATACGAGAGAAGGGAGCGCAGCCTGCATTTAAAGGGTACAGAGGGTATCCGGCAACAGTATGTGCGTCAATCAACGAGCAGGTCGTTCATGGAATACCTTCTGGCAAAAAGTTGAAAAATGGCGATATTCTGAGTCTTGATATTGGGGTTTTTTTTGATGGCTTTTATGGCGATGCTGCAATAACTGTACCAGTAGGAACGGTCAGTAGTGAAGTTATGAATCTTATAAAGGTTACTGAGGAATCACTCTGCGCAGGGATCGCTATGGCAGTTCCTGGAAACAGATTATCTGATATATCTAATGCGATTCAGGGACGAGCAGAGAGCGGCGGTTATTCGGTAGTAAGAAATTTTGTCGGACATGGGATAGGCCGTGAGCTTCATGAGGATCCGCAGATCCCGAACTTCGGAAGACCTGGCGAGGGTCCAAGGCTGGTAGAGGGAATGACACTTGCTATAGAGCCGATGGTAAATGCCGGGGGATGGGAAGTAAAGGTGCTGAAAGATGGTTGGACTGCTATAACTAAGGACGGAAGCTTGTCGGCTCATTTTGAGCATACAGTGGCTATAACAAAAAAGGGTCACCTGATCTTGACTAAATTATAGAGAATAACTATAATGATAAGTTCTGTCAGGTCTAATAAATAGATCATTGAGGTGTAGGGATGTCAAAAGAAGAAGCCATAGAGGTGCAGGGAGCGATACTGGAAAATTTGCCGAATGCTACTTTCAAGGTAAAACTAGAGAATGGTCAGGTTATAATGGCCTATGTATCGGGTAAGATGAGAATGCATTTTATTAAAATTTTACCCGGTGATAAAGTGACAGTAGAATTATCGCCGTATGATTTAAGTAAGGGACGTATTACGTACAGATTTAAGTAATGGCAAGAGGCGCCTGAGCGTTGTGCCGTAATGGAGAGATAAGAAATGAAAGTAAGATCGTCAGTAAAGTCAATTTGCTCTAAGTGCAAGGTAATCAAACGGGAAGGTGTTGTCAGAGTAATTTGCGTTAACCCAAAGCACAAACAGAGACAGGGATAAATAATCTTTATTGTATCTGAGGATTTAAAGGAGATAAAGTGAGAATCACAGGAGTTGATTTGCCAAGAAATGAGAGGGTCGCAATAAGTCTTACCAGAATATTTGGTATCGGAAGAACCCGTGCTCTGAAAATTTTAGAAGAGACTGGAATTAGTCCGGATAAGAAGACTAAGGATCTGACTGACGAAGACGGCGTTAAAATAAGGGCCGTCATTGACAAAGATTTTCAGGTTGAAGGCGATCTTAGGCGAGAAGTCTCAATGAACATAAAGCGACTGCAGGATATCGGTAGCTATAGAGGTCTCCGGCACAGGTCTAAGCTTCCTGCCAGAGGACAGAGGACTAAAACTAATGCACGTACACGCAAAGGAAAGCGTAAAGCTATCGGCGGTATGAAGAAGAAGGGAGGCTAATGGCTCAGAAAAAGAAAAAAGGCGGCAAGAAGGAGAAGAAGGTTGTCCATTCTGGCCAGGCTTATATACAGGCAACATTTAACAATACAATAATCACTGTAACTGATCAGAATGGCAATGTTGTTTCATGGTCATCAGCTGGAGCGCAGGGATTTAAAGGATCGAGAAAAGGTACTCCGTATGCTGCCCAGATTGCCGCAGAGACTGCAGCGAAAAAGGCAATGGGGTTTGGCATGAGGCAGATTGATGTTTTTGTTAAAGGTCCTGGATCCGGCAGGGAGTCTGCCATCAGGGCGCTGCAGTCAGTCGGTCTTGAGGTGAACGTGATAAAAGATGTAACTCCCGTGCCGCACAACGGTACCAAACCACCCAAAAGGAGAAGAGTATAGTGGCTAGATACAGGGAAGCACTGTGCAGGCTTTGCAGGAGAGAAAGTGAAAAGCTGTTCCTGAAAGGTGACAGATGCTACACAGAAAAATGTGCAGTTGAAAGAAGGAAATATCCACCAGGTCAGCATGGACAGAGAAGGAAAAAATTCTCAGACTATGCGCTTCAGCTTCGTGAAAAGCAAAAAGCAAAAGAGACATATGGTGTTCTTGAGAGACAGTTTAGAAAATACTATTATATCGCTGATAAGCAGAAGGGCGTAACAGGTAGTAACCTTTTGCAGCTTCTTGAAAGAAGACTTGATAATGTAGTCTATAGATTGGGTATAGGGGCAAACCGTCGGCAGGCAAGGCAGTTTGTACTACACGGGCATATCACTGTAAATGATAAGCATGTGAATATACCATCATATCTCATAGGTGAAAATGATGTTGTATCTGTAAAGGTCATAAGTAGGAAAAATGTTTTGATAGAAGAAAATATCTCAAAAATTCAGCATCGGGGACTGCCGTCCTGGGTTGAGATGGATGCGGCCAGTTTCACAGGCAAGGTGCTTCATTATCCTGCCAGAGATGAGATTGAATTGCCGGTTCAGGAACAGTTGATTATTGAGTTGTATTCGAAATAGAGATTAATTAAATAAATATCTTGAGGTGAGCCAGCGCGGAGTTGGCGCGGCGTCAGATTAGTCTGATAGTCAGTACTCACATCAAAAGAGGAGGCTTAATGGACCTGAGGAAGAAAGGCTTTCAGTTGCCGGAAAATATAAATTTCGATGCCGATAGCCTGACCAGTTCATACGGTAAACTTTATGCGGAAGCTTTTGAAAGAGGCTTCGGTACTACGATAGGAAATTCTTTGAGAAGGATTTTATTGTCTTCCATTGAAGGGTCTGCTGTGACTGCTATTAGGCTTCCTGGCGTGCTTCATGAGTTTTCAAATGTACAGGGTGTTAAGGAAGATATCATTGATATGGTTCTTAATATCAAACATTTACGAGTGAAACTCCATGGAGATGAGCCTAAGGTTGTAACGGTCAATAAAAAGGGACCTGGGTTTGTAACAGGAGCAGATCTTTCAGATGCATCTGTTGAGGTCATGAATAAAGATCAACATATCGCAACACTTGAAAAAGATTGTGAGTTCTCGATTGAACTGAATGTGGAGTCTGGAAAGGGATATGTTACTGCAGAACAGAACAAGGAAGATGATCAGGCTGTTGATATAATTCCTATCGATGCTATTTTTACTCCTATAGAGAAAGTCAATTTCTGGGTTGAAGATGCTCGAGTGGGCCGTTCTACTGATTATGATAAGCTTGTCCTTGAAGTGTGGACTGATGGCAGTATATCACCTCAGGATGCGGTCGCTCAGGCAGCTGGTATCTTAAATGAGCACATGGCATTATTCACATTTGGTGCGCCGGTTGACGAAGAAGAGACTGAGGAAGTGATCGAAGTACTAGAAAGTGCTGTAGAAGATATTGTGCCGGTTGAGGAGACGGGAGAAGAGGTCGGGGACAATTCAGTGAATGAAAATCTTCTGAAAAATGTTGAAGAACTGGAGCTGTCTGTGCGTTCTTATAACTGTCTTAAGAATGCTAATATTCGTACAATATCTGAACTTGTACAAAAAACAGAACAGGAAATGCTGAGAACTAAAAATTTCGGTAGAAAATCCCTGGACGAGATAAAAGAGTTAATCATAAGCATGGGTCTGCACTTCAATATGAGAGTAGACAATGACGAGCTGCAGAAATTATCTGAGAAGAGGATGCAAAATGCGACATAGAATATCAGGGAAAAGATTTCATAGGAATACAAAACACAGGAAGGCATTACTTAGAAACTTGGTGATCTCATTATTTGATCATCTTAGGATCGAGACTACTGTAGCCAAGGCAAAGGAGACTCGGAAAATTGCTGAGCGACTTATAACGTATGCTAGAAAAGGTGATATTCAAGCAAGAAGACTTGTGCTTTCAAGGATACCTAACAAGACTGTTGTAACGAAGCTTTTCAATGATATTGCGCCTAAGATTGCAAGAACAAGCGGATATTTAAGAGTACTTAAAACCAGGAACCGGTCAGGTGATAACTCCTCAATGGCTATAATTGAGTTTGTAGATTATGAGATTCTGAAAGGTGAAGTGGAAGAGAAGAAAGCAGGTTAAAGAATAATTCACTGTACGTATAGGGCGTTCCTGCAAAGGGACGCCTTTTTTTTATTAATAAGAATTGTTCTTAAAGACTGTTATGTGCTTCTTTGTAATTATCTTTTAAAAATGATTTTATTTTACGTACAGATGGTTGCCGGTTTGTACCGTGTAGTGGATTAGAATAAAGCTTTGAGTTTTATCAGGTTTCAGTCAGTTCTGTTGGCATGGGGATAAATAATTATTTGCAATGCGATCGTAGTTGTTATATAATTATCCATATTATACTAAGGGGAATTCGAAATGGAAAAGAGAAAGACTGGACGCAGGGATTCAGGAGTAGATGCTAAGATATCCTCTTCAGGTAAGGTGTTTCGTGCGTATGTAGAGAATATGTGCGAACGTGGCATACATGGAATTGCAGCCTCTAAGGAGCCTGAGATCTCGCTTGTGCCTCATGAAACCATAGGTTTGGACTTTGACTCGCCTTGCGGGAAGGAGATTAGTATGCAATGCCTGATCCAATGGGTTCATATAAATAAAACGCCGATTCACGGATATACGTATAGAATGGGCATGCAGATAATTGAGCATTCACCAGAGTATGAAGGGGTGCTTAAAAATATGGGTGCCTGACCAGTTTCCATCGGTCATAATCTGACAAAGATTTATATTGTACAGCAATTCTATCTCTCATAGCCTATCATTTAAGCACTGTAATAGCCTTGAAGCTCACCGTAGATCGCTGAAATGTTCAGTAATCATGCATTTGAAATCTCACAATATAATCGGAACATACCGATTTGATGCTCTAAGTTAGACATATAAATGGAACGTTTCAAAATAGTGGTGCAGTTGACTATCGCTGGATCTGTTGCGTCTCGATATAGAAATTAAAGACAGGCGCTTATAAAAAATAGTATTCAGTATTAGGATGTTTACTGAATAAGTATCTCAAGCAGGCGGTCAAGTTCTTCAAGTGAAAAGTAATCAACCTCGATCCTGCCACCTTTTTTATTGGATTTATGGATGAGTCGAACCTTCGTACCAAGACTCTGGATCATCTTTTCTTCCAGCGAGGCAATCTGGGGATCTTTGGGGAGTTTGAGGCCGGGTTTCTTTGCTGTTATCGGGTTTTTGCAAAGGGACTCTGTCTCGCGTACACTCAGGCCGTTTCTTATTACTTTCTGAGCTATTTCCTGCTGAAGTCTCTCGTTTGGTGCCTGCAGAAGAGCCTTGGCATGTCCCATTGTGAGTGTTCCAGCTGCTATAGATTTTTTTACTTCAGGTGTGAGCTTGAGAATGCGTAAGTAGTTTGATACAGTTGCACGGTCCTTCCCAACTTTTTTGGATAATTCATCGTGCGTAAGTGCAAATTCATCCACAAGACGCTGAAATGCTTCAGCTGTTTCAAGAGGATTGAGGTCCTCGCGCTGTATATTTTCAATTATAGCTAGTTCCAGGGCTTCTATAGGAACGGCGTCTATTACTATTGCAGGTATAGTCTTGAGGCCGGCAAGTTGAGACGCCCTCCATCTACGTTCACCTGCGATAAGCTCATATGAACTGCCAGTATCCTTCCTGACAATGATCGGCTGTATTACGCCCTTTTCTTTAATTGATGAAACAAGGTCGTTCAGTGCCTCATCCCTGAATATCCTGCGGGGCTGGTATTCATTAGGTTTAATGGATTCAATCTTCAGGTCCAGTACGGAATTGACTGTATTTGCCGGTATTGGAGCAACCGGAGCTTTCTGTTTTGCAGGTATTAAAGCTGAGAGACCTTTGCCTAGTGCAGGTTTTGCCATTATCCTAATATCTCCCTGGCAAGTTCCCAGTAACTCTGAGCACCTTTAGAGCGCATATCGTACTGGATTACTGATTTACCATGACTGGGCGCTTCTGCAAGAGTTATATTGCGAGGGATGACAGTCTTATATACCTTGTCGCCGAAGTGGTTCGTTAGTTCGGCCTTTACCTGATTGGCAAGGGAGACCCTGTTGTCAAACATCGTAAGCAGTATGCCTTCTATCTCAAGTTCAGGATTGAAGGATTCTTTAATAAGTTCAAATGTATGCATCAGCATGCTGATACCCTCAAGAGCATAAAATTCGCATTGCATCGGGATTAGCAGGCTGTCGGCAGCAACAAGTGCATTTAAGGTCAGCAGGCTAAGCGATGGCGGGCAATCTATATAAATATAATCAAAGCGGTCTCTAATGGTTGCAAGGGATGTTTTTAACAGGAGTTCTCTGCCCTCTCTGTTTGATAGCTCCAGCTCGGCTCCAATCAGCTCTATATTCGATGATATGATTTTCAGGTTTTTTAATTTAGTATCCAGAATGATCTCATCTATAGACTTGGCACCTGAATATAAATCATACAGGCTGCTTTCCATTGTTGTCTTGTCGATGCCGAGTCCGCTGGTTGAATTGCCCTGTGGATCTGTATCAATCAGGAGAACACGTTTGCCTGCCATCGAGAGCGATGCGGCAAGGTTGATGGCTGATGTAGTTTTACCCACTCCGCCTTTCTGGTTAGCTATGGCTGTTATTTTTCCCATTATTTTATCTTTACTGAATTAACTAATCAAGCGGATGCTGCTTGAAGAGGATTCAGCTACATGAGGTACGGCTATGCTATGCCGCGTCCTGCACAAATTTAAAGCCCATTTCGATAGACATTTCTGCCCTCGCAAGTTCCTTGCCAAGGTATGCGGCATGATCCATTGCTGCCACCCATTTGTGTTTGACTATCGTGAGGTATATGTCCCGACTGCTTTTACCTTCTATAGTTCTAAGTAGTTTGTTGTCATTTGCGTAATGTTCTACAAGAATAGTTTTCTTTTTATTTGAAGGTAGTATAACAAAATATCCCGCTTTATCAAGTTTTATTGAAGTTAAGCTGAATTTTTCAGCACTTACCTTTTCAGTCTTCGAAAATTCAGGGCTTTTAAGCACTGGCATAGATATGCCTGCAGGTGCTGGTGAACAACAGTCTGTGCTGCAGCCGCACCCATTAGATTTGTCTATTTTAACGGCTCTCTTTGCTGCATCTTTTATGGCCTTTGCTATTATTCTGGTATTTTCACTTCCGATCAGGTCGATTATCTCTACCTGTTTGCGGAAGGCCTCGACATCTTGCTTATTGACATTTTTTAGTATCGGGCGGCGTCCATTTGATCCAATTATACGCATACCCTTGTCAATGCCGTTTTCCATAAGTGCTATCAATGATTTACCGCTTTGATGCCCTTCATTATCCTTGCCCGCAAGCACAATAAACTGAATAGAGGGGTTTGATATAACATTTTTTATCAGCTTATCGAGGCCGATATTCTCGGTCTCGGTCTTCCCTACTATACAGAGGCCAGGGGGATTGAGTTTGACGATCTTTTCCTCAAGTTTTTCGCTGGTCAAAGTTGAAACACCCACAGGCGCTGCGCTATCAATGACTGTATATTCACCATCCACAGGTGGCCATGATGCATCATTTACCTGCATCTCGCTATCTGAGAGGGTTGCAGAGGCCAGTGCGGGGTATTTTTGAGTCAGCATGGTCATTGCCTCAGGGGGAATGCAGTATTTGCAGCCGAGACAGGAATATTCAAGCGGTGTGAGTTCGGTGTACCACTGGTTGACATGATCAAGAAGTGTCTCGGCATCTTTCATTTTTAAATGTGGAAGAGAAGCCTTCAGGTTTTCCAGTGTTCCTTTCATACAGCCGCACTTTCTGCATCGTGTCAGATCCATGCCCCTCTGTATCTCAGCGTGTACTTTAGTAAATATGGGATTCATTCGCATATTATGAAACATACCTGGGCTAAACTTCAACTGTCATAGGTTTGATATTTTTTATATGGAAAGCTAGTCAGGTGGTAATTATCCTTGTTATAAAGGGGGTTGAATAAAATAGGGAGGTTTTTAAGAGGTTGTTTTTATTAAAGTAAATACTGAATTTGGCCGAAATGTAATCATGAACAGGTGCGATTCGTTATGAGTCGTAAATAAAGTGTTGTATATAGACATGAAAAAAGGATAAACGTGCAAAGGATAAAAACAGCATATTGGCATTCGGTCTTGCCGTTTCTAACAGCAATGCCACTGGGCACTGACAAAATAGTTAGTAGAATTATTGACAAGTCACGTACAGAAATAAAGATTGACGATAGTGTCTTTATTTATCTCAGAATTGTTCTTTTATGCGGGGGTATTGGCTGGATGTTTTTTGCCGATATATCCGAGCAGACTTTTAATCATGTTGCCAGTGTATTTTCATATTTCGCGGTATATAGTCTGTTTACATTCCTGTGGCTTTATGTATCACCTCACAAGGAGAGACAGATATATGCTATTGCCCTGGTGTTTGATCTTGTTTATACGTCTCTGCTCGTAGGCGTAACAGGTGGATTTGCCAGCTCTTTTTTTAATGCTTATTATTTAATTACGGCCTTGTACTCTTTTTACTTCGGGATTGTTCCCGGGGCTCTTATAGCGTCTCTTTCAGCCCTGCTTTATTTTATGAGCGGAGGCCAGCAGTTTACTGATCTTCACTGGACAGATTTTGCGGTCAGAATCGCCTTTTTATTTCTTCTGTCGGTCCCACTAAGCATAATATCCCAGAAACTCAGGGATGATAAGGAGCGGATTGAAAACCTTAATAAGGATTTAAACAGATCTATTGAGGAAGTACAGAGCATGCAGGGGAAGCTTATACAGGCGGAAAAGCTGACTGCAATTGGAAGGCTCACTGCTGATGTTGCACATGAGATCAGAAATCCTCTAACTTCCATGGGTGGATTTGCAAGGCGGTTGTTCAAAAAGCTTGCACCTGGATCCCGCGAGAAGGAATATGCTGAAATTGTAGTGGAGGAAGTAGTCAGGCTCGAAAGGATTCTCCAGGATGTACTGACTTTTTCAAGTGAGAAAAAGATGGAGCTGAAATACCAGAAGGTTGAGGGCGTACTGAAGGACTCACTGTGTGCCTACAAGGGGGTATGCTCTGATCAGTATGTAGAGATTGCTGCATTTTATGACCAGTCGCTGCCGGAGGTGCTTATTGATGCCGGGCAACTCAGGCTTGCATTTGACAATATTATTTCCAATGCAATTGATGCGATGCCCGATGGAGGGAAGTTGTCTGTGAAGACTTATATGAAGGAGCAGTGTTCTGTTAATTATGTAACTGTAGAGGTGAGTGATACAGGAGAAGGCCTGCCTGAAGGGTCTATCAATATGATCTTTGAGCCTTTTGTCACAACTAAAGAGGTAGGAAGAGGCACAGGTCTGGGGCTTGCAATATGTAAAAAGATCATGGATGAACATCATGGACTTATGCTGGTAGACAGTTCACCCGGGCAGGGGGCTACTTTCCGTATGTTGTTTCCGTATCAGGACAAAAAGGATGCGGCTAAGATATCATGCTGGGATTTTCATAAATGTGGAGTGGAAAAAACTGAGGGGGCTGCCAATATGAGATGTCCTGCTTATCCTGATTATGGAAGGGTATGCTGGGCCATAGCCGGTACTTATTGCGGCAGAAAAGTTAGCGGCGCGATTGCTCAGAAGCTGGGTAATTGCAGTAAATGTAAGTTTTATGCAGAGGTGACCGGTATAGCTGGAAACGACTCATCTGTATCCAGTAATTAACATCTGCGTCGATGGTGTTTAATGAAGATGACAGGCATGTCATAGTCATGGAAGATTCGTTTAGAAAGATTGACTATGCATTATGCGGCCAGTACCTGTTTCAGCACTGACGACCACCAACATATTTACTTTTATATCAGTTATATCATAGAATGTCATGTTAGTTATAGTAAGCAGGGCCCATAGCTCAGTTGGTTAGAGCCGCCGGCTCATAACCGGCTGGTCCCAGGTTCGAGTCCTGGTGGGCCCACCATCCTTCACCGGATGCGGTCATATACACATTTATTAAAGCTTTTATTACTGACGTAAAGAACCTGGAGGTGGCATTGAGTGAAAATTTAGTAGAGTTAATTGAACTTCAGGCAATCGATAGCTTAATTATTGAGCTGGCAGGCAGGATAGGGGCAATTCCGCGTAAAATTGAGACATTCAGAATACCCATGCAGGAGGCGCATGCGGCCTTTGAAAAGTTCAAGGCAAGTTCCGAGACCTTTACAAAAAAGAAAAAAGACAGGGAAAGAGAGCTTGATGATATTCAGGACAAAATAACGAAGCTTAAGTCCAGAAGCAGCGATATTAAAACCAATAAAGAATATGATGCACATCTTCGGGAGATCGAAGGATTTGAGAAGAGGATCATCGCAGTAGAGGATGAAATCCTGGAGATTATGGAGTCTCTTGAGTCTTTTGATGATGATGTTGCCAAAGAAGAGGTTACGGTCAAGGTCACCGAAACCGAGTTTAATACTCAGGAAAAGGTTATTCAGGCGGAGCAGGCGGCGCTTGCTAAAGAGCTTGCTGAAATGAAGGCTAAGCGTGCAAGTTATGTGGCCGGACTTGAAGAGAGCATATACAGCCGTTATATGATCCTTTTAAAGAAGCTTGGCGGCTTGGCAGTGGTTGAAGTCAAAAACCAAATATGCCTGGGCTGCCATCGGAATATTCCCCCTCAGTTGTTCAGTGACATCAAAAAGAATGACAAGATATATCAGTGTTTTCACTGTAACAGGTTTTTGTATGTCAAGCCACCTGAAGCGCAGCCGGAAACATCACCTTCTGAAGGAACAACAGAGGCATAATGCCACTGGATAATCTGAATGGACATACTCAGCAGAGTCTTTTTAGCGGTCAGTCCATAAAGACCGTAAGTGCGGTCATGTTCAGTGACGGTGCATGCAGCGGTAATCCCGGTCCCTCCGGCGTAGGCGCAGTGATCAGAATAAATCAAAAGGATGCAGACATGCTCGGAGTAAACTCGGAATGTACAATCTCCGAGTATATTGGCTCGGCTACTAATAATATTGCGGAGTATACAGCAGTTGTAAGAGGCCTAGAAAAGGCTCTTGACCTGGGGGTTACGGACATCAGCGTGTCAGCGGATTCCGAGCTTCTTGTGCGTCAGGTAAATGGAATTTACAAGGTGAAAAATCAGAAATTACTGCCGCTTTATAAAAAGGTCATGGATCTTCTTAACAGATTTCAAAAATATAAAGTAAGTCATGTCAGGAGAGAGTTTAATTCGGAAGCTGATGCTCTGGCGCGTGAGGCTGTGGAACTTTCACGTAGCTGATCAGGGTTTTTTCTGGGGAAATGCCTTTTCAACGCAGTCCGGGCAGACCCCATGTGTAAACTTTGTTGCTGCCTTTTCATGCATATATTGTTCAACCTGCTGCCACGTCCCTTCCCCCGGTGCTGTTCCTGTATCATCTCTGATTTTTTTGCAGTAGGAGCATATCGGCAGCAGTCCTTCCAGCATTTCTACGCGGTTCATTGCCTTTGAAATAGTCCTTAAATAAAATGCATTGAGAATTCCTATGGCCATGCCCAGTATGGCGAAGAAGAGAGCGGTTACATAATAATCAGGACTAAATGCTAATTTAAAGGCCTCCAGGATATTTATCGATTGTACCGGCTGAATCAGCACCATTGCAACCGGGTGGAGGTATATTAGTCCAAGTACGAGTCCTATCAGTACATTGGCAGAATAGTTTTCTAAAACGCGTTTATTCATTTTATTATTATAAAGGATGAAGATATCATTTATTATTCATCATGTCTGAAATTATCTTTTATAGAAATATTCAGAGGAATTATCTTAAACTTTTATACTGTAAATATAACATATACAAGCCCCATGCAATAGCAGTTATCATCAGAACCGAACCAATGATAAAGGAAAACATTGCAATTGAATGATCATATCTCAGCAGTCCGAGTTCTGTGAGAATGTATTCCCAATCATGATAACCGTAAGGTGTAAAGCTGCCTTCATATCCGCCCAGCAGAACGAGTTTAAGGGTGCGGGCATCATTTATGTATGGGGCGATATCAAGATAGTTTTGACCATGCCACCACAATGCTACGGAGGCTCCGAAGGGGTCTTTGGTCTTGACAATGAATGTAATGAGGCATATTAATGGTATTAGAAGCTGCACTATGGTGCCGCCGATTGAAGAAAAGAATTTTCCCAAAGGCATAAATATAATATGACCTGCCTCATGAAATGGAAGATTGATCATGTGCATAAAGCTTTTGCCTGAATCATTGCCGGCAATGGAGCCTGTTAAAAAAAAGAAACTCCACAGAGTCAGACCCAGCAATAATATCCCTCTGCCAGCAAGGGCAAATGGATTGATATTGTTTTTAGTGAAAAAGAAATAAGTTTTAAGCAGCCCCGCTTCTTCTGTAGGTGCTGCAGACTTATTTATGCGTGACAATGTCTCGTGCAGTTTGAGGTATTTCTCAAACACTATGCCGCACAGGGGGCATTCTGTATTCTGATCGGCTTGATGAAATGAGCATTTCGGGCAGTCCATAAAGTATTTCTGTTGAATGCTAAAGGTATTCCTATTATACGTTGAATGATAATACAGGCGGCAGATCGAAAAAGTAAACTGGTTTTGCACTTGATATGAGGCACTTTCCTTGCTTATTATAGAGTCTTAACGGGCGGTCCTTAAGCCGTGCAGTGTATCTTCAGTAACGTGACAATTAATAGGAGGAATATTTTGAAAGAAAGAGTTGCAATAGTTGTCGGAGGAGGCCCTGCTCCCGGGATCAACGGGGTTATCAGTGCTGCTACGGTTGAGGCTATACGTAATGGCATGGAAGTAATTGGTCTTCTCGATGGATTTAAGTGGCTTTTCCGTGGAGATACCACTAAGACGATGAAGCTGACTCTAGAAAATGCCTGGCCTGTACACAGCACGGGCGGATCTATATTACGGATATCCAGAAACTTCCCGGATAATCCTGAAGAGAGTTTTAAGGCTATGGTAAAGGCTCTTAAGGCGCTTAAGATAAATCATCTCATAACTATTGGCGGAGATGGTACAGCATATGTTGCCCGTGAGATTGACAAGAGGACGAAGGGTGTAATTTCTGTAGTACATGTGCCCAAGACTATTGACAATGACCTGCCTCTTCCCGGAGGTGCACCTACCTTCGGGTTTGAGACTGCGCGACACTGGGGAACTGGGATCGTGCGTAATATTATTCAGGATGCACGTACAACATCCCGCTGGTATTTTGTCACGACTATGGGCCGCCATGCAGGTCATCTGGCTTTGAGTATTGGCAAGGCAGCCGGAGCTACGCTAACTCTTATTCCTGAAGAATTTAAGGATAAGAAACTGAAGTTCAGCAAGGTTGCTGATGTGCTGGAAGGCTCGATCATTAAGCGTATGGCCAAGGGGTATTCATATGGGGTAGCGATTCTGGCCGAGGGAGTTGCTGCTAAAATTGATCCTGAGGAACTTGCAAAATATGCTAACCTGGAGAAAGATGAGCGGGGAGACCTTCGACTTTCAGAGATTCAGATGGGGCGTATCATGCAGTATTATCTGCAGGATCAGCTTAAGGCGCGAGGCATTAATATCAAGGCAGTTCATAAGACCATTGGGTATGAACTGCGAGCGGCCGATCCTATTCCTTTTGATGCAGAGTATACCCGTAATCTTGGTTTCAGTGCGGTTAACCAGCTGATGAAGGGCAGAGGCGGCGTTATGGTTACTTATTTTGAGGGCAAGCTTAAGCCTATTCCACTAGCAAAAATTATTGATCCTGCTACAAAAAGGACGCGTGTAAGGTATGTTGATATTAAGGCTGATCCATATATTGTAGGAAAGCATTATATGGTTCGGCTGGATAAAGATGATTTTTCTTCGGGCAAGATTACAAAACTTGCGAAGGCCGGCAAGATGAGTCCTAATGAATTCCGTAAGCGTTTTTCATATCTGGTATAAGATAGAAATAAAGACGGCTGGCAAATGAATGTCCGGCAATACCATAAATAAAAAAAGAGCTCTGTCCGCATCTTAAGCTGACAGAGCTCTTATAAATCAATAGAGATCTTTAATAGTTTCTGCCGCTTATCCTGTTTTCCTCAATCAGTTCCGGCTTGTACTTCTGCGGCGGACGTCCAAAGCAGATACCAAGATCCTCAAAGAGGCCAAGCTCCTCAATATTGACAGCCCTGTGCTTGATCGCCTCTTTGGTTGACATGTACATAACCTTGTTGCCCTCCACATTAGCAACCGTGTTTCCTGTTAAGCCTTCACATAGGAGAATAACTGCTGCAGCCCCTGCCTTCTGTCCAAAATTGACATCATAAGCAGAAGATTGTCCTGATCTGACTAAATGCCCCGGTGCGACCTCGCGGGCTTCTGGGATCGCATAAATGCCGGGAACATACATGCCGTTACGCTTCATGAAGGCCTCGATTTCCGGATCTACCTTCAGGCGTCTTTCAAGCTCCTGGCGAACATATTTTCCTGCGCCCGCAAGTTTCTTGTGACCAAAGGCATCAATTCCTGCTGATTCGTCAAATAACATTTCTCCATTTGAGTTTGTAATTCCCTCGGCCACAACCATAATATAGGTGCCGGCTTTTACATCGCTTCGCTCGATTCTTGCCAGATAAGTGGCCTTCATGTGTTCGTAGACAATATCAAAATCAGCAGGGACTTCAGGTATCAGTATGCAGTCTGCCTCGGCACCGACGCCGCCCCGGAAGGCGGTATGTCCGACATAGCGGCCAAAGACTTCCAGTATTACGATACGGTTATGGCTCATACCCGTTGTCTTAAGGTCACGTGCAAACACGGAAATGCGGTTAATAGCGGAGTCGCCCCCTACGCTGTAAGGCTGCAGATCCAGATCCATAGTTTTAGGTACGTGAATGCAGGGAATCCCCTGTGATGAAAGATCAACGACCACACTTCCGGTGTCATCTCCCCCGCTTATGACCAATCCGTCAATGTTGAATTTTTTCAGTCCAGCTTTTATGCGGTCGTACTTGTTAGGGTCATCGATTTTGCTTATCTTTACCCTGGAGTGTCCTGCTTCAGAACCGGCCAGGGAGGCCTCGATCTTGCTGACCCTCTCAGCGTTGAGCAGCACGACATTTTCCATATCAATCAGATTATACAGCCCTGCATAGCCGTTTGGTATAACCACTGACTCAATGCCCATTGAATAGGCCTTGCGCGCCATCCCCTTTATAACGGCATTAAGTCCACCACAGTCACCCCCGCTTGTAATAACCCCAATTTTCTTTATGTTCATCTGCTGCCCCTCCTTACTATAATATTGAATGAATTAATAACACTTTTTCTGTTCTGGAATTGAGTGATGATTATAGAGTCCCCTTAGTAGATGATACTCCCTTTGCAAGCGGATTAATAGCTGCTGCCGCTTTGAGGGCCCTGCCGAATCCCTTGAATATTGATTCAAATATGTGGTGTGCATCACGTCCATATTGAAGGTTAATGTGGAGATTCATGCCGGCACCATTTGAAAGGGATCTGAAGAAGTCTTCAAATAGTGAGAGTGCAAGGTTGTTTAATATGCCTGCACCTCTGGGTAACTCGACATTATATACCAGGTATGGTCTGCCGCTGAGGTCGATGACGATATGTGAGAGAGATTCATCCATAGGAGTATATGCCTCGCCGTATCTCGTGATCCTTAGTTTTTCTCCGAGGGCCTTGTCTATGGCCTGCCCGAAAACAATTCCCAGGTCTTCCATGAGGTGGTGATAGTCGATCTCTGTATCGCCTTTTGCCTGTATATCGAGATCAATATTTCCATGCTTGGACATCAGGTTCAGCATGTGGTCTACAAATGGAATGGAAGTATTGACCTTATACTCACCTGATCCATCAAGGTTTATGTTTACCTTGATATTGGTTTCACTCGTTTTTCTTGATACTGTGGCCTTTCTTGCCATTGATTCCCTCCTGTAACCTAATAGGCCGCGATTGCGGACTGGAAAGTTTTTTGTTAATTATACATGAAAAAAGTATTCATAAAGAATTACTGAGGGCCTTTAGAAAAGCCTTGTTTTCTGCTGAAGTGCCTACTGTGACCCTGAGACAATCCGGTAATGCACCGGTCATGTCCCTGATAAGTACGCCCTGCTTCAGAAGACGGGCGTGCAGTGAAGATGCATCTCGTGCATGAAACAGTATGAAATTGGCATCAGTAGGATAAGGCCGTATTCCTCGGATTTTTTTCATTTCGGCCATAAGGTTTTTGCGCTCATCTGTAATTGCTGTAATGAATTTTTTCAGGTCAGTATTTTTTTTCAGCGCATCTACTGCAACTTTCTGTGAGAGTGAATTCAGGTTAAAGGGCAGTCGTACTTTATTAACCTCTTCGTTTATCTCTGTGCCTGCTATCATAAACCCGGTTCGGAGTCCTGCCAGTCCGACCTTGCTCAGTGTTCTGAGTATCACAAGATTATCGTATTTTTTCAGAAGCGGTATGAAGGATTTTCTTTCTGAAAATGGCTGGTAGGCTTCGTCCACGACAACAATGCCTTTTGACTTCTGGATGATTTTCTCGATCCTGACCGAAGAGAAACTGTTGCCTGTCGGGTTATTGGGAGAACTCAGGAATGTAAGTCTGGGCTTCAGTTTACGCAGTGCCGCCTCGAAAGGCTTCATGTCTATATCAAAACGGTTATCAAGCGGAATGCCTGTATACTCCTGATCAAGGGACTGGGCAATGATACCGTACATTGAAAAAGTCGGCACCGGAAAGAGCACCGGTCCGCCAAATGCAGCAATCAGGCAGTATATTAATTCATCAGAACCATTGCCGTGCAAAATATTCTCAGGGTTCACCCCCAGATCTTTTGCTGCAAGTGAACGCAGTTCTTTTGCTTCAGGGTCCGGGTACCTGTTTGTCATGACAGACCCCAGCACTTTCAGACCGTATGGGCTTTCATTGGCATCCAGCTTTATCTTGCAGGGTACTTCTGCCGCGTGATAGGCCTTCAGTTTACGGATGTTTGGTTTGACAAGTTTTTTTATATTCATTTCTGGAAATTATAACATATATGAGGAGCACAGCTTTTTTGGGCAGATAAATTTTACAAAATTCAAACTATCTGCGGGGTCCTGCCTTATTGAATAATGCCCTTTTTCAGGTAATCACTTATAATGAAAAAATGCAATATGCGAAAACACCATATTCTTTGAAAGCACGTATTATGCTGCTGCTGATGACGGCATTATTTCTTTTGTCATGCGCAGCACCGGCCACCATGCCTGTGCGTGTCAATGACGAGGCAGCTAAGGAAGAGGCGAAAAAACAGCGTCTCATTGCACTGCAGGTATGGTTTGAAAATTACAAACGTCTGGCTGATGTCTCCTATACCGTCTTGACCGGTGCTGTGGAGCTTTGCGAAAACACGACTTACAGTCTGGGGATGGAGGCCACCACTTATTATGAGTTTGAGCGTGACCTGCAGGAGGCCGCGTTTGCCCTGTTCAGGGTGGCCGGGCAGGTAAGGGTAATCCATGTGACCGGAGGTTCGCCAGCGGAAAAGGCAGGGCTTCAGGTCGGAGATATAATACTCGGTATTAACAATATGACGATTACCACCGGGGAGCATGCTGCCGATATCTATAATGCGGCGCTTGATGTATTAGCGAAGGTGAATGCTCCCGTAGCCCTCAGAATACTAAGGCAGGGGGGGGCAAGGTTAACTGTTTTTGTGAACCCTGAACCGGCCTGCAATTATAAGGTATATCTTCTTAATGATATCCAGGCCAATGCCTTCGCAGACGGCAATAATATAGTCTTTACAAGCGGGATGCTTAACTTTACTAAAAATGATAATGAGCTTGCCCTTGTTGTCTCGCATGAACTTGCACACAATGCCATGGGTCATATAGATGCAAAGAAAATTAATTATATGCTGGGATCTATATTTGATATGGTATCGGTAGCCTCCGGGATAAACACCGGCGGCACCTTCGGCAGGCTTGCATCCCGCTCATATTCTCAGGCCTTTGAGTCTGAGGCAGATTATGTAGGTCTATACATAATGGCTCGTTCAGGTCTGGCTATAGAAGATGCCCCTCATTTCTGGAGACGTATGGCCGCGCTGAATCCTTCAAGTATTGAAAACAGTCATACCTCAACCCACCCCTCGACACCTCACAGGTTTCTTGTGCTTGAAAAGACCGTCAGAGAGATTCAGGAAAAGATCAGTGCCGGGGCTGCATTAATGCCCGAATTAAAGAGTTCTGTGCCTGATGACTCGGAGCGGATGTTTACAGACTGAGCATCGTGAGACTTACTCTTCAAGTCCAAGAAGAAATTGATGTACACATTCTCCAAGGTCACTGCTATATCCCCCTTCAAGTATTGCGAAGGCAGGCTTCTGCAGCGTTGATATTATATTTCCTATTTCCCTGTATGTTTCCTGCTCCAGACTCAGGTTGGTAATAGGGTCCAGGCGGTAAGAATCAAAACCTGCGGATATCGCCAGCATGTCTGGTTTGAATTCTGTAACCTTTCGCATCCCCTGTCTGAATGAATCCAGAAACTCCTGAGGTGTTATGCCGGAATGCAGCGGAAAGTTCAGGCAGTTATTAATGGTCTTAAGGCCGGTTCCGGGATAGAGCGGGCTTTGATGGTGCGAGACATAAAGAATGTCCTGCCTTCCCATCATGATATCCTCGGTTCCATTGCCGTGATGACAGTCAAAATCTATGATTGCAATCCGGCCTGCCTGTTTCTGCACCTTAAGGCAGGCGATCGCTATGCTGTTGAAATAACAGAACCCGCCAGGTTGATTTCCGGTGGCATGATGACCGGGTGGCCGCATTAATGAAAAAGCCTTTTCTCCGGAATTCAGGCAGTGCTTTGCGGCCGCTATGGCCCCTCCGGCTGAGAGCCTGGCAATATCGTAAATACCCGGATAATTCGGCGTATCAAAATCCATGAAGGTGCCGTCTTTAACGCTTGCAAGCAGCTCCGGACTATGGGCCAGCAGTATATCCTCTTCGCTGCACATCTGCGGTTTTGTAAACTCACAGCCGTTTTGTTTTAAATATTCATATGCAGTGCTGACTCTTGCCGGTGATTCCGGATGCCCCGGCTGTGAATATTTAAGACACTCTGGTGAATAAAAAATTTTCATTGATTGCCCCCCTTATTTTAATGCCCGTAGTATTTCATGTCTGAAGCTCCATCAGGTCTTCAGCAAGGATGATTCGGCCTTTAAAGTGTTTCTGACTCTGTGCGACTCGCTCCTGGTCATCGATCTTCGAGGGGTAGATATGAGAAAGTACAAGCCGTACGGCATTGGCCCCTGCCGCAAGTCTGCCGCATTCGGAGGCGCACATATGTCCCTCTATTTTTTCGGAATCAGGAAACGAACAATCCGTAATTAAAAGTTCAGAGTTCCTTGAAAAATCGGCAAGGGTATCGTCAAAATCGGTATCTCCGGTAAAGACCACTGACGTATCATTGTTTTCAAAACGATACGCGATGCTTTCAGAAGAGTGAGGTGTGTTAGCGGTATAAACCGTAAGGTCTCTGTAGTTAATCGCACTTGCTGCACTGATAGTCCTGACAATGACGGCGGATTTGCCAAGCATAGGAGCAAGTGAAGATCTGTAATAATGGAGGAAAATATCATGCGCGATTATCTCAAGAGGCCGATCTCGTTTAAAACCGGGGGTGTAAAGCAGTGCCTGTACCAGCGGCATCAAGTCTGCACAATGATCCGGATGCCCGTGTGTTAAAAACACGGCATCGATATCAAGGTAGCTTTTTCCTGCCTTTGCCAGCTGCAGCATTGTCCCGGTACCGCAATCAACCAGAATGCGTGTATCGTCGGTCTCCAGATAATAGCCTGGAGCGTTTCTTGTCAGAGAGGGCACACAGGTGCCGCTGCCGAGAATTATTACTTTCATGATCAGACATTATAACTTATGCGGTATATAGGGGTCAGGAGCAAAGGAGGGGCAATGCCCCTTTGCCTCAGTGCCTCAGTGCCTCAGTGCCTCAGTGCCTATGTGCCTATGCCCCTCATTGTTATGTTACGATTATAGATAAACATTTTTTGGCATAATTACCGTGGAGGTATAGATGATTCTTGAAAATATTACAATGGTGGAGTTTACGGAGCATTTAGAGCAATGTAAGACCATTATATTCCCTTTTGGTACGGTTGAAGAGCATGGGACTCATCTGCCGCTTAATACGGACACACTTATTGCTTATGAAATATTGAAGCGAGTAGTAGAGAAACGTAAGGTATTCCTTGCGCCACCCGTGCACTATGGTGTCTGTACGACTACCAGTCAGCATCCGGGAACACTCAGTATTTCCCCGGAGACTCTGAGGCGGATAACTTATGACCTTGTGCGGGAGGCCTATAAAAAGGGCCTGAGAAATTTTTTTCTTGTGACCGGTCATGGCGGAGGTCTTCACTCATCTGCATTGAAAGAGGCGGCTGAGAATCTTATTAAGGAGCTTGAGGGTGCCCAGATAGCGGTATTCTGTCCTTATGACGCATTGTATAAAGATCTGGAAGAGATAGCTGAGACTGAAAGTGATTCCCATGCCGGTGAGATAGAGACCTCGCTCGTGCTTGTGCTGGCACCAGAGCTGGTCAAGGGCCGCTCAAAAGAAGAGTATCCGAATTTCCCCAGGCCTTTTATCGTAAAGGATAAACAGCAATATTGGCCAGGAGGTGTGTGGGGTAATCCGGAAAAGGCCAGCGTGGAAAAGGGCGAAAAAACTAGGAAGCTCATTGAAGCAACAATTATTGAAGTTCTTGATAGGTTTTGATAGAAATATTAGAATGTAAATTACACATTGAGACCAATCCTTGTTGTATGTTATAATTACAGTCCAAAACCTGACAAGTTCGTGAAATTCAATTATCTATAAGGAATACTTGCAATGCTGATATATCTGTTTCTGGCCGTATACTTCATAATTCTGATCACTGTGTTTATTTATGCCTCTCATCGATATCACATGGTTTATCTATATTTTAAACACAAAAAAGATCAGCCGATAGCTAAAGGAAAACTGAAGACGCTGCCGAGAGTAACTATCCAACTCCCTATATATAATGAATTATATGTGTTTGATCGTCTGATTGAGGCAGCTGTTCAGATAGATTACCCAAGAGAGCTTCTTGATATACAGGTTCTTGATGATTCAACGGATGAGACTGCGGAGGTATGCAGACGGGGCGTGGAAAAATACAAAAATTTGGGTCTTGATATTGAGTATATCCACCGTGTAAACCGGGAAGGTTTTAAGGGCGGGGCACTTGCCAACGGACTGAAGACAGCCAAAGGGGAGTTTGTTGCGGTCTTTGATGCTGACTTTATACCTCAGAAGGATTTTCTTCAGAAAACTATACATTATTTTACAGATGACAATATAGGTATGGTTCAGACCCGCTGGACATATCTGAATCGTCAATATTCATTTATTACAAAGATACAGGCGATTATGCTGGATGGACATTTTGTGATCGAGCATGCCGCTAGAAACTGGTCGGGAAGATTCTTTAATTTTAACGGTACCGCAGGTGTATGGCGGATAAAGACTATTGAGAGTGCGGGCGGGTGGCAGAACGATACCTTGACTGAAGACCTGGATCTCAGCTATAGATCTCAGCTTAAGGGTTGGAAGTTTGTCTATTTAAAGGATGAACTTTCCCCCTCTGAGATACCAGTAGAGATTAATGGATTTAAGAGTCAGCAGCACAGGTGGGCAAAGGGTTCTATACAGACGGCCAAAAAACTGCTGCCGGCAATCCTTAAAAGTGATCTGCCTTTTAAGGTAAAAGCAGAGGCTTTTTTCCATCTTACCAATAATCTTTCATATCTTTTAATGTTACTTCTTTCAGTTCTGATTTACCCTGCTATGGTCGCAAGGATTAATATCGGTTGGTTTGAGACGATAGTGGCTGATGTGCCGTTTCTTATGGTGGCGACAATAGGAATATCCTTTTTCTATATCTGTTCGCAGCGGGAGGCCCATAAAGACTGGAAATCCAGGATAGTGTATATGCCCATGCTTATGTCTCTGGGAATCGGGCTTTCAGTAAATAATTCAAAGGCCGTACTTGAGGCCTTATTTAACAAGGAAACAGAGTTTAAACGTACTCCTAAGTATGCTATCGAGGGTAAAAATGACAAGTGGGCCGGCAAAATTTATAAGGGTGAGATCAATTTACTGGTCATTATAGAACTCCTGCTGGGGCTGTATTTTACATTCAATATATACTTTGCGTATATGAATGAGATTTACCTGTCTATACCGTTTCTTATGATATTTCAGATGGGGTTTTTCTATGTTGCTTTTTTATCGATATTTCAAGTAATATTTAGAAGTTGCTCATCTTTCAAGACTTCACGCCAGTTTAGATCAAAAAGAAATGCTGAGGACGTTATTGCTGCAGAAAATATAAATGCCATTTAAGAATATCTATTTTTTAAAGGAGCTAAGCAAGAATGAAAAGAAATAATTGTGTAATTTTTTTACTGGTAGCTGTAGCAGTTTTATTTAGTTCAAGTGAGGCCTTTTCCGCATGGACTCAGCCAAAGGGTCACGCCTACAATCAGATGACTGTCAGTAGATATGAAACTGACAAGAAGTTTACATCGGTTGATGCAAATGGTAATGCAATAGCTATTAAGAAGAATAATGCAGAAAAATTTGTCTCCACCAAGGTTACCTATTATGGTGAGTACGGCGTTACTAATGATCTGACAGTCTTTACCTCTTTCGGATGGGACTGGCAGAGGTCTGCGGATAATATGAATTTTGCGGGAACAGACGGTACGAGCGGTATCGGCGATATTAATCTTGGTCTGAAACAAAGTTTTATCAAAGACCTTTTCGGCACAGGTATACTTATGTCGGGACAGGCAGAGGTCAAGATTCCTGAAGCTTATGATTTCGGAAACCCACTTACGACGCTAAGTCAGGGTAATGGTCAGTATGATGCCACATTGCAGGTTCTCTTTGGACGCGGGTTCAGTAAGGGTTATGCATGGCTTAATACCGGTTACCAGTTCAGGTTTGAAAATGATGAGTATTATCAGTTTAAACCATCAGACGTATATAAATTGTCCTTCGGCGGTGGTTATCCTCTTACCAGTCTTATTACCTTAAGAGGTATCGTTGAGTGGTCCAAGTCTATAGGCAATGCTGAAGTATCTGATGCACTCATGACTGCTAACTTTGCGGCAGGCGGCCTTGCCACTAACAAGCAGGCATTTGTAGTGAAGGAAACAATGAGTCTGGAGCCGAGCTCTTTAAATGTTGGAGGTTCTGTTGTCCTGAATATCTCTAAGTGGATGCCGCTGATGAAAGATACCTTTCCTCATAAGGAAGTCGTGATTTCCTATAACAGAGATATGCAGGGATTTGATGTGTTTAAGTCAACTGATGTTTCTCTTGGTGAGACATGGGCTCTTGCATTTGTATTTCCGGGCGAGGGGTTTTTTCCGGTAAATATGTTTAAATAGCCTGTAAATAAGAAGAGGGTTAGTTATTAACAGGAAGGTTATATTTTCTTTGATCGCGGGCTTACTGCTCGCATCAATGCTTCTATATACGTATCAAAACAGGTATACGCTGCAGGCCATATTTTACGATACCCTTCAGAACCGCGCCGAGGCAATAAAGAGCCTTGAGAAGTCGGTGTCTTACCGTCCCGGTGCGTATGCGTATTATCAGTTAGGGCTGAATTACAAGGCCATAAAAGATTATGAAAAGGCTGAAGCGGTTTACCTTAAGCTGCTTGAACTTTTCCCCAACCATCCTTATGCCAATTATGATCTAGGCTTTATCTACAGAGAGACCGGCAGGTTTGATGAGGCTATAGTTCAGTATGAAAAAGCGCTTCAGATTGATCCTGAGAATCTCTATGCCCTGTCCGATATCGGTTATGTATACAAGGAGCGTGGTCAGCTTCAGAAGGCCATGGTTCAGTATCAGAAAGTCCTGCAGTATGACCCTTCTCAAAAGTATGCTCTGTGGGATATAGCAGTTTTATATGAAGAACTGGGTATGCCGGATGAGGCCGAAAAACAGTATCTTCACTATCATGATATGACAGACTGCAGCCTCAGGCGGTTCTGGAATTGTCTTGACTGATTGTCTAGTCTGATCCACATCTCGATCACCTGCGCTGTTTTTTGCCCCTGGCATCTCTACATATATAATTTCAGGCATGATCTATGTGCTGCTGATAGAGTGACAGGCGCATTTGTTCTCGGGCTTGTGCAGATAGTGTCTTCGTGTTTACTTTTAGGTGTATTCGGCGGATATCTCAAGCTGTGGCCTTTGTTTATTCTCAATATCGCGATCTCTTTTTTAGTGACGGGTTTGTCTATTAAAAAACTGAAGCAGAATCATAATAGTTTTTTGGAAATCATACGTGATATATGCTCAGAGATTATCATGTGGTTACGGACGCTGCGGGCAGAGACTGCAGTGAATTTCTATCTCGCATTTGCAGTCATGCTGGTTATTATCACGGGTTGCTGGCTTATATTTCTAGGCTGGCTTATGCCGTCATCTTCCTGGGATTCACTCTGGTATCACCTGCCCATGGTCGGATATATCATGCAGAACGGAGCAATAGCGCCTGTAGAAATAAATTCTTTTATAGAGCAGTTCATAAACTATTTTCCTCAAAATATGGAATTGCTCTTCCTTTGGAATATTGTTTTTATGAAGGACGATGTAATAGTCGACCTTACTCAGATGGCCTTTATACCTTTTGCGATGATCTCGGTCTATGGCATATCTACTAAGATGGGAGTGTCTAGGCATAATGCGCTTTATGCCTCCTTGCTTTTTTTCTTTACCCCGATCATGTTGATGCAGTCTGTTACAAATTATATTGATGTCATGATTTCAGCGCTGTTTTTAATAGCAGTGAACTTTTTATTTCCCTCCAGTCATTTTAATACCATGCGCCCTGAGAGTCGAAGGTTATGTTTAGTTTTAGGCGGACTGACAACTGGACTGTTATTCGGGTCAAAAGGTTCAGGAGTAATATTTGCTGCAGTGCTTTATCTGCCGGCCATGTACTTAGCAGCTCGATCAAGTCTCATTAGAGGGCAGGTTAAATGGTTCTCGACTGCAGGGTACTGCACGGTATATTTTCTCCTGCCGGTTTTATTGACAGGTGGATATTGGTATCTCAGGAATTGGCTAGCGTATGGAAATCCTCTATATCCGATGCATATCAGCTTTGCCGGGTTCACAATTTTTAAGGGTATTTATAGTGGCATGATTGAGTCGGCCCCGGCTGCTGTAGCGTCCCTGCCTTTGCTGCTGCGGCCTCTTTATGTCTGGCTTGAGGGGCTTGCAAGGTATTCCTATGATTCTCGTGTCGGCGGCTTGGGACCTATATGGTTCATCCAACTGCTTCCGGCAATGTTTATTATGGCCGCTCTGGCATTGTATAAAAAAAGATTTGAGTACCTGGCGCTGATTGTACTTGCGGCTCTTGTTTTTATTTTTCATCCAAGACACTGGACTCCACGGTATGTAATATTCCTGACGGGGTTCGGGGCTGTGGCCTTTGCAATGACACTGGATTATCTGAAAAAAAGAGCCTGGTTTTTCCAGGTGATCTCGCTCAGCCTTATCCTGTATACATCTGTAACGGTAATATCAGCTTTTGCCGATCCTCTTAAAATCAGGGAGTTTATGCATTTACCCTATGCGGAACGCTCGATCGCCAGGTTGAGACCGATACACATAGATTCGCAGGCAAGGCAGGAATATGGCGTATGGGAATGGATAAGGCGAAATGTGCGTGAGGGCGATGTGCTGGCATATACCTTTGAGCCGTTGTTTCATGCGCCCATGTGGAATCATGAATATTCCAGCAGGATTGTTTATATTAAAGCGGATGGGAAATCTGCTCTTTACGAGGAATTGAATGCTAATAATGTCGCCTTTATTTTGGTCCGGGCGAACTCTTCAATGGATCGGCTGCTCA
The DNA here is from genome assembly GCA_016784355.1 of Nitrospira sp. Lineage (GTDB taxonomy): Bacteria > Nitrospirota > Thermodesulfovibrionia > UBA6902 > UBA6902 > JACNKH01. The sequence goes on along the minus strand of JADHUV010000018.1, from coordinate 14,905 downwards.
TAAATGACGAGGGCATATGCAGTGACTGTACAGTTTTATATGAGGATGAAAATTACAGGATATTTAGCTTGAAAAATCATGGATGAAAATAAGAGACAGGATATAATATTTTTCTTTTTTATCGGGGTTGTTATTGTACTGGCGATCATATATTTTACTGTGCCGGAGAGGGCAGCTTTTTTTGAATATCAGAAAAAATGGTGGGGTGAGGCATGGGAAATAATAGGGGGAAAGCGCTGAGAATGGATGACTAAACTGGAGAGGCTTAAAAGTTTATGCTAGACGGAAAACGAATCGTTGCAATTATTCCTGCTCTGAACGAGGAAAAGACTATTGGACTTGTCTTTGATGACATTGATACGGATTTGATTGATGAGGTTGTGGTGATTGACAATGGCAGTTCCGACCGCACTGCTGAGATAGTGAAGGAGCGCGGCGGGACGCTGCTGTCCGAGGTGAAAAGAGGGTATGGATATCCCTGTTTAAGGGGGATAGAGTATCTCATGGAAAACAGTCCTGATATAGTGGTCTTTCTGGATGGTAATCACAGCGACCATCCAGAAGAGACGATCAAACTTGTTGAGCCTATAGTCAGAGAGGGCTATGATATGGTGTGCGGCTCAAGGGTTATGGGGCGGGTCGAAGAAGGCGCGCTGAGGCTTCCGGTACGTTTTGGTAACTGGCTTGCAACCTTTCTTATGAGAATATTTTACGGCTTTAAATATACAGATGTTGGACCGTTCAGGGCCATACGGTTTGACCGTCTTTTGTCTTTGAAGATGAATGATAACCTTGGCTGGACAATAGAGATGCAGGTGAAAACCATTAAATGCGGATATAGGGTCAGGGAGGTTCCGGTGAGCTACAGGGCTGGAACAGGCAAGTCAAAACTGACGGGTAATCTTAAGGGGATAGCTATAGTAGGCTATCGTATTATCAGGGCAATCTTTAAAAGTCTTAACTTCAGGCCTTAAATGCCTATGTCCTTGCCATAATCCTGATAATATAATAACATTGCAATAAGTCCCGGCTTAAAGCCTGGGTAATAGTACCGCGATTGCGTAAAATGGAGATATTGAAAATGGAGAATGAGGGAGCAATAAGACTTGGATTTTTTCTCGGGATATTTATCATTGTTGCTCTGTGGGAACTGGTGTCTCCTCGCAGAGTTTTGACAACCGGCAAGGGAATCAGGTGGATTAGCAATCTAGGAATAGTTGGGATTGATACCATTGTGGTACGTTTTTTATTTCCGGTGCTTGCTGTGAATGTAGCTGTGATGGCCGAAAACAGTGGATGGGGCCTTCTGAATAATATCGATTTGCCTGCATCTGTTTTGATACTGGCCGGAATTTTATTTTTGGATCTGATTATTTATCTGCAGCATGTGATGTTCCATGCGATACCCGTTTTCTGGAGGCTGCACATGATGCATCACGCAGACCTTGATTATGATGTTACGACCGGCCTGCGCTTTCATCCTATTGAAATTATAGTCAGCATGCTCATAAAACTTTCAGCGGTTGCAGCCCTTGGACCTTCGCCTTGGGCAGTTCTTGTATTTGAGGTGATTTTAAACGCTACCGCTATGTTTAACCATGGCAATATCAAGCTCCCTCTTGGTATGGACAAGGTTCTGAGGCTCCTTGTAGTAACGCCCGATATGCACCGTGTACATCACTCGGTTACGATTCGTGAGACAAACAGTAATTTCGGTTTTAATTTTCCATGGTGGGACAGGTTGTTCGGTACATACCGTGATCAGCCGGCGGCAGGACATGAGGGGATGACTATAGGGCTTGCCCAATTTCGTGATTCTGGCCGACTTGGTCTGCAATGGATGCTGGTACTGCCGTTTATTGGAGATGCGGGATCTTATGCGATTAATCGCTGGGGTAAAAATCCTGAAAAGAAGTAATACATGTTTTGTGTAATGAGTAATGATTTTTTTATAAATTAAGGAGGTTATATTATGAGTTATTGTTTTTCGAAGAAGGTTTCACTTTCGTATGAGGAGGCCCTTGAGCGTGCGGCTGAAGAGCTGAAGAAAGAGGGCTTTGGTATCCTGACTGAGATTGATGTGAAGGACGCACTTAAGAATAAGCTCGGGGTTGATTTTAAGAAGTATAAAATTTTGGGTGCCTGTAATCCTCAGTATGCTTACAAGGCACTGCAGCATGAAGACAAGATCGGCGTAATGCTTCCCTGTAATGTCGTGGTCGAAGAGCATGAAAATGGAGAGGTAGAGGTATCGGCAATTGATCCTGTAGCATCTATGCAGGCCGTTCAGAATGATGCTCTCGGGGGTATTGCTGCAGAGGTCAGGGATAAACTTAAGCGGGTTATAGACAGTATATAAGCGGGGGTGCCCGTTTTTAGCCGGGAGGTATATTTGATATGAATGATAATATAATTGCTTTTCCTGGCATGTCCGGCCGCTCTGCAAAAGATACGTCAGCCAGGAAGCTTGAGGTTCCGGTTACTGGCATGACATGTGCAGCCTGCTCCGCGAGGGTGCAGAAGGCCCTTGAGAGCGGTAAGGGTGTGCAGTCTGCGAACGTGAATCTTGCGGCTGAGAGGGCTACAGTATATTATCTTCCATCAGAGACTGATTCCTCAGAGATAATTAAGATCATTACAGATGCCGGCTATGGTGTCTCTTTGTCTTCCATTACATTGCCGATAAAAGGCATGACCTGTGCTGCCTGCGTTAAACGTGTACAGGACAAGTTGACCGCAGTTGAGGGGGTCTTGCATGCCGCTGTCAACATTGCCACAGAGAAGGCAACTGTAAGTTACCTGCCTGCTCAGGCCGGAATCAGAGACCTGAAAAAAGCGGTCGCAGAGGCCGGGTATGAGGTGCTGGAAGTATCTGAGGGCGAGGATATAGTTGAGAAGGAAAAGAGCGAGAGAGAGGCGGCATATCAAGAGCTAAAAAACAAGTTTATAGTGGGTGTCTGTTTTACTGTCCCGCTATTACTGCTGGTCTTTTGGGACAAGTTTGGGCTGTCTGCTATCATGACGATACCCAGAGAAACGAATTTTATCCTGCAGTTTCTGATTCAGACACCTGTGCAGTTCTGGGTCGGCTGGCAGTTTTACACTGGTGCTATTGCTGCGGCCCGTCATAGGACCACAAACATGAATACCCTCATTGCCATGGGAACTTCTGCGGCCTATATATACAGCGTTGCCGCTACATTTTCCCCGGCGGTCTTTGAGATAGAGGGCTATTCGGCAACTGTCTATTTTGATACCGCCGCTACTATTATTGTGCTTATACTTCTCGGCAGACTTTTTGAGGCCAGGGCAAAAGGCAGAACCTCTGAGGCGATAAAAAAGCTGATGGGACTGCAGCCAAAGACCGCCAGGGTTTTTCAGAATGGTGAAGAAAAAGATATCGCAATTGATGAGGTCGAACCTGGAGACATTGTCGTGGTCAGGCCGGGGGAGAGAGTTCCTGTCGACGGGATATTATTAGATGGTTATTCCTCAGTGGATGAATCGATGATATCAGGCGAATCAATCCCGGTTGAAAAAAAGCCCGGGGATAAGATTATAGGGGCAACCATAAATAAGTCTGGAAGCTTCCGGTTTAAGGCCGAGAAAGTCGGAAAAGACAGTATGCTTGCTCAGATTATCAAGCTTGTTCAGGAGGCCCAGGGCTCTAAACCCCCGATAGCTCGTCTGGCAGATAAGATAGCATCGATTTTTGTGCCTGTCGTGATGGTGATCGCAGCCTTAACCTTTCTTGTATGGCTAATGTTCGGCCCTGCCCCGTCTCTTACATATGCACTGCTTAATTTTGTTGCTGTAATGATTATTGCCTGTCCGTGTGCCCTGGGACTTGCCACCCCGACCTCGATTATGGTCGGTACGGGTAAGGGCGCTGAAAATGGCATATTGATCAGGGGTGCTGATGCCCTTGAGACGGCTCACAAGGTCAATGTTGTGGTATTTGACAAGACCGGAACACTGACTAATGGTCAGCCTATGGTTACTGATGTATTTATAAATCCGGAATCTCTTGTGAGCGCTGATGAATTGCTTATGTATGCTGCCGCTGCAGAGAAGAGATCGGAACACCCGCTAGGGGAGTCTATAGTTGCCTGTGCAGTAGAAAAAAATATTGAGTTGAGCGACCCTGAGAGTTTTGAGGCTATACCGGGAAAGGGGATACGCGCAAAGATCAAGGACAGGGGGGTATTGCTTGGAAACCCCGGGTTTATGCAGGATGAGGGTGTTGATATTGAACTCATTGAGCCGGAAGCTGAAAGATTTGCAGCTGAAGGAAAGACTCCTATGTATATTGCGCTGGACAGCAAGGCTGCCGGAATAATTGCTGTAGCAGATACCCTGAAGGAAAATTCTGCTGAGGCGATCAAGTCACTTGCACGGCTTGGTATAGAGACGATAATGATAACAGGGGATAATCAGCGTACTGCAGAGGCTATTGCGCGCAGGCTTGGCATTGATAAAGTGCTTGCCGGGGTGCTGCCTGAGGGTAAGTCCATTGAGGTGAAAAAATTGCAGGAGAGCGGCAAAACGGTTGCAATGGTGGGTGACGGCATCAATGATGCTCCGGCCCTTGCACAGGCAGATGTCGGCATTGCTATAGGAACTGGTACGGATGTGGCTATGGAGGCCTCTGACATTACTTTAATAAGTGGTGATATACGGGGTGTTGTTGCCTCAATCGCCCTTTCAAGGGCGACTATCAGAAATATCAAGCAGAACCTCTTCTGGGCCTTTGCCTATAATTCCATTTTGATACCGGTAGCAGCGGGAGTGTTATTTCCTGTCTTCGGGATTCTTCTTAATCCCATGTTTGCGGCGGCCGCTATGGGTATGTCATCGGTCACGGTTGTTTCAAATGCCCTGAGATTACGCAAATTCAGGCCGTAGTATTATAAAGTACAGTAGAACTGTTTTAAGGGACTGTTTAGTAAATCGGTTTTTATAATTGCGCATGCCTGTTTTATAATATTCTAAAAATAATTCTGAGTGGAGCTTCTTGTGCAGATATCCGCAGTAAACTGGCTGATTCATATAACGGTAAATATAGCCCTTTTTCTCTCCTGGCATATTGTGCTGTATCTAAAGAGAGCGGAAATTTCATTTGCCGACCGTCTTATAGCAGTATTTATCCTCGGCCTTTTGCAGGTTTTGATTACCGAAATGCTGCTTGGTCTTGTGTTTAAGGCTCTTTTTGCAGGTCCGTTGTTTCTCCTGAATATATCCATTTCAAGCATCGTGATGTTTTATGTAAGGTTCAGGCATAGTGATGGCCCAGCGCTCATTCCCGCCCTTAAAGAACTGCTTCAAAAGTCTCGGAAAGTAGTCATAATGATGAGGGAGGATATCCTTCTTATGCTGCTTTTATCGGTATTTGTCCTGACCGGTTTATGGATTGTATTTACGGGATGGCTTTTTCCGGGATACGCATGGGATGCCCTGTGGTATCACATGCCTATAGCGGGTCAGATTCTGCAAAGTGGTGCAATAGAAGAGGGTCAGCTCAATTCATTTATTGATATGGTGGTCAATACCATGCCAAAGAATATGAGTCTCTTTTTTCTCTGGAATATTATCTTTCTGCAAAATGATGTGATAGTTGATCTTACGCAATTTGCCTTTACCCTTGCTGGAGTGCTCGTGATTTACAGCATAGCCCTTAAGTGCGGGATAAGGCAGGCCCCGGCGCTTTTCTCAGCACCGTTATTCATGTTTGTACCAGTGGTCATTCTTCAATCATCCACAAATTATGTGGACATAGCGGTTGCGGTCTTATTTCTGATCGCACTGAATTTTCTGTTGTATAAAGAGCCGCATAAAAAGGATCTTAAGCGGGCAGAAATTGCGCCTCTGCCCGTGTTTATAGCAGGTTCAGCCATGGGGATACTTCTTGGTTCAAAGGCTTCCGGACTCATCTTTTTTGCTGTTTCCATAATGCTGATATTCGTACAGGTATTGATCATGCTCTATAAATCGGAAAACAGGCAGGCTGATATTCTGGATGCGGTTCGGTTGTATGGCTTGTATTTTCTTGTACCTGTGATGGTTGCCGGCGGTTTCTGGTTTGTAAAAAACTGGGTTATATACGGAAACCCCCTCACCCCTATTGAACTGCGGGTCTCTGATATAACCCTTTTTAAGGGACTCATAAAGGGCATAATTGATCCAGCACCTTCTGCCATTGAAAACCTTACTCCTCTTGGACGACTTATTCATGTCTGGCTTGAGAGGGTAGAGTATTATCTTTATGACTCCAGACTGAGCGGCTTTGGTCCGTTATGGTTTATCCTGTATCTCCCATGTATTGCACTTGCTATTGTCAGGGCCGTCAAAAAAGATCAGTATAATTTTCTATTTGTAAGCTCGGCCATTCTTTTTATATACCTGTTTTATCCCAGTAACTGGTATAGCCGCTACGTAATATTTGTCGTTGCCCTGGGGCCCCTGGCTTTTGGGCTTGTACTTCATTACTTTTGGCGACAGGAAAATGTACTGAAAATATTTGCGCTGTTTCTTGCCATATATACCGCAGCATTCAGCAATTCCCCTGCTGTTACACCTGCAAAAGTAAGGGAATTTATGGACAGACCCTTTAGTGAGCGTCTACTTGCCTGGCAGGCGCCTTTTAATATTGATATTCATGCCCGTAAAGATTACGGACTATGGATATGGATAACCCGAAATATCAAGACTGGAGACTCCATCGCCTATGCCTATGATCCGCTCTTTCTTGCGCCTCTGTGGAACAGTTCTTATTCCAACCGGATAGTGCGTGTAAGGGCTGAAGGTTATAAGGAATGGCAGGCAATGCTGAAGCAGGAGGATGCGGGGTATGTCATTATGGAAAAGGGTTCTATCGAGGAAAGGTGGATAATGAAAGAAAATAGCGCCCTTGATGCGATGAAATGGATGGGAAGCGGGCGGGAGAAGTTTGAAAATGTCTATTCAGATGATAACTATATCGTTATGAAACTGGATCTTGTTAATAAGGGGTAGCCTTATTGCTTCTGCAGTACAATGGTCATCATCGAGCCGACCCACTTTCCAAGAGGCCTCAGGATTTTTTCAACCCATAACAGTGCAGGTAAAAGAGACTCGGGGAAGAGGTTCGGGCCTATATAACCGCCTGAGGCAAAAAACTGGATGGCCGTGTGGTAGGTTTCATGGACTACTTTCAGCTCAGGAAATTTGTATTCAAATTCACTTCTTTCTTTCCTGAATAATATGGTAGGTATCGCTACATTGGCATCTAAAAGTGCATATTTTGACGAGCAGGTCTTAGAGCTCATATTCAGGTCTTCGGGGCAGAAGATTTTCAATATGGGGTAGGAAAGCAGGCTTACATAAGGTTCTATAAGTATTATCCGTCCGCCTTTTTTAAGCGCCCTGGAGGCCTCTTTGAAAAAGCTGTCAGGGTCTTTTAAATGGTGAAGGGTACCGAAGATCATTATTGAATCAAGGCAGCCAGTCCTGAAGGGCAGGGCCATGGCGTCATTGCATACTGATATATGAGGCGTCAGCACCATATCTGTGTGAATCATGTTCTTGAAATGCACGTCTGAGTAACCATGCCCGGTGCCGAGTTCTATATTGACCCCGTCCTCCGGTATATACGGCCTGACCTCGCGGAAGAAGTTATCATACATGGATCTTAGGACTGGTTTGGACTGAATAATCTTACGCTGCAGCACCAGCATCTCTGCTTCTTTTCCCCACAGGGCCTTATACTGTTTATGTAGTTTTTCCATCTTAAAAAAATGATTCCATTTTCAGGGTTATACGGCAATTAATATAACATATATGAACTACACACATCATGAGAGGGTATGTCCAGTGGATATGTGTGCAGGAGCGCAGTCAGTTTGAGTCGTAAATATCTCGAATTGTTTTTTTTAATATAAATCAGGGTGCGATATCTGCTATTGCAGATTCAAACAAAGGACGTATGCAGTTATTGGCATAGTACACCTTGGGATCATTATCAAGGAGAATAAATGTATGGACCCGTGATGGTCCGGTACTCCCGATCTGAAATCGAGTAAGCAGCCTGTCCTCGTTATATGCCTCTACGGTTATACGGTTTATCTGATCAAGTCCAAAGATGGAATAGTTGCTGTGATCAGATATAAGCATAACGATTTTTAAATTGGTAATCGTATCGATGAGGCTGTTTATATCTGATGTTGCAATAGGCAGGTTATTTTGTTCCGTATGCCAGGTCTTGCCTGATTGCCTAAGTTCTACAGTCGTCCCCTGTTTAGTCAATCGTATGCGCGTTATCTCAGATTCGCTGAATATGGGAGGTGAAGGTAAATCCGAGAGGATAATTTCATTGCTTCTTTGAGACAGGTGAATAATGACCAATAAAGTTATTAAGACCAGGATAAGGTATTTTTTCTGCATGGATTCAATCTCTTCATTAAAATATTGAAAAATATCGGTGCATATTCAGATCGTACATGCGTATTATTCATAAACGATAGTAATGATACAAGTCTGAATTATAAGAACTTACTGACAGCGTAAGGCAGGCAGTATAACTGATTGCTTTCAGCTATTAATTTCAGCTACAATAGTTTCCGCTAAAATAGTTTAGATTACCGCAAGGGGAGCCGATAATATAACAATGAGTAGCTTGAATATACTGCACATAAACAAGTTGCATCGTCCTATGGGAGGAGCAGAGACTTCTTACTTTGAGACGGCTGGAATACTTGAAAAGCATGGTTGTAAGGCGTTTTATTTTGCCATGCAGTCACCGGGAGCGGTGAGGTGCAGTACGGAGGAGTTTTTTGTGCCGCAGCTCAATAGTCAACGGGATACGGGCTTACTGCAACGTCTCAAGTTGGCAGGGAGGTGTTTATATTCTAAGACAAGCGTCCGGAACCTTACTCTCCTGCTGAAGTCTAACCGCATTGATATTGCTCATATCCATGACATTGATCGACAGATGTCCCCCTCGGTTCTGCATGCTTTAAAGAAGGCAAACATACCGGTTGTGATGACATTGCATAATTATAAACTGGTATGTCCATCGTTTAGAATGCTGAGGAATTACAATTTATGTCAGAAGTGTTCACAGGGGAAATACCTGAGTGCTTTACGTGAGAAATGTATCAAGAATTCTTATTTAAGGAGCGGTTTGGCCGCGGCTGAAAACTTTCTCCACAATACTGTACTTGATATTTATGATAATGTTGATCTTTTTATTGCGCCCAGTCTTTTTTTGAAAAATAAGTTTTTAGAGATGGGATTTCAAAAAAAAATTGAACATCTGCCATACATTATAGATGTTGAAAGATTTTCTGAGGAAACAGTTCCGGCACAGGATATCGGTAGAAAGACTATTACTTACTTTGGCAGGCTGGTCAGGGAGAAAGGGGTATATGTTTTGCTGGATGCTGCGGAACGCCTGTTAAAACGTTACACTAGTGATGAACTCGTAATCACTATTATTGGTGAAGGGCCACTGGAAAAAAAGTTGAAAGCGGAGGTACTTAAAAGAGGTCTTGATAATGTAATATTTATCGGTTTCATGACCGGAGAGCCCCTGTACAGAGAGATAAGGAAGAGTATTGCAACGGTATTGCCGTCTCAATGGTATGAGAATTATCCTGTAGCTATTGAGGAGTCTTTTGCTCTGGCCCGGCCTGTAATTGCCTCACGTATTGGAGGGATCCCGGAATTGGTAAAGGATAAGGTTACGGGATTACTGTTTGAGCCGGGAGATGCGGCCGGCCTTGCTGCACAGATTGAACTTCTTGTGGAGAATCCGGCTATGAGTATATCTCAGGGTCAGGCTGCCAGGGAGTTTGCGCTTAAGAATCTGGATCAGGCCCTGAATTTCCATCGTCTTAGAGGTCTTTATGATGAGGCGATTAGGATTAACGGAAAGGCCGGGAAAAAGAAATTCTATGGATCATCTAAAAAAAAGTCTACTAACGAAATATAATTTTCAGAAGGCGGTATTGTTGTTTACCGGGAGCAAGGAATCAACTTTATTGTTTCACCTGTTGGCCGGGACTGAGGTGCCGGTCATTTTTATTGATACGGCACAGCACTTTCCTGAGGTATATGAGTTAGTAGATATGCTGAAAGTGATAACAGTTATCAAGGCTGATGATGTTGCGGCAGGCCCTGTATTGAACCGTAAGCTATGCTGCACACATAGAAAACAGGATGTCCTGAAAAGCTATATGCAGGATAACCACAAAGAGGTTTTAATAACTCCGTTTAGAAATACAACTGAGGATAGATTAATCGAGGCATCATATATATCAGATACAGGTGGCCAGGTTGTGCGGCCCTTGCAGGGCACTTCCGACAGAGACATATGGTTGTATATCCGCCAGCATGGGCTTTCCTATTCATCAACGTATAGGCGTGGGTATATGCATCCCGATTGTAAAGCCTGCACTTCACGTCATGGGATTATTGCAGTCCAATCACAGGAACAGCGCACAGCGCAGGAGCGTGAGCGTCTTTTGGAGCTGAAATCTCTTGGGTATATCTGATTATGAGCATGAGATGAGGTCTCATGGATAAGGTCTTTATTATTCTGTGCGATACACTGCGGGCCAAAAGCCTTCCGCATTATGGTAATCAGCGCATGACACTCCCCCTGACAGGACCCTTGCTGGATAAGGATTTTACGGTCTATTCCCGAGCCTATGCCCCTTCCCCATGGACAATTCCGTCTCACCTGTCCTTGTTTACAGGATTGTATCCTACGCAGGTTCTTGAAAACAGTAATTCTTTTTATTTAAATCCAGTCTTTACTACCATGGCAGATCTTTTCCGGGACTCAGGATATCGGACTGCCGGTTTTTCGACAAATGGATTTATTGGGAAGAGATTTGGTTATGAAAAGGGGTTTGACCGGTTTTATCAGATGTGGCTGCCTGATCCACTGCAGGATGATCTTCTGTTTAATCTTGGGGCTGATAATGATATCGGACGGGTTTTGGAAGTAATGAAACTATTTATAAATTCTACCGATAAAAAACTGTTTACCGATAGCATCAGGCAGAAAATCTACAAGCGCGTTAATAATATTTTCAATAATTCCACCCCTTCTACAGACAGATGTATGGATTATCTCCGTAAGTTTGTTATAGAGACCGAAGCGGAAAAGACCTTTTGTTTTGTTAATCTGATGCAGGCTCATGAAAAACATAATCCGCCAAAATGCATGAGGAATAAGATAGTCCCATATAATAAAGCCTATGAGAAGTATTACCAGTCAGTAACCTTACAGAACCATTATGCCCATGAACATTTTGCTCCGGAATTTATGCAGTACTTGAGGGGATTGTATGAAGAGAACATATTGTATCTGGACCTTTCTATGTCAGATTTTTTTCAGTATCTGAAAGAGGCCGGGATTTATGACAGCAGCACGGTTATTATCACTAGTGACCATGGTGAACATTTCGGTGAAAATGGCCATTACGCTCATAGCTTTTCCGTATATGAACCGGTGATTACAATACCGTTATATGTGAAATGGCCCGGGAAGAGCGAGAATAGGGAAAGGGTAAACAATCAACTTGTTATGCTGCATGATCTATATGCAACATTTCAGGACTCTTTGGACCACTGGCTTCCAGTCCCTGATAGTTCAGTCAGTCTGTTGTCCTCAGGTATGCGATCGTGGACTGTGTCTCAGTTTCCTGACATATCACATAACATTGAGGGATGTGTACGCAGTAATGCAGATTTTACTCTTGCTGATGTCGGCCTGCAGTATAATGGGTTGACGGCCTATGTTTTGGCGGATGGCAGAAAGTTTATAAGAAATGGAGATGCGGTTAAGGCATACCGCCTTGACAGTGATCCGGAGGAGTCATATCCGGAGGAAGTGGATGCCCTGCCTGAAGAAATTATTGTGATAGACCGGTCTTGCGAATAAGAATTATTTTATTACCCACTGTTTCCTGTTCTGAAAAATGTTCCGTCAGATACTCCATCACTAATGGAGCGCTCTCTATATCCGCATAAAGATAGTTGGTGCTGACAATGACCAGCTTAACCTGTTTGCGTTGAAGATCTTCGATTATCTCCTTCTGAGATTCGATAGAGGCGGCATAGGACTCAAGAAAGTAATGTCGTGTTGCATTTACCCGTCCAGTGGCAAAATAGTACATGGGCAGATGATGGACTGTAAAAATGGGTTCACCGGGAGCTGTTTCTGACTCGATGATCTCCCTGACTCGGTTGAATTCTCCGGCTATGGAAGGGGTTGTATATGTGTTGACTCCAGGTGCGATAAGTCGGGTGGTATTTGTCAGGCGTATAAATATAGAATTATTCATATAAATATCAGACGTAGTGCAGCTCGCGATAATAATCAATGCAAGTGCGGTACTTGAAATAATGGGCAGCATAGTCAGGAAGGGTCTGCACTTAAGCATCTCTCTGGAGTTTAGCATAAGGTAAAAGGCGATAATCAGCATAGGCGGCAGCACCTGGTACAAACGTCCGGTCCATGGGGCACGCAGTATCTGAGGCATCAGAAGCAGACCGTAGAGGGTAATAATACCCATGCAGGCTAAAGTGCTGTCTCTGGTCTTTCTCAATGCCGAGGGCAGCTGGACTAAAAATGTAAAGTACACTCCGGCAGGAATCAGGATTACCAGATAATTGATATACCCCCATATAGTCCATGACGCAATATTCAGCACTGAGGGCAGCTGTACCCATTTTATCTGTACTGAACTGGAGTAGTTGCGGAGCATGGTTATGGCATCTGCCAGAGCATCGTGATAAAACAGATAATATATAAACGGGATGATCAGGATTGAAAAGGCACTCAAAAAAAGGATGCAATTCATAAGCCATGAGGAGATATTTAAGTCCATTTTGTATTGAAATTGTTTGATGATTATCGAAACTGCAGAAAGTAAGATGAACACTGCAAAGAGGTCTATCCTAAAGAGCAGTAATATCCCGGCGGTAAGACCGGCAAAGAAATAAGTACCTCTGTTTTGACCCTGTATAATACTGACCAGAGACAGGATGCTGATTAATTCGAGAGAAACGAGAAAACTTTTGTGCAGAGGCCCCGGAGCCAGCCAGAGCACAAGAGGAAGGGCCAGTGCAATTTTCCAGGAGAAAAAACGGCTGCCCAGTACATATATTAATACGCAGTTAAGTGCTCGCAGTACACTCCAGGCTGCAGCAGCAGTGCTTAAGGATATATTAGATATCTTAAAGGCAAGGGCTGTATAAAGATAAAGTCCCGGTGTGTACACGATATTGAAATCACGGTAAAACACATCTCCCTTAAGAAACCGGTCAGCGGCAACAATGATACCGCCCCAGTCTTCTTCGCTAAATCCGTATGAGGCATAACTCAGGTAGTACAGCAGAGAGGCAGTCAAAATAGTCAGGGGGATGAGAGTTCGTTGTGTAATAGACAATCTTTAACTCATTATTTATCAGGGCTTTTGCGCATTTTGCTGTGCTTCAGTATATAGCTGGATAATTACTATTTCAAGTTTGAAATAGTATAATGTATAAATGATTATTTTGCTTCTCAGGCCCCCTTTATTATGAGTGATACCGATGCAATCAGTAATATCAGTGTGCGACGCAGGTGGTTTGGCCGTTTAGCATATGCAGTCTATTGGCTTATTATATTTTGGACGGGAATGCATTTTGTCGGTCAGCTTGAGAGGCCGGCCTTTCTTCAGATTGGAGATATTGAGATATCCAGTCCGGCCTTTCAAAACGGTCAACTTCTTGATTTAGAGTATACGTCTTATGGTGCAAATATTAATCCCCCACTTAAGATATCCAGGGTCCCGCTTGAGGCAAAGTCACTGGTAATTCTTGCTGATGATGAAGAGGGTTATTCACACTGGGTGGTCTGGAATATCAGCCCGTATATTTCTGAGATAGCTCCGGCTGTCCTGCCTGCCGGTGCACTTGAAGGCCGGAATGATTTTGAGACAGAAGGATACTTTGGAGCCTGCCAGGCTACAGGGAGTAAGGGGAAGAAAAAATATTTTTTCAGCGTTTATGCTCTTGATATTATGCTTGAACTGAAACCGGGAGTTCATGATTATCTGGTAATTAAGGCAATGGAAGGTCATGTTCTGGCTCAGTCGCGGGTTTGGGCTTATTACGATATGGGTATGTGATCAACTGAATTGCTTAATATCTCATTAGATTGATATGATAGGCCTTAGTTTTTCTGTGTTTATATGCCGCTTAAAGCAATATCTGCTGAATATTGGGCGACCCCGATATAAATAGTACACTGGAGTGACGGAGTATCATATATGAAAGTATTATTTCTGGCAAAATTCGAATATTATGAACCGCTTGGCATGATGTGTCTGTCGAGCTTTCTGAAACAGCATGGAGTTGAATGTTTTTATAAAGATATCAAGTTTGAAAAAGACTTGCCTGGTGAGATACGGAAGATTGGACCTGATATTATCGCCTATTCAATAACTACAGGGCAGAGTAAGTTTTATCAGAAGCTCAATCTTGAGCTGAAAAAACAGTTTAAATTTCTTTCAATTTTTGGCGGTCCTCATTGTACATTCTTTCCCGAGTTAATAAATGGAGAAGGGGTGGATATTGTATGTCGCGGCGAGGGTGAGTACCCGATGCTTGAGTTGGTGCAAAAGCTTGAGAGCGGGAGCGATATAACCGGAATCAGTAATTTATGGGTAAAGGTCGATGGCAAAGTATATAAAAATGAGCTGATGGATCTTATTGAGGATCTTGATAGTCTTCCTTTTCCTGACAGGGGAATGCTTGACGAGTATAATCATTTCCGGAAGATGCCCAGAAAGACGGTCATGACGGGTCGCGGCTGTCCATATAAATGTACCTATTGCTTCAATCATGCCTATAACAAGATGTATAAGGGTAAAGG
>JADHUV010000057.1 GCA_016784355.1 Nitrospira sp. | reverse complement strand
AGGCTTTATGAACATGCCCGGGCCGGAAGATACCTGAAGGAAAATATATCAGGTGAATATGAGTCTTTGAATGTTATGTCCAGAAAAAATGTTGTGAGTTTTTTTTCTGATGCCAGGTTTACTATGCTGCCATATGCAGGCACTGATGATGTAGTGCATTTTGCGAAGCTCTATGGTGTGGACTATATTGTTATTGATAAGAGCCTTATTGGTAACTGGGAATATTTTGATGAACTTATTGAAATGCATAGACACACAGATGATGTTGAGCTGGCATATGAGGATAAATCAGATAATCTTATAAGAATGTTCAGGGTAAAGAGCTGATAATTAAACAATAATAGGAGTTTTTGCATGCAAATATTTCATACTCATATATCTGAAAAATCCAAAAAGCTGGTTAATGAAGTTCTTGATTCGACTTTTATCAGCGCCGGAAAGATGGCTGATGAGTTTGAACTGCAGCTTGAAGAAAGACTTGGCTTGATTAATCCCGTAACTGTTAACAGTGGAACCTCTGCTTTATATCTGGCGCTAGCCGTGGCCGGGGTGAGCACAGGAGATGAGGTCATTTTACCTGCGCAGACATTTATTGCTTCGGGGCTTTCCATCTTAATGCATAATGCAAAGCCGGTTTTTGCCGATATACAGTATGCAACCGGTAATATAGATCCTGATTCAATCCGATCTAAGATTACTGCAAAGACCAAGGCGATCATGCCCGTACACTGGGCAGGATATCCGTGCGATATGGACGAGATTAATGCTATCGCAAATGAGCATAATGTCGCTGTCATAGAGGATGCTGCGCATGCGCTTGGGGCCACTTATAAGGGTAAGTCGGTGGGTGCGCTTTCGCGCTTTACAGCACTCTCTTTTCAGGCAGTGAAGCATCTGACAACAGGAGATGGCGGGGCTCTTTGCTGCTTAAATGCAGAGGATCTATACCAGGCAAAAAGGCGAAGATGGTTTGATATAGACAGGGATAATGCACAGCCGGGGATTCTCGGTGACAGGGAGTATGATGCTGTAAGCGTAGGGTATAAACTTCACATGAATGATCTTTCTGCTGCATTAGGTCTCGGTAATCTGGATGATTTCCCTGATACTCTTAAGCGACGTAGGGAAATTGCAGGACACTATATCCGGGAGTTTAAAAATGTGCCGGGAATCAGTCTTTTAGAATACAGAGATGATCGCGAGTGCGCTTACTGGATATTTACGATGAAGGTTGAAAAACGGCTGGAATTTATTAAAAAACTTAGGGCGGGAGGCATTCCTGCATCTATAATACATTTAAGAATAGATGATAATTCAGTATTTGGTGGTATTACTCCGGGCCTGCCGGGGCAGGAGAAGTTTAATGAAGATCAGGTGTCACTGCCTGTGCATAACGGATTGAGTGATGATGATATAGAGACAATTATTAATACAGTAAAACTCGGCTGGTAGTGCCTTGAATTTAAATATGTACAATTCAATTGATAGGACTGTTATACATGGATAGTGAAAACAAAAAAGCTGGTATTAATAAATTGGGATTTGAGACCTACAGTAATACAGACATTGTGAGTAAGTATTATAGTGGAGATTCGTTGAACTGTGCAGAGGAGGCGGCTCTATATGATATAAGAGATAAGGTTCGAGGGAAAAAAATACTTGATATTGGCGTAGGTACTGGTAGGACTTTGCCATGTTTAAGCATGATCAGTGATGATTATGTTGCTATTGATTATTCTCAGGCAATGGTTGATGAATGCAAAAGACGTTATCCCGTAGCCAATATTATATGTGGTGATGCCCGTAATTTATCTATGTATGGTGATAGTCAATTTGATCTATGTATGTTTTCAGCAAATGGTATTGATCTTGTCAGTCATGATGACAGGCTTTTAATCCTTGCTGAAATTTACAGAGTTCTGAATAAGGGTGGATACTTTATTTTCTCTACTCATAACAGGGAATGTCATGCGTTTAATGGGTATGTATCAGTGCTTTCACCTCTATATGCGCTGAATCCATGCAGACCTATGACACTTAATCCATTTGAACTGGGAAAGAGACTAACGGATTTATACAAAGGGACTGTTAATCATTTGAGGAACAGTAAATTCTCTGTGCACACAGATGAATACTCTATTATCAATGACAAGGAGCAGTTGTACTCTTGCATGATGTATTATATACCGATGGAAATGCAGATTGAGCAACTGAGGAATATTGGATTTAATGGTACGGTCAGAGCATATGGAAGATACGGGCAGGTTATAAAGGACAGTCCCACTGACACTTGGATTTACTACCTGGTTCAGAAGTAGAGAATCATTTTTTAGTAAAGCCACATGTCATATGATAAACTTATGTACAAAGGTACTCCAGCAATCAATAAAGATATCATAATAGAGCATTCTCAGCCGTCTCTCGGTATAGAGGAAAAAAAAGCACTTCTTGAAGTATATAAATCAACATATATATCAGAAGGCCCCCTGACCAGAAAATTTGAATCAGACCTTGCTGATTATCTTGAAATTTCCTCTGTGCGGTGTTTGCCGTCGGGTTATGTGGCTCTGTTACTTTCTATCACTGCAATGGGAGGAGATTCGTTAAAAGTTATTATGCCGTCGTATGTATGCCGTGAAGTTTATGATGCGGTGCTTCTGTCCGGAGCAGAACCGGTTCTGTGTGATATCGGGGAAGATTTTAATATTTCAGTTGAAGAAATAAAGAAAAAGTTGGCTGTAAAGGCTAAGAAAAAGAGCATGCTTCTTTTGCCTCATATGTACGGCTTGCCTGCAGATATTGACAAGTATCTTGAAATCGGGATTCCGGTGCTTGAAGATTGTGCTCATACAATCGGTGCTCGCTATAAGGGGAAGTGTACAGGTTCATTTGGGGTTGCAGGTATATTGTCATTTGAAACCACTAAGATGATGACCACTGGATATGGGGGCGCAATTGTCTCAAAAAATAAAAAGTTTATAGAAAAAATTGAGCGCCTCAGAGTTAATATGCCTCTTATAAATGGGCCTCAGTACAGTTTTTATTTTAGTGATATACAGAGTGCAATAGGTATTGCCCAGTTGAAAAAAATCCCTTCATTTATTGAAAAGAGGGCCAGGATATCAGAAAGATATTTCAGGGAATTTGAAAACTTGCCGATTGTTTTACCGAGGCGTTATCCTGATAGGGATCATATATTTTATAGATTCACTATTGGATCTTCAAAAAAGAAGCCGAGCCAGGTTATGAAGCAGGCTATTGAGAATGGCTTTAAAATACGGCAGGTAGTACCAGCATTGCACAGGCACCTCAGGCTTAATAAAAGGGATTTTCCAATGACTGAAATAGCGCTGAATCAGTGGGTATCAATTCCCATATATCCGGCGCTTAAACAAAAAGATATTTCTGTGATTGTGAGGGGAATTAAACGTATATATGAATAACGTATATAGGAGTAGAGTAGTGGACATAATGGAATGTTATCAAGGGGATAAATAATTATTTTGGCAGGCACTGAAAGAGCAGATAAAATCAACGAAATGAACCGCAGGACATACGGTGATCTGAAAATAGTCTCAGAATACTCTAGCGGGGAAATTCAGGATCCTGAAAAGGCAATCCTTGATGAAATCAGGAATGAAATTACTGGCAAAAAGCTTCTTGATATTGGTGTTGGAGTTGGAAGAACAATTGCAACATTGAAGCAGATTAGTAATGACTATATCGGGATTGATTATTCGCAGGCTATGGTTGACGAATGTAATCGAAGATATCCAGATACGAAAGTTATACTAGATGATGCTCGTAATATGTCAGGTTTTAAAGATGGGGAATTTGACTGTGTTTTTTTCACCTATAACGCTATTGACTATGTATCTCATGAAGATCGCCTAAAGATGCTGCATGAAATATTTAGGGTTTTGAAGAAGGGTGGGTGTTTTGTCTTTTCTTCGCATAACAAACACTGCCTGGACTTTCCTGGGTATGTCTCTTTGTGGTCACCATTACATTCACTTAATCCGTTTCGGAAATTTGTTTTCAATCCGGTAAAGTTTGCCAGTAAGGTATTTGCAATGTTCAAGGGTATTCTGAATCATTTAAGAAACAGTAAGTACGTGATTCACACTGATGATTATTCAATTATTAATGACAAAGAGCAGATATATCAAATAATGACATATTATATTTCTATAGCAAGTCAACGCCAGCAGCTTCAGAATATTGGCTTTAAGCCTGATATCAATGCATATGATCGCTATGGTAATATAATTGATAAAGAATCACATAATACTTGGATATATTATCTTGCACGTAAATAATATCTAAGGCACTCAGTATTTAAAGCCATCAATTATGAAATTTTATCACAATCGCGGTAGACATTCTGAGAAATTAACGGAGTATTTTGCCCCCGAGTTACTCGATGCATTCTATACTGAAGATGTTCTTACTGCATTGTATGGGGATAGGTGGCACTCAGTTTTAATTGTGGATGGAGATAAAGGATTCCATCATACATTTGTTCCTTCGGAGATTGCAGGTACCGGTTATTTTGATATTGAGCCTTTTATAGGTTATTCTGGGCCGGTAACAGTAAATGCAGATAAGGAATTCCTTGTTTCTGCGTTTGCTCAGTACACTGATTTCTGCTGTGAGCAAAGGGTTGTAGCGGAGCTTATCCGCTTTAATCCACACATGAAAAATCATCTTATGTTAGAGGGTGTTTCGGATGCAATGAGGATTGTTGAGGGAAAACAGTTAGTATATGTGCCCCTGCATAAAGATGATGAAGAACAGCTGAAAGTTTATTCTAAGTATTGCAGAAAAGCGGTGCGTCGTGGATACAGAGAATATAATGCTAAAGAGTTTGCATTGACCTCACCGCAGTGGGATGTTTTTCCACTTATGTATTCCGGTGCAATGAAGAAGCTGGAATCGGAGCCCTGCTGGCTTTTTGATGCCGATTTTTTTAACAGACTGCGGAACTGCAAAAATATAAGGTTTTTTGGTGTCTATAAGAAAGATGAGAGTGATAGTGATCTTGTAGTTGCATCAGTAGTGATCAGTGGCCGAGATGTATCTTATCATTTCATAACGGCTAATATTGATTCTGAGTCAGAAGTTAGAGCAAATAAGGTTATGGTACATACTATTGCCTCTGCTATGGCGCAGCGCGGAGTAAGTTATCTTTGCCTTGGAGGCGGACACTCTGATAGTCCCGATGATCCGCTTTTATACTATAAACAGAGATTCAGTTATAATACAAAGTTTCTGCCGCTAGGTTTTGTTACGCATAATGAGAAAGTTTTGAGTGAATTTGTTGAAAGTAGTATAGAAGAGGATAAGACTGTTAAAGAAAAAAAAATGTTTTTAAAATACAGGCTGGCCAAAAGTTATGACAGGGGCCGAATGACGGTTGCTGATTTATTAATGTGAACTGACAATGTTAAAAAAGACTGACGCAATAGAAAAAAAATTGACACTGGTAATGCCGGTTTTCAACGATCATGAGAGAGTGATTCCAGTCATATCAACTCTGTTTATAACAATACGCTATCCATTTCAACTGATCGTTGTATATGATTCAGATACTGACGGGACTATAGCAGTTGTCAAGAAACTGCAGGAATATTTTCCAGAAATTATTCTTCTTCAAAACGAATGGAAAAAAGGGGTTTTAAACGCGATAAAAACCGGGTTAAAGCATGCTAATACGCCGTATGTAGGTATATGGGCATCATATCACGTTGATCCTTATTGTGTTGTTAATGACATGGTAGATAAACTGGATAGCGGTTATGATCTTGTATCGGTTACCCGCTTCTCCACAGACAAATTTATCGCAAGGGGAAATCCGATCAAAAAACTGCTTTCATTCGGGGGCAATCTAATTCTTCATTCGGTTATTGGAATGCCTGTGACGGATGTGACTACATCTCTTAAAGTGTACAAAAAGGAGTTGTTAGATACGATTGAGATAGAAACAATTGCAGGATGGGCAGTTAGTGCAGAATTATCGATAAAAGCTGCGATAAATGGATATCGCTTAACGGAGATACCACTACAAAGAAAAAATGTTAACCTGATTCATGGGATAACTAATTTCAGCATATTTAAACAGTCGGGTGAATATTTTCGTTGGCTTTACCTTGGGTTTCAAATGCGCAGGACTATAAAAAAACATCAAGTGGAAATTGCTGAAAAAAATGATCAGTCAGTCTGAGAAACATACCATTCGTATGTTCTTTTTAAGCCTTCATCAAGAGTAATTTTATTGGTCCAGCCGACTGACCTGATTAGGGAACTGTCCAGTAATTTTTTTGGTGGACCATCAGGCTTTGAAGAATCAAATACAATTTTACCCTTATAGCCTATAAGTGCCACTACTTTGAGTACAAGATCATGAATGCTAATATCTGACCCTGCGCCAACATTAATGAATTCACCTATGTTTGCTGATTCATGATTGTTCATTAGGTATACGCACGCATCAGCAAAATCTTCAGCATACAAAAATTCTCTGAATGCCTTTCCACTGCCCCAAATCGTAACGTGATCTTTCTGTATATTTATATTGCTGAGCACCGCTATAGGACTGTCGTTTTCAGGGGGGGGAGTAACATCAGATAATGGAGATGTAAACATCTTGAAATCATCTATAATTAGTTGCATATCACTTTCGCTTAGGATTTTAGCAAGATGGAACTTCCTGATCAATGCAGGAATGACATATGCTGTCTGCAGCGCAAAGTTGTCTCCAGGTCCGTATAGATTTGTGGGTGTCACTGATATGAAATTTGTACCATATTGCCGGTTGTAATAGTTGCAAAGTTTGATAGAGACAATTTTCGATAGTCCAGTAGGTTCAACCGATGGCTCCAGAGGTCCGGTCATTAGATCCTCCTCCTTCATTGGTTGGTTGGCATGCTTTGGATATATACATGATGCGCCGATGTTAATGAGTCTTTTCACGTTGTGCTTGTAAGACGAATGGATTGTATTAGCTGCAATCATCGTGTTTTGATAGGCAAAATCAGCAGGGTTCTCCCTGTTAGCCATGATGCCACCACTTTTGGATGCAGCGAGGAAAACGTACTCAGGTTGCTCTTTATGAAAAAAGCTGTCTACTTCGGACTGATTGGTCAGATTTAGCTCATTATCATTGGCAGTAATCAGGTTATGGTAACCACTTGATTTTAGCAAATTATAAATTGCTGCACCGGCTAGACTTATATGTCCGGCAATATAGATGAGTGAATTTTTTTTCATAAAACGCTGAAATAAAACTTTGAAAAGGAGCTAATCTTTAAGGTCGGACGTCCAGTTGATTCCTTTATCTTTAAGAATACGCTGGCTTTCTTTTGGTGATGGAATCCCGGTAGCTTCCAGATCATAATCTACCATGATCTTTACCAGATCATGAAAAGTGATTTTTGGTACCCAACCTAATAATTTGCTTGATTTTGATGGGTCAGCCAGCAGGTAGTCAACTTCTGCCGGACGGAAATACTGGGGATCAATTTTAACAATAGTGTCGCCAGTGCTGAAGCTATTGGATAATTCCTTCTTGCAGGACTTAACAATTCCAACTTCCTCTACACCGGTCCCTTTCCATTCAATTTCAATCCCGGCATATGAAAACGCAGCATCTACAAACTCACGAACCGTATGACTCTCACCCGTTCCTATAACATAATCTCCGGGCTCATCTTGCTGCAGCATAAGCCATTGACATTGAACATACTCAGGAGCGTATCCCCAGTCTCTCTTTGCATCAAGATTCCCAAGGAAAAGACTGCTTTGATTTCCAGCAATTATGTTGGCTACGGCCAATGAAATTTTCCTTGTAACAAAGGTTTCCCCTCTCCTGGGGGACTCATGGTTGAATAATATGCCATTGCAGGCAAACATGTTGTAGCCTTCCCTGTAATTAACAGACATCCAGTATGCGTATACCTTTGCTGCTGCGTAAGGGCTGCGAGGATGAAAAAGAGTGTCTTCGTTTTGTGGCGGTGGAGTAGCACCGAACATTTCGGATGATGATGCCTGGTAGAACTTGGCTTTGCTCCCGCTTTTACGTAGTGCTTCAAGTAGGCGAGTAGTGCCTAATGCTGTAACCTCCCCTGTATACTCAGGCATCTCAAAACTTACTCTTACGTGGCTTTGGGCTCCAAGGTGATAAACTTCATCCGGCTGAACATTGTAAATTAGGCTTGTCAGGTTTCCTGAATCAGCAAGGTCGCCAT
This sequence comes from Nitrospira sp., assembly GCA_016784355.1. Lineage (GTDB taxonomy): Bacteria > Nitrospirota > Thermodesulfovibrionia > UBA6902 > UBA6902 > JACNKH01. Next base: position 4,013 of record JADHUV010000057.1, on the reverse strand, counting down.
GAGACAGGAATAGGTTTGCCCCCTGTAAGTGTTCATCCTTATACAGGTGATCAATTCGCTTTGTATTAAATGTACTCGCACGTCTTATTATGCCGTATACTTCATACCCTTTAGATAATAAAAGTTCTGCAAGATACGAGCCATCCTGTCCGGTTATTCCAGTAATAATTGCTTTTTTTGGGGTAGATATATAATTTGTCACAGTTTGGATATTATATATATATTATTACTTTATATCAATAAAGCATGTGATGGCTGATAGAATTTTATTTTTGATTGTATGAGACCTGCTGAGGCGTAATGGAAGCATGTGAACTGTTGCGGCAGTTAACAGCGAAATCTGTGGATCTATTGATTTGAGAATTTATAAGTATTAAAAAGACATTCTACATCAATGGGTTGAATCTAGGATTTACAAATTGACTTGAAAAATGTAGATTAAGAAATAAGGAGTATTCTCTTGCTCAAAGATAGAATTTTTGTTTCTATAATTGAGTGGGGTCTTCATCACTTCATGAAAATATAACTGGACATGTTAGGCTGAAAATAAAATGACTGTATCAATAATAATAAGGTCAAAGAATGAGAGTCAGTATATCGGACAGGTTCTGGAAGCGATATACGCTCAGACATACAAGGATTTTGAGGTATTGCTGATTGATTCCGGCTCAACTGATAATACTATTAAGATAGCGAAAACATTTCCGGTTAAAGTATATGAAATATTACCTGAAGAATTTACATACGGATTTGCAACTAATTATGGTTTCAGCAGGTCTGCAGGTGAAATTGTTGTATGTTTAAGTGCACATGCTATACCGGCTTCAGAAAAATGGCTTGAAAATATGATGTCCAACTTCCGTGACAGTATGTGCGCAGCGGTTATGGGTAAGGACCTTCCGATGCCTGAATGTAATCCCTTTGACAGAAGAGGTATGAGCAAACTGTATGATGTTCCCAGAGCGGAAATTAATGACTGTCACTTTGACTTTGGTGCAACCAATGCTGCTATTCGTAAAAGTGTATGGGAAGAAATGCCCTTTGATGAAAACCTTTCATATGCAGAGGATAATGATTGGGGGGGTAAGGTAAAAGCAAAAGGATATAGAATATTTTTTGATCCTGCTGCAACTGTTTATCATTCTCACAATGACACTTATAAGCAGTTGATAAATAGGTTCTACAATGAGGCGTATGCCTTGCGGGTTCTTGGGCGGCAAAGCTATAATTTTCCTCGGATTGCTTTGGATTTCCTTGCAGGGTCGGCATATGACATGACTTATGTGCTTATGAAGCGTTATAATCTAAAGTGGTTTTTTTATGCTCCGATTAGACGCTTCTGCATGAACATTGGCAGACTGAAGGCAAATAAAAGAAATTGATTTGCCTATGTACAGGATGCTTCTACTCTGGATTTATTTATTAATCTTTATTGAATGAAAGGTAACTGGCATATGTCCTCTGTTGCAAGCGTCTCCTCCAATGTACGCTCCTTACTACTATTTATATTTTTCCTGTCTGGTTTTGCTGCTCTTGTTTATCAGGTAGCATGGCAAAGGTTGCTGACAGTATATTATGGTGTGGGCTCAATATCAGTCACTCTTATAGTTAGTGTATATATGTTTGGACTGGGTCTTGGTGCTTTGCTGGGAGGACGCATTGCTGAACAGAGTCATAACCGTATAAGGTTATATTTTATTATAGAACTTCTCATAGGCTGTTTCGGTGCCATTTCCGTACCGTTTCTTAACTTCCTTGGACAATATACCGCAGGAAGCAGTCATATTGTCTCATTGGCATATATGTTTTTGTTTCTGAGTATTCCTACTATCCTGATGGGTATTACTCTTCCGCTTTTAACGAAAATATTTAATCGTATTATTAACAATTTTCTTGAAACTGTCAGCTTTTTATATTTTATCAATACAATTGGTGCTGCCCTTGGGTCTGTATTTGCCAGTTATATAGTGATCTCTTTCTTTGGGCTTGACAATGCGGTATATGTTGCCGTAGTTATAAATTTCATCCTTGCCGCATTGATTTTCTCAGTGAAGAGTTCACCTGTACAAAAGGCAAAAGTCTCGGGATCTTCCGGAGCAAATGTTGGAAATAATGAAGATGTTTTCGGTAATATGGCGTATTTTTTTGTAGTTATTACAGGATTTCTTGCGATTGGATATGAAATAGTCTGGTTCAGGGTGATCGGTATAATTGTAAAGAGCTCACCTTATGCGTTTTCAAGCGTTCTGTCAGTATACCTCTTGGGCATTGCACTTGGTAGTCTTGGTATGAAAAATTATTTAAGTAAGTTTAATGTTACTGACAAGAAAAGCTTGTTTTTTTTACTGCAGGCTTTAATTGGCCTGAGTGTAATCATAATTATAGCTTCTTATTATTACCTTACATTATATACGCCGTTAGGGGCTGCTACCCGATATTCTTTTAATGTGGCCTGGCATCCATATTTTAATCTTTCATTCGAATCACTTAAGTCATTCTTGGGCGGACTTTATTCAATACTGGATGTTTTTATGTGGCCGGTACTTTTTCTTTTTATTCCTACTTTACTGATAGGGTCTAGTTTCCCTCTGATATCGTCTCTTGCCTTAAAAGATTCCTCCAGTGACGGCAAGACGATCGGGACTGTTTACTTCTTTAATATTCTTGGTAATGTGTTAGGAGGAATTGTTACCGGGTTTATCCTTCTCCCGATAATTGGGACTGAACTTACGCTTCTTATATTTTCAGTTATAGGATTACTGTTCGGTTTTTTTGTGAAAAAAGTAAGCGGTTTCAGTATGAGCATTAGCAAAAGAGCTGTTATGGTGGTTGCAACTATTGTGGTAGCTGTTATGATTTTCCCAGCAGGCGGAGAGCTGTATAAAGCAATGCATGTCCCGCCGGATGAAGAGCATGATACATATTTTGAAGAGGGTGTTGCTGGTGTTGTCATGACATATGAGAACAAAGAAAAGGAAAAGGTGTGGAATTTTATTAACGGTGTTGCCCATGGCGCACGTCCTGAATATATGTTCTACTATGAAGCTGCTGAGGCTATAAGTTATGCGCAGAAGGTGGAAAATGCCCTGGTTATCGGGTATGGAACTGGCTCGATTGTTGAAATGGCATTGAAGATGGATAGCCTGAAGAAGCTTAAATTGGTTGAGATAAATGACGCGCTAATAAAAAATCTCTCAAAAATGGATATATTCAGAGATATGCTCAGTGATAAAAGGATTGATCTTGTAATTGACGATGGACGCCGTGTTCTCTTGAACACTGATGATAAGTATGACCTTATCATGATTGATCCCTTGAGGTCGACATCGGCGTACAGTAACAACATTTACTCAAAGCAGTTCTTTGAACTCGTGAAGGCAAGATTAAGTCCTGGCGGTATTTTTATGGTATGGCGTGATGAATACAGGGTGTTGCCCAAGACAGTTCTGGCCGCATTTGATTATACTAAAACCTATAGTTTTTTCAGCTTGGCCTCAAATCAGCCTATGAAGCAGTATGAGTCGCAGAGGCAGAAAATTATGAGCACCTTTTCTGAAGAGGGGCGGCGCAGGATCGCTAAATGGACGGATCGGGAGTGGGAGCATACAGATGATCTCGAGTATATTGAAAATCTTGTAAAGGACTATCCCATTAATGAAGATTGGAAACCTGTTGCTGAGTATTATCTGGGATTACAGTTTAGAGAAAAGTTTCTTATGAAGTAAAGTGCGGGAAGGCGCTAAAATGGCTTACTGCACGTGATAAATCTTTAAGCCTGGAATACGTCCCTGGGTTACCTCTACTTTCTGCTGCAGAAATTCGGGTATTCTCTGATTTTCACCCCATATGAAATAGTAATCTATATTGTGCTTTAACAGGACATCCTCCAGTTCGCTGTTGCTTATTCTGTCTCTAACCTGACCATAGTACTGACTGTCAAGATGATAGGCCAGTCTGAACGTTGTGTGCCATGCCTCATTGCTGCCTATATGCTCCTTGTTTGAGGCAATACG
>JADHUV010000001.1 GCA_016784355.1 Nitrospira sp. | reverse complement strand
GAATCTGCCTTACCTGCCACATCAAATAATAAAACGTAGGGGCAGGTTTCAAACCTGCCCTTCAAAAAGATCAAAAAGCCCCCCGGATTTCCGGGGGGCTTTTTTTGTTGGAGAATGAATATATCGGACAAATCGTAGGGACTCCCCTACGATCCTTATGTGCCTAGAAGCAGATTTCATTTCAACTATATCATCCATGTCTTAGCCCGGAATGACAGGTTATATACAATTCATATATGTTCGGGCGGACACGTGGGTCAGCCCCTACACATGTCCTAACACCTAACACCTGCCTTTATGCCCCCCCCTATGTTCCCCCACTCCGTATCTGCTAATATATACCGGATATGCTTCGTGAACTGCACATAAAAAACTTTTCCATAATCGATGACCTCACAGTTGAGTTCGGAGAGGGCTTTACCGTACTGACCGGTGAAACCGGGGCGGGCAAGTCTATTGTAATAGATGCCTTGAGCCTTGCCCTTGGAGAAAGAGCTGTAGGTAATTTCATAAGAAGCGGTGAGAATGAAGCCCTTATTGAAGCACGGTTTGAGATAGATCCTGCATTACTTCACAAATCAACGCTTTCTTTTCTCACAGATATGGGCATTGATATTGAAGAAGGACTGATCCTTAAAAGGATCATATCTGCGCAAGGGAAAAATCGAGCCTATATTGGAACCACCCTGGCCAGTGTGCAGGCGCTCTCGGAAATCAGCAGAAATATTATCGATATTCACGGACAGTACGAGCATCAATCCCTGCTGTCCGCTGAAAAGCAGCTTAAAATGATCGATACCTTCGGCAGACTTATGAAAGACCGGGATACAGTACATCAATTAAGGAATCAGCAACTGGCACTAAGAAATGAGATGGACGAGCTTTCACAGAAAGAGCGCGAACGGGTTCAAAGGCTGGATATGCTTAGATTTCAGCTTCAGGAGATAGAGACGGCTGAATTGAAGAATGGAGAAGACATAAGGCTAGATGAAGAAGAAAAAATACTTGGCAATGCCGGTCTCCTGACTGAACTTGCAAGCTCAGCCTATGAATCTTTATATGCCTCTGACAGCTCCTGCATATCCATATTTTCAGATATTCTGACAAAACTTAAAACAATTGCAGCTATAGACACTCAGGCCGATGAAGCCTTAAAATCGGCTGAGGAGGCGCTGCCCCTGCTGGAGGAGACCGGATATTTTCTCAGGGACTACAAAGACAGGACGGAATCGGATCCGGAACGCCTTGCCATTGTACAGGAAAGACTGCAGCAGATAAGCGGTCTGAAAAGAAAATACGGGCCTGAAATTGAAGATATCATCACGCACTATGATAGTGCGAAGCTGGAACTTGAAGAACTTGAACATTATGAAGAAAGACAAATCTCCCTGCAGGCAGAGCTGAACAGGACTTCTGCTGAACTGACCAGGCAGGCCCTTGGACTTTCAAAAAAACGCCAGACAGCCGCAAAGAAAATAGAACCGGGAGTTGTAAAACAGTTATCTGAGATGGCCATGCCTGATGCCAGATTCTCAATCAAGTTCAGCAGAGAAGCAGGCAATGACACTGACGATGGTTTCAGGGCCTCTCACACCGGCATTGATCATGTATCATTTCTTATCTCTCCCAATCCGGGAGAGCAGCTTGCGCCTCTGGCTAAAACCGCCTCAGGCGGTGAACTCTCCAGGATCATGCTGGCCCTGAAGGTTGTACTTGCCAAAGATGATAAAATACCATGCCTTGTCTTTGATGAAGTCGATGCCGGCATAGGCGGAAAGACGGCTGAAACCGTTGGTATGAAACTTAAGGGCCTGTCTATTTCTAACCAGGTCATCTGCATCACCCACCTGCCACAGATCGCTTCTTTTGCTGATACCCACATGAAAATTGAAAAGACCGTTATTAAAGACAGAACAAGCGTAAGGCTGTCTCAGATTGACAGTGCATCCCGTTCAAAAGAGATCGCCAGGATGCTCAGCGGCAGCATATCAGAGACTTCTGTTAGACATGCCGAAGAAATGCTAAAGAAATACGCTGGAACGGTCGATTAAGTTTTATAGAACTTAAACTGTTTTATTCGTTAGAAATAACGGGGCAGCAAGTTATTCAGGAATATATTTATACCTATGAAAAGTCAAAAGCTATGGAAATCATTTACACTTAATATCAGCATTGTAATACTTCTCTTTATATTTGCAATATTTATCGGCATGCTCCTCAATAACGAGCGACTGATCAACTCAGAACTTAATATACGTGCGAAGTCTCATTTCAACAGCATTGTTCTAACTCGCAAATGGAATTCACAGCACGGAGGCGTATACGTAAAAAAATCAGATAACATAGTATCCAATCCCTTCCTGAAAAACCCTGATATAACCGCACTGGACGGCACCGTTTATACCCTTAGAAACCCTGCATCGATGACAAGGGAAATATCTGAGATCGCAGAGACTGAGGGCACTTTTAAATTTCATATTACCAGCCTCAAGCCACTCAACCCCGATAATAAACCAGATGACTTTGAGACTAAGGCGCTGAAATCCTTTGAGTCCGGCATACCTGAGGCCTTTGCAAAAGAGGAAAACAACGGAAAACTCTATTACAGATACATAGCCCCCTTATATGTTGAGCAGTCTTGTATACAATGCCACGCCGACCAGGGGTACAGGGTCGGCGATGTTCGCGGCGGCATTAGCGTCAAGTTTGATATCTCAGATGTTAACAAAAAACTTCTGATTAACAGATATGTACTTGCAGGGCTCTTCGTACTGACCTTTGCAATGCTTATAAGTCTGATCTATTCCTTCATATCAAAACTGCGCAAAGAGCTTCTCAAGGCCTTAAAAATAATTGAAAAACAAGCAATAACCGATGATCTGACGCAGCTTTATAACCGTAGATATTTGTTTATGCGTTTCAATGAAGAATTCGCACGGGCAAAACGCCATCACCGGCCTATAAGTTTTTTCATCCTTGACCTTGACCACTTCAAAACCATCAATGATACATACGGTCATGATGCGGGAGACAAGGTTCTGCAGGCAGTCTCAGAAATACTCCGTGATAACTGTCGTGAATCTGATGTTATTTCAAGATACGGAGGAGAAGAGTTTGTAGAGATACTTCCGGAGACAGATGCAAAAGGGGCCGTTCTACTTGCAAACAGAATACTGGAGAAGATCAGGCAATGTAAGATATTAGCTGATGATACCCCTATCATTAAGATAACTGCCAGTATTGGAGTCGCAACTATAGCCGCAGGCACCTGGCCTAAATATGAATCTTATGACCAGTTAATCAAAGAAGCAGACAAGGCCCTTTATAAAGCAAAAGATGATGGACGTGACCGCGTTGAATGCGCTTAATTTTTCAGTATCCCCATTTCTCTTCTTTTCCATTGATACCCTCACTACTCAGTTATAAAATAAATATATAGACAAACCTACTAACTGGCCTTATAATATTCTTTATTGAAGCTGGCAGTTACTTCCTGTTATGAGATGTATGCAGTATCATTTTCACTTTGCTAAGTTATATTTTTTAATAATTATACTGATTTAGAAAAGGAGGTAGGGACTATGAAATCCAGGCCTGATGATGCATTAAACCTAGACTCAGAAACAATGGAAAAACTCCGAAAGAAGGGGGTCTCCCGAAGGGATTTTCTGAAATTCTGTTCGGCGATGGCTGCCTCGCTGGCACTGCCTTCATCATTCATTCCCCAGATAGCAGAGGCAGTAGCAAACAAAAAGCCCTACCTTGTCTGGCTTGAATTTCAGGACTGCGCTGGCGATTCCGAGGCACTCCTGAGGGCTTCTAAACCTACTGTCGGACAGATAGTTCTTGATATCCTATCAGTTGAATACCACGAAACCATTATGGCCCCTTCCGGCCACAGAGCTGAAAAATCCCTTAATGATGTAGTCAAAAACCACAAAGGCAAATACCTGGTCGTGGTGGAAGGCTCTATCCCGCTTAAGGACGACGGGATATACTGCTGCATAGGAGGCAAATCCGCGCTTGCCATAGCCGAAGAAGTGTGCGGCAATGCAGCAGCGACCATAGCCGTCGGCACATGCGCCACATACGGCGGTATCCCCGCGGCTAATCCTAATCCTACCGGAGCGGTAGGTCTTAAAGAGGCCGTGCCGGGAGCAACTGTGATTAATCTTCCGGGATGTCCGGTAAACGTAGAAAACCTGACCGCATGTATTGTTCATTATCTTACGTTCGGCTCACTGCCCGATACTGACCGCCTGGGAAGGCCCCTCTTTGCCTATGGAAAAAGGATACATGACAATTGTGAAAGAAGGGCTCATTTCGATGCAGGCCAGTTTACTCAGCAATGGGGTGATGAAGGACATAGACAGGGATGGTGCCTATATGAGATGGGATGCAAAGGCCCTGAGACGTTTCACAACTGTCCCACGGTTAAATACAATGAAGGTACAAGCTGGCCTGTTCAGGCAGGTCACGGCTGCATGGGCTGTTCCGAACCTAATTTCTGGGACACAATGAGTCCATTTTACAAGCGACTCCCGAATGTGCCAGGTGTAAGCGTTGAAAAAACTGCTGACAAGGTCGGGGCTGCTCTGGCTGCTGTAACTGCTGCCGGCCTGGTAATACATGGTATAGGCAGGGCTATTTCACCTCAAAAAAATGATGACGAATAAATAATCCAAACGGGAGGACAAAGCATGGCCAAGCGAATAGTTATTGATCCGATTACCAGAATAGAGGGACATCTAAGGATAGAGGCCACGGTTGAAAACGGAAAGGTCGTTGATGCCTGGAGTTCCAGTACGATGTTCAGGGGGATAGAGCTTATACTAAAGGGCAGAGATCCCCGCGATGCCTGGGCCTTTACGCAGCGCATATGAGGCGTCTGAACTACGGTTCACGCAACCGCCTCGGTGAGAGCGGTCGAAAACGCCTTAGGCATTACCATTCCTGATAACGCCAGAATCATCAGGAACCTTATTACCGGCATTCAATATGTACAGGATCATGTTATTCATTTTTATCATCTCCATGCACTTGACTGGGTAGATATCGTAAGCTCATTAAGCGCTGACCCGGCAGCAACATCCAAACTGGCCCAGTCTATATCAGACTGGCCAAAATCAAGCACTGATTATTTCAGAGGAGTTCAAAACAAAATAAAATCCTTTGTAGATAACGGCCAGCTTGGACCCTTTGCAAACGGCTACTGGGGGCACCCTGCATACAAGCTCCCGCCCGAGGCCAATCTTATGGCTGTAGCCCATTATCTTGAAGCCCTTGAGTGGCAGAGAGATGTAATTAAAATACAGGCCCTGCTAGGGGCGAAGAACCCCCACGCTCAGACATATGTCGTTGGCGGTATGTCCATTCCTGTGGATAAAAACAGTCAGAATGCGCTGAACGCCGGCAGTATTGCCTTTATCGCCGGTCTGGCACAAAAGGCAAAGGAATTTGTAGAGCAGGTATTCATACCGGATATACTGGCAGTTGCACCCTTCTATCTGGACTGGGCAGGTCTCGGGGAGGGAGTAGGTAATTTCATGTCCTTCGGTGAGTTCCCAAATGACAATGTGACCAATTCTGATGACAACTTCATGCCAAAGGGGATCATACTTGCCAAGGACCTCACTACCGTGCACAAGGTAGATCACATGAAGATCATGGAATATGTCTCACACTCATGGTATGAGTATGCCGAGGGGGATGATATGGCCAAACACCCCTGGGACGGTGAAACAAACTATAAATACAGCGGTCCCAAGCCTCCGTATAAAAATCTGGATACAGATGCAAAGTATTCATGGCTGAAGGCCCCGCGCTATGATAATAAGCCCATGGAAGTAGGTCCGCTGGCAAGGACACTGGTGGCCTATGCTTCAGGTCACAAGCGGATACAGGAAGTCGTCAATATGGTACTCGGCAAACTGAATGCTCCGCCTGCGGCCCTGTTTTCAACACTCGGACGTATAGCTGCCAGGGGCATTGAGACCCTGGTTATTGCAGAAAAACTGCCTGCCTGGCTCGACCAGCTTGCAGAAAACATGAAAAAGGGTGATACAAAGATCCATGCCGGTGAAAAATGGGATCCGGCAGACTGGCCCAAAGAAGCACGTGGATACGGGTTTCATGAGGCCCCTCGAGGTGCCCTTGGACACTGGGTAAATATAAAAGACCAGAAGATTGAAAACTACCAGTGCGTGGTACCTAGTACATGGAACGGATCCCCACGGGATGCATCCGGTCAGCGTGGCCCGTATGAATCTGCCCTGATCGGAACTCCGGTAGCGGATATTGAACAGCCGGTGGAGATTCTCAGGACCATTCATTCTTTCGATCCATGCATGGCCTGCGCAGTACATGTCCTGGACGCTGAGGGCAATGAAGTCACTATGGTAAAAGTAGTCTGAGGAGGGAGACAGCTATGAGCGATATAAAAAGAACATATGTGTGGGAGTTCCCGGTCAGATTTACTCACTGGGTAAATGTGCTGTGTATAATTGTGCTTTCCATTACAGGATACTACATAAGTAATCCGTTCATTTACGCCCTGTCATCAAAGCAGCAGATAATGGGTCTTGTCAGGCTGACTCACTTTATAGCGGCCTATACGTTTATGATGAGCGTGATAATCAGACTTTACTGGAGCCTGTTCGGTAATGAGTATGCCTGCATCAAAGAGTGGTTCCCGTTCTCAGGTGAAAAGCTGAGGACAATTGGAGCGGAGTTAAAGTTTTATCTCCTCATCTCAAAAAAACCGCTTCCCAACACGGGGCATACCTCGCTGGCAGGTATCACGATACTTCTTGTATATGCGGGATTTATCTTTCAGATCATATCCGGCTTTGCCATGTATTCACTGACCCACTCGGGAGTGATATGGACCGCCCTTGGCGGATGGCTTCTGGCTTACATAGATCTGCCAATGATTAAGCTGTATCACCATCTGGCAATGTACGTTATAGGAGCATTTATCATGGGGCATATTTACATTGCCTGGTTCGCTGATATACGGGAGCGTAATGGTGTGATAGGTTCTATCTTCAGCGGCTACAAGTTTATGAGTAATCATAAATAACAATACATGATATCCGATTGATACGGTCTGTAATCCGCAGACCGTATCAATCGGAGACATCTTAATCAGGAGCTAATATGAAAACAGCGATAGTCGGAATCGGAAACCTCCTGATGCAGGATGACGGTCTTGGAATACACGCAATTCAGAGACTTCAGCGGGATTACCACTTCCCGGAATATGTAGAACTTATAGATGGCGGCACAATGGGCCTGGATCTGCTCCCTTTCATAGAGGGCAATGAACGGGTTTTATTCATCGATGCAATTAATCTTGGCAAGGACCCTGGAACCATGGGAATACTTGAGGGGGATGATATACCTGCATTCTTCAGTAAAAAAATTTCCGTACACCAGGTCGGACTTCCTGATATGCTCTGTGCTGCTAATCTTATGGGCATCACACCGTCTGAGATGTGCCTGGTGGGAATGCAGCCGAAATCTCTGGCTACCTGTGCAGAATTAAGTGATGTGATCAGCGATAGATTCGATCACCTTATTCAACAAATTTTAAACAGGCTGAGTGACTGGCAAATTGTAATAAGGGCAAAAACATGCACCGTCTGAAATTCACAAAAAACACATTGTGATTCTGTCTATTTGGTTTTACAATAATTAGAATATTATCACGGAGAAGCTCTCATGTGCGTTGGCGTTCCAATGAAAATTATAGAAATGACCTACCCCGTCGGTATTGCTGAAGCAAAGGGGGTAAAGCGCAATATAGGCCTGCAGCTGCTCCCTGAAGGAGATATTAATATCGGTGATAATGTGATCGTGCATGTCGGCTTTGCAATAGAAAAGATTGATCAGCAGATCGCAGATGAGATATGGGAAGGCCTTGACGAGATTGGACGGCTTATGGATGAGGAGGATCGCAATGCACGAAGTCACAATAGCGATAGCCATGGCTGAAGAACTCACCAGGATAGCGGCAGAGAATAATGCATCAGCGGTTATTGCAGTGAGACTTAAAATTGGACAGATGTCAGGCATAGTCACCGACTCTCTGCAATTCGCCTTTGATGCCATTAAACTTGAACATCCGATTCTCTATTCCACCAAAGTAGAGATTGAAGAAATACCGCTTATATACAAATGCAGAGACTGCGGCGCATCGTTTGCGACTGAGACCCTGTATTTCCCCGAATGTCAGGGATGCGGCTCATGCAGCCTCGATATAAGTTCCGGCACTGAACAACATATAGATAAGGTGGAGTTAGAGGTATGAAAATGATAAAAAGAAGGGACAGAGGGGCAGAGGGACATAGGCACAGAGTAAACAGCAATCCAATATTAAGCACGTCTTTTCCCTCAGTGCCTTTGTGCCTCAGTGCCTCGGTGCCTCAGTGCTTTAGCCCCTTAGTGCCTGGAGCTATTCATGTGTAATACATGCGGATGTCCCGAAGACACAGGAAACAGAGTAACGGTAGAAATCAATCAAAGCCTGCTGAAATCAAACGAGGACATGGCAGAGAAAAACCGGGTTCACTTTGATATAAAGGGCATCTTCGTCATGAACCTTATCAGCTCACCCGGGGCGGGAAAGACATCACTTCTGGAAAAAACCATTGAGGAACTCTCCGGCAAAATCAGTATCGGGGTCCTTGAGGGCGATATCGAGACAGAACTCGATGCTGAACGAATCAGGGCAAAGGGAATACCGGCCATACAACTTACAACAGGCGGGGCATGCCACCTTGAATCATCTCTTGTCCATAAAGGTTTTCACAAACTCGAACATGAACTCAATGGCAAATCCCTGGATATACTGTTTATAGAGAACGTGGGCAACCTGGTCTGCCCTTCTTTTTTCGACCTGGGAGAGCACACCCGTGTTGTACTTATATCAATACCGGAAGGACACGACAAACCTGTAAAGTACCCAAAAGCGATTCAGTCATCTGATATCCTTATAATTACAAAGACTGATCTGGTCCCGTATTTCGATTTTGATATCGAAAAAGCGAAGGCCGATGCCCTGGCCCTGAATCCCTCAATTACGATTCTCACTGTATCAGTCAAGACAGGAGATGGAATTGAAGAATGGACAGACTGTTTAATAAAATCAATAACTCTCAACCGCGCACAAAAGAGCTGAAGCAATCGGTATTTTCCAGCTTACGCTAATACATAGCAAATGAAAAAAATTGAGATCGGCCATGGCGGAGGGGGAAGACTTACACGAGACCTGATACAGGAGGTCTTTCTGAAGCATTTAAAGGGTGACCATCTTCATGCACTTGAGGATGCTGCAACCCTTTCACTAAAATGTGACCAGATAGCCATGACTACCGATTCTTATGTGGTGCACCCCCTGTTCTTTCCCGGTGGCAATATCGGCACACTTGCAATATGCGGAACCGTCAATGATCTCGCAGTAAGCGGAGCCATTCCCCAATATATCTCACTGGGACTGATCCTTGAGGAGGGCCTTCCTCTGGATACGCTGGAGCAGATAATAATGAGTATAAGCGAGGCCGCAAGAGATGCAGGGGTACAGATAGTTACAGGGGATACAAAGGTAGTGGAAAAAGGAAAGGGCGATGGTATCTACATAAATACCACCGGCATTGGCAGTATAGTGCGACGTATGTCTGCTGAAAATATCGAATCAGGAGATGTAATTATATGTACCGGCACACTGGGAGACCACGGCACAGCCATAGCCCTTGCACGGGAAGAATTCCCTGTAGAATCCGAACTCACCAGTGATTGTGCAGCTCTGAATAAAATGCTCGAACCCCTTTTTAAAATAGACGGCATCAGATGGATGCGGGATCCCACCCGCGGAGGCGCAGCAACGGTAATGGTAGAACTGGCCGATGCCTCAGGACTTGGCATACAGTTATTTGAGGATTCCATCCCGCTACGGAACGATGTTCGTTTCATAACCGAGATGCTGGGCTTTGACCCCCTTTATCTTGCCAATGAAGGCAAGGCCATTATTGCCGTATCAGAAAGCTGCTCCGTAGAGGTCCTAAGGATGCTTCACAACAATCCTCTGGGAGTTAATGCCTGCGTTATTGGCAAGGTGACCTCTGATTTTAAAGGGGTACGCCTAAGGACAGTTATCGGGGGTGAACGCTCTCTTATTATGGCGGAAGAAGAGACCCTGCCCAGGATATGCTGAAGAGAATATATAAATCATGAAAAGCTCAGAACAACTCATAAAAATAATACATTCGCTTGTACCTGCTGAAAAGAAGATCAAGATAATGAACGTGTGCGGATCACATGAGCATACCATTGCCTTCTCAGGAATAAGGAGCATCCTGCCTGCAAACCTTGAGATAATACCAGGCCCGGGCTGCCCGGTCTGTGTATGCTCTGAAAGTGATATCATCAATGCGATCAACCTGTCTAACAATCCTGATGTAATCCTTGTGACTTACGGAGATATGCTGAGAGTACCTACCCGACAAGGTTCAATCCGCGCTGACGGCACCAGTTACAAAATGATCACTTCCCCGATGGAGGCCATTAGCATAGCAAAAAAAAACCCGGAAAAATCCGTCGTTTTTTTCTCTATAGGCTTCGAAACGACCACCGCCCCGACCGCGGCCATACTGCAAATGGGCCTCCCCGACAATCTTTTCATATTGAGTTCTCACAAACTCACCCCTGTAATAATGGAACTACTGGTTAAAGATACGACAATCGCAATCGATGGTTTCATTGCTCCCGGACATGTCTCCGCTATAGTCGGAGCCAATGCGTGGAAGGTCTTTCCTGAAAAATACGGTATCCCCATTGTGGTAGCCGGCTTTGAGGCGGAAAACCTGCTTATGGGACTTATTGAGATACTCAGCCAGCTGCGTGATGGTCTCGCCAGGGCCGGAAATGTATATAAACAGGTTGTACGTCCTGAAGGCAATGCGCATGCGCAGGGTATAATTAATAAATTTTTCAAGGTAGCTGATATAAACTGGAGAGGTATAGGACATGTGCCGGAATCAGGTCTTCAGCTTAGGGATGAATATGCGCGGCATAATGCCAATGTGGAGTTTAACCTTCAGCCAATAAAAGAAGAAAAGATACCCGGATGCATCTGCGGCAATATCATTTTAGGCAAGGCATATCCATCCGCATGCGGGCTTTTCAAGACTCAATGCTCTCCCAGGACACCTCAGGGTCCCTGCATGGTTTCAATGGAGGGTGCATGTAATATATGGTACAGGACTTCCAGCGAATAGAATAATAGGCCAATTCAGGCCACTCACGACACTTCTCAGGATGCTCCTGCTCATACCAAAATTGATTAAGCAGGTTAATTCCTCTCAAACTTTGTTATATTAATGCGTTGCAAATCGTTAATGACAACTATGATTTAAATAATGGCAATCGAAACAAACACAGACAGTGCATCAAAATATCAATGTGTAATTGAATATCGTCACCCTCACGAACAGGGATATTCGCTTGGCATCGCTGGAAACTATTGCCGGGACGAGTTTACCCTGGAAGTTGTAAGCATAGAGTCCATGGCGAGCGATGTACTGGAGTTTATACTGGCCTATCCTTCCAGCGGGCATTATATAGAGTTCATCGGCAGGATAACCGGAATCACCCGATTGCCTGACTCCTGTCTCCTGAACATACGTATAAAAGAGAATCAAAACAGTATCCTCCAATTGATAGAAAATCTACTGAGCTGCAAACCGGAGCTAATACCTATAGCGGAGGTTCCTGAAGCAATTGCTGTAGAAAATAGTGATCACATTCCGCTTCAATCAACTATAAAATTACCCGAAAAGTCAGAGACGGAAACTGAACTCACAAATACAGTCTGCTCTACAAAAGATAACTCCCTGTCATGCTCCAGAAAAGCTAAAAAACGCAGATCCTTTATACCACTTCTGACCTCTCTTGTTATTGCTGGATTATTCGCAGGGCTTATATTTTCAGAACAGATAATAGCATATACAAACTCCCTGTTATACAAAGAGTCCCGGCCGCCGATAAAAAAAATAAATGCCCCGTCAATCAATATTATAGATGTCCTTGAGCCAATCGAATCAAGACACCTGGTTACAAACCCTGCAAATCAAAGTATCTCCTCATTTAAAGGACAACCGCTTATCAAAAACACTAATGCGAAGAATACAGGCAATTTAAAGAAAGCGAGCTCCAAATTTAAAGCTTTATCTGAAACAAATAAAATATCCGCCGCTTCCGGCTCCGACACTAAGAGTATGAATATTTCAGTACATTCAACAAATAAAAAAGTCCAGGCCATTTTTTCAGGAAAAAGCAGTCCTGAGACTTTGATCTCTGACGATAAACAACTTCCAAAGCCCGTCAAAACACCTGAGATAAAAGTTCCCGCAAAGCCTTCCCTGAAAGACAGGAAGGAAGTCACTGAACCCGGCACTGTCAAAAGAATCATTATCGCAAAGAATACTGCGGAACTTAAAGCGCCAGTGAAAATACCTGCAAGGGACCTGCCTGCTATTGCAAAAAAGCCGGCAGAACTGAAGCAGGAAACCTCGATCATGCCCACTTCAAAACTGCAAGACGCTGTGATTTCGGAGCCAATAACTATACCTGATTCAATCAAAGAGATCGCAGAACCCGAGATAAACAGAGATGAAATAAACGAGATCACTAAGCCGAAGACGAGCAGCGTAGTTGTCTTCGATGATCATTTCAATGATAATCGCAGTAACTGGAAGCTTTTCTCAACCGCTATGGCCTCAGCACAGATTGCTGATGGGAAATTGATACTTGAAAACAGACGGATGTCAGGTGTGCATATAATAATTCATCCTGAGGAATTTCCTCATGACAAAGACTTTACAATAGAGGTAAGCCTGACACCGCACAGCACTTTGCCGACTTCTTACTACGGCGTACTCATAGGTGCCAGAGACACACTAAGTTACTATTCATCAATGATAAACAGTGATGGAGAATTTGCAATATCTCAAAAACTCAATGGAGTCATCCAGAAACTTGCCTCAGGCAAAATAAAACGCCTGAACTCATTTGATACAATAAAACTTTCAAAACGAGACGACAATCTGAGGTTTTCCCTAAACGGAGCTCTCATATATGAGATCAAAGGTGTTAAATTTTATGGAAGCAATATAGGCTTTATTTTATATGACAAGGCCATCATCCTTATTGACAGGATTCGCTCAGAAATCACAACAACTGATTAAACCAGGGCTAATGAGATCTCTTAATTGCTTCTGCAGGAAAAACATATGAACAACATATTAAAATACATTTGGCCTGTATTATTGGGTATATATATCCTAAGTCCCCTGGATGCTCATCCCCTCTTTATCGATGACCTTATCGCCGGCATTGTACTTTTTTATTACCTCCGAAAAAATTCCAGAGAAGCACGGTCTCAGACCAGCCGCAATTATAACTCGGGAGATACAAGCTCAGGCAAGTCTGGCTGGAACCCGAACTCACAACCAAATGATTTAACATTGGAAAAAGCCTATATATTACTCGGGGTATCCAGCAAGGCCGATATGGATGAAATATCCAGTGCATTCAGGGAAAAGGTAAGCAAATCTCACCCTGATAAAGTCACCCACCTGAGTGAAGAACTACAGGAACGTGCAAGAGAACTTACGATGAACTTCAATATGGCATACGACTTGATTAAGAAGCAAAAAAAGAAATAATATCTACCCTTGAGACTAAAAATATCTCTCACAGGACTCATACAGGGTGTCGGGTTCAGACCCTTTATCCATAGACTTGCCTCTGAAATGAGCCTTGCCGGCTACGTTCAAAATGACAGCTCCGGCGTAACGATTGAGACAGAGGGTAATAAGGCCTCACTAGATGCTTTTCTTCTCCGTATAGAACGGGACAAGCCAGAGCTGGCAAAGATCTACACTCTACAATTTTCTTTTCTAAATCATACCGGTTTTTGCGGCTTTGAGATAAGACCAAGCGCCGAAGGAACAAAAAAAATCACCCCGGTACTTCCGGATATTGCGATCTGCGCCGAGTGTCAGAGCGAGATCGAGTCTCCTGATGATCGCAGAAGCGGATATGCCTTTACCAACTGTACTAATTGCGGTCCCCGTTATACGATTATCACTGAGATACCCTATGACAGGCCTAATACAACCATGGCCGAATTCAACATGTGCGCCGCTTGTGAGAAGGAGTATACGGATCCCGATGACAGGCGCTTTCATGCACAACCCATTGCCTGCCCTGAATGCGGACCAGACCTAAGCCTGTTTTCAATTGCAGGTAAACTGATCTGCAAAGATAAGGAGGCGCTAGCAAAGATCTCACATATTATCTTGCAGGGAGGTATCATAGCCGTTAAAGGCCTCGGGGGATTCCATTTATTATGTGACGCAACAAATGAAGATGCGGTCACTGATTTAAGAAAAAAGAAAAAAAGAGATGAAAAACCCATGGCTGTCATGTTTCCTTCTATAGAAGGCATAAAAAAAACTTTCAATATTGATGCCCTGCATGAACAGATTCTCTGCTCTACGGCCAAACCAGTATTGCTCTTAGGACGAAAACCCAGCAATATCCTCGCACCCTCTGTATCGCTTGATAACGATTCAGTCGGGGTATTCCTCCCCTATACCCCACTTCATCACCTGCTTTTAAAAATTCTTAACAGGCCTGTTGTAGCTACAAGTGCCAACTTAACAGATGAACCCATAATTATGGGTGATGATGAGGCTTTTGCAGGGCTTAGGGAAATTGCATCGCATATTCTTACGCATGAAAGAAAGATTCAAAGAAGGTGTGATGACTCGGTAGTTAAGCTGATTGCCGGGAAAATGGTTCCATTCAGACGATCAAGGGGCTTTGCACCTGTACCGATACCTTTGGCATTCAGCCTGCCCGCCCCGGTGCTTGCACTGGGTTCACAGATGAATTGCACCGTTGCACTTGGAATTGAGGACCGCGTGTACATTTCACAGCATATAGGAGATATAGATTCTACACAGACCGAAGCCTTTTATGAGGAGACCGTCAATGATCTCTTGAAACTGTTTAATACAACGCCGGATATCGTGATCTCAGATATGCACCCCGGTTATTACAGCACCAGATATGGTGAACGCTATTTCAAGGAAAAACTTAATAAAGTTCAGCATCATTATGCGCATATTCTATCTTGTATGGCAGAAAACTCCTTAGGAAATGATCGGGAAGTAATAGGCATTGCATTTGACGGAACCGGCCACGGGACCGATGGGACTATCTGGGGCAGTGAAATAATGACGGCTTCCTACAAGGGCTTCATCAGGAAATTTCACCTCTTACCGTTCCAACTTCCGGGCGGAGATATGGCAATCAAAGATCCCAGACGTACGGCTTTTTCCCTGCTTTACTCCGCTTTTAAAAAAGATGCTCAAAACAGAGCAGGAGATCTACTTTCTGCTAAAGAACAAATTTTCCTTACGGAAATGCTTAATAAAAATATAAGATCCCCGCTTACAAGCAGCATGGGACGACTTTTCGATGGAATCGCTTTTATTCTGGGGCTACGGCGGCAGGTATCATACAATGCTCAGGCAGCCATCCTGCTGGAGCAGCAGGCAGCACGGGCAGTGACGACAGAATATTACGATTTCAATTTAAGGGGTGAGATAATCGATCATCTCCCAATTATCAGGGGGGTAGTCAATGACCGTGATTCTGGGATACAGATCTGTACAATTTCAAGAAAATTTCACAATAGCATAGCTCTTATAATAAGAGATACGGCTAAACTTATAAGAGAGGAAACCGGAATCAAAGAGGTAGTCCTGTCAGGAGGAGTGTTTCAAAATGCTGAACTCCTCCTGATGACACTTAACCTGCTACAGGATTCCGGCTTCAAACCGCTCGTTCATCAACTTGTACCTCCGAATGACGGAGGACTTTCCCTTGGACAGGTCGTAAGTTCTCTCGGGTTCATCAACTCTACTTGAATTTCAAAAGATAAGAAAACAGAAACTAATTGAGATAGATTGCGGAGACTGATACAACGGGGATATTCTTATTTACTGAGAGATAATTAGATCCTGTTACTGTTTAAGCAGAGAAAGGTCTTCATCTACCATTTCACGAACAAGGTCTTCAAAACGGATTGAACATTCCCAGCCAAGTTCTTTTTTAGCCCTCTCGGCATTGCCCAAAAGCAGCTCAACATCCGCCGGCCTGACAAACTGTTTGTCAATTACAACATAGTCCCTGTAATCAAGCCCCACATGTGAAAAAGCAACATCCAGAAATTCACGGACAGAATGGGTTTCACCAGTTGCAATAACATAATCTCCGGGCACTTCCTGCTGCAGCATCAGCCACATGGCGCGCACATACTCTTTGGCATGGCCCCAATCACGCTTAGCCTCAATATTGCCTAGACGCAGCTCCTTCAGGATTCCTTTCTTTATCTTTGCGACATGAGAGGTGATCTTTCTGGTAACAAATTCATAACCTCTACGGGGGGATTCATGGTTATATAAAATACCGCAGGCCGTCTTCATTCCATAGGCCTCACGATAATTTCGGGTTAAATGATACCCGGCAACCTTAGAAATTCCATAGGATGAGCGCGGATTCAGAGGGGTTAGTTCATTCTGGGGAACCTCTTTAGAATTGCCGAACATCTCGCTTGATCCGGCAAAATAAAACTTACATTCAGGAGCGCGATCCTTAATCGCTGTAAGCATAAAATGGGTGCCGTTAATATTTGTATTGAGCGTTGAAAATTCATCTTCAAAGGAATAAGAAACAAAACTCTGAGCTGCAAGATGATAACATTCATCCGGAGCAGAATCATTGACCGCCTTATATATACTCGGAAAGCTCTCCATCGATGCTGCATGAAAATGAATTTTATCCAGCAGGTGCCTTATACGCTTGAGGCGGTGTTCAGGATCCTCCAGCGCCACTCTGCGGACGATACCGTGAACTTCGTAGCCCTTTTCCAGCAGGAGTTCTGCAAGATAGGAGCCATCCTGACCAGTAATACCTGTTATTAATGCCTTTTTCATAGCTTACCTGTCAGCTTATTTTCTCAAACCATCAAGCATTTTTCTATCATCAATAGTGAACTCATAATCAATAACAAGATCGTCCTGAAACGAGATAAGCAACTTTTGTCCCTCTCCGGAGGTCCTGCCGACATTAATAAAAAACGGGGTGCCTATCCCGCGTTCAAAACCATGTTCGTAATAATATAGTTCTAAACCGCCGGGCTTTAAAACCTTCCGCTGAGGATCACCGAACATAGCAACTATATCACTTTTTGTATTTTCATGAACCCTGATGGCCTGTACTTTTTCCTCGGGTATTGCGCGCATCCTGCCATGAGACAAAAACGTGCAACCCGTAAAACTGATTAAGACCGTAAGTATAAATATTTTAGCAATCAATCTTTTCATTATCACATCCATAAAAAATTAAGGATTATTAATGCATCTGCTTATTTGGGATATATTAACACATATTATTCAATTCACGTACCTGCACTATCACACTTCTATCGTTTATTAAATGCACTGCGGGCCTTGCCGATTAATACTTTACCAATTGCTGTCTGATTTACCAGTTCCAGCGTCTTCATGCGCCAATACCGTCCGCTGCTCATCGCCGTTCCAATCCCTATCATATTCAGCAAAGAAGCTTCATGAGCGCACTGATCACTAGTAAACTCGCCGCCCCTTAAGGGGCAGTTTATGCACTTGCCCCGGGGAGATGGAGAATTCACGGTCTTGCGCAGTTTTCTGTATCTTGGATTATTCCATATTTCCTCGATGGAAGAGACATTCAGATTGCCCATAACCTCATCATAAAGGCAACAGGGCATCACATCCCCCTTCTCATCTATACTTACAGATGTCCATGGATGGCTGCATTTCACAACTGAAGTCCGCTCATAGACCGGACTATGCTGCCCATTGGAATCATCAATTTTATTTATAAAAAAAGGCTCGGGGGCTGTTATTGCAACACCACAGCTTTCTGCATGCGCTATGCTGTCTGCCCGAATCTTATTATACAAACCTTTATGATACACAAGAGACTGGTTACGCTGACTCTCCCTTAGCGGGATCAGATGAGTGACCATGACCTCATCCACACCCATCTCACCAGCCAGCTTAACGAGAAGGGGAAGCTCCTCAATATTGTCATAAAAAGCTGTAAAGCACAGGCGAATACGGCTTTCCGTCTTCACCTCCGAGTTTTTTATCCGGCAGCACTCCGTGACCATATCAATAAATCTTCCGAACTCGACATTCCTGATTTTTTTATATGTCTCAGCAGTTGCCCCCTCTACGGAAATATCCAGGATCCAGCCGCCTTTTATAAGTTTCTCAGCCCTTTCGCTTGTAAGCAATACTCCATTAGTAACAAGACAACGCGTAAATTCATTTTCCTCAAGCTTCTGTCGGAAACCGTTCCACTCCTTTGCAAGGAGCTGTTCCCCGAGATTATTACCACCGACCTTACAATCGTATAAAAAAGGCAGGATCTTCTCCATTACTTTTTCAAAAACTTTTTCTGACATATCAGGACCGACCTGAATGCCCTCAGCATAACTCCTTCTGGGGCAATGTGCACAATTAAGATTGCACCTGCCGGTAAAGGCCAGCCATGCACGCACAGGCATTGAACGAAGAACTGTGGCCTGACTGCTGTACTCAGCGGAATTAAGCGCCCTGTTTTGTTCCCTTGAATTCACTTTAGAGCTTTTCCTCTGGCTCTCTTCGAAGTGTCAGGTCCATTACATATTTACCCAGTCTTGCAACAGAGGCACTGACCCGTTTCCATGTAATGGCACTGAAATCACCCCTGCGAATAAGCATGAACTTCCGCCATATCTCAAATTTTATCCTCTGGATCCTCTCAAGTCGCTGTACAAGCCTGAAGGCTTCAGACCTTTCAGCAGATGTGAAATCAGGGGTTTCAAAGATAGGTTTCTCTGAATAATGATGAAAATTTGTGTAATCTTTCTGATGGAAAGTTCCCTCCCTCTCCACGTAATCCCACAGATCTGTCTTAGGATAAGGCAAGGCCATATTAAAGGCCACCAGATACAGACGGTTTTTCTTTACAAACCTTATTGTCTCCCTGACGGTTTCCAGAGTATCTCCGGGATTGCCCACCATAAAAAGACACATTGGGTATATACCGACTTTTTTAAGATTAACCAATGTCTCCGTAATCTGTTCTATAGTCTCGCCCTTTCGTATTCTCTTTAAAACCCCGGGGTTGGCACTCTCAACCCCTACCGATACACACAGACAACCAGCCTGTTTCAGTTTTTGAAGAATATTCAAAGGAGTCCTGTCCGCGCGAAAACCCCATACATAAAAATCAATACCCATATTTTTTGAGATCATTAAATCACATATGGCCTCGACCCGCTCGGAGTTCAGATTAAACGTATCATCAATAATATTGATAGATTTTTCACCCCATTCAGTGTGTTGCTTCAGTTTTTCCATTTCCGAAACTATTCTTTCAGGGGAACGGAAACGCCACTTTTTACCCCAGATAGTGCCGCAATTACAATAAACGCACAGAAACGGGCATCCCCTGCTTGTAGCAAGCGGATAATGAGAGTACTGCTTCATATCAAGTGATGAAAAATCAGGCTCAGGCAGGGAATCAAGATCCTCTATCCATGGCCTTGGGGCATTATGCACAGTTTTGCCATTTTCGAGATACATCAGTCCAGGTATTGACCGGTAACCATCATTACTTCCATTTTGAAGTTCCTTAAGAAGTTCCTTTAGCGTAACCTCCCCCTCTCCTTCAATAGCAAAATCAAAAGGACTGCCAATAAGAACATCATCCGCAGCAACTGATACATGCGGACCACCCAGAATAAGCTTCACACCTGGATTACTTTCCCTTATTTTAGCTGCCACCTTAAGGGTATCATCATAAGTAAAGCTTGTGGCGGTTATCCCGACAACCTCATGACTCTCCCTCACTAACTGCTCCCTCTCCGACTCACTCAGCATGCGGAAGTCTATAAGCCGCACATTATGTCCGCTCTCTTTACAGACGGCTGCAAGATAGCCCAGGCCTAAATGAGGGAAAGATTCAGCCGGCATCCTATTTGCTCTTGGATCAATCAATACTATATTCATATTTATACCGCTCTCCCGTCTTCAGTATTATCCATTTCATCAACTTCCGGTGTGCTTATACGTCCTAGGGCCACCGTCATTCCGGCCAGTGACCAGAAAAGGTAAAACACATGGTCAAGCCTGTAGGAAAAATCAAACAGTTCAGCTACCAGAAAGCCCGATAAAAATGAAAATATCGCAATCCCGATCCCGGCAATTACCGGACTGTTATTTTTTGTGGCATTCCATGCAAGCCTCATCAATGAAAAAACTATTACCATAAAAACAATCAGTGATACAATCCCTGTCTCAGCAGCAATCAGCAGGTATAGGTTATGTACCACGGGATTCTCGGCAATATACCGGAAGATATGCTCAGGATCTGATATACCCCGTATCACCCTGCCTGCATGTTCTGCAAAATTATTAAGGCCTACCCCGGTAAAAGGGTTTTCCCCTATTATCGAGAGAGCTGTCCTGTTCAGAAACGTCCGCGTATGAGTAGGTATGGAGGAGGCATTCATCAAGCGGTCTATTATTTTTGGAGATAGATAGGCCACGGCTGAAAATATGACGGCCCCCATGCCAAGGGCATATAAATAGTGTGAGCGGTATTTTAAATATCCTCTCCTGACTAGCAGGATTAACATAATCAGACCTGCAAAGGCAAAGCCCAGCCAACCGCCCCGTGATGAAGTAATAATCAGAGTAATAAGTCCCGAAAAAAATATCAGAAGGTCAAAGGATTTCATCAGTCTGTTACGGGCCCAAAAGGCAGCGGTAAATGCCAGGGGTAAAATCCCAAGCAAAAAAGTTGCAGAGGTATTAGCGCCCTGCATAATTCCGCTCGGCCGTGATAATCCACCCCCGAAATCCCCGAAACCGAACTGAGAAACTTCCCCAAGAAAGACCAGTCCTATGGGGTGCCCCAATCTATACTGCACAACAGATATCGCGATATGTACAAGTGTACCGGCCAAAAGTGCCGCAACAATTATTCGCAAGTCAGTGAGTGTCTTTATATTATTAGCCAGATATAAATATATAAATGCCACCTTAATCACACGTATGAAATCAATAATTCCAAGGGTCAGATCAGTTCCGCTTAGAAGAGAGATCCCATTTAGAAAAATAAACAGCAGGATCCAAAGATCAATGCGTGAAACTGTAAGAAAGGTACGATGCTTTTGCACCACAATTCTATATAACCAATGTACGAGCAGAAGAATCAGCGCACCATCAGCCATAGTAAAATCTATGCCTCCCGGCCCGCAAATGTGCCCCAGGGTATAGCCGTATAACGTCTTTTTTAATTGCAGCGGGATACCGAGAACCAGCACCGTCAAAAACGCTGTTCTCCATAGTCCTGTCAACATTGCGACAAGCGGAGCAAAGAGCACAAATATACCGATCACAGCATATTTGAAGGGAAGGAGCAATAAAAAAAACAGCCCAGTGCCCAGCGTAATGCCTAGAGCGGGAATAACAAGGGGGGATGCAGATGCACTGTCATCACGGACAATATCTCTGACCGCCAGTTGCCTGAAGGGGTTCCATGTTTGCATAGCTGTATATTATCTTCCGGTCAACAAAATAGCTGCCGATTCTACTCTTTACGGATAGATGCCAGACACTGAACCTTAAGCATACGCTCAACCTGTGCACTGCTGTTAAAAGTATGATCCAGATATTCAGCCAGAAAAGCATAGGACAGCGCCATCATAAGTCCGAGAATTATACCGATGCTGAGGTGCATGATCCTGCGCGGCAGAAATGAGATCCTGCGAACCGGGCTAAACGGTACCGTAGCGGGCTCTATAACACTTACATTTGCAATGTGCGCCATATCAAGCGCCTCATCAATTCGTGTATCTTCAAGCCGGCTTAAATAACGCTTGTAATTGGCCTCCTGAAGCTCCAGCTCCCGTTCCATCCGGTTGAGATCAAGTTCCTTACTGTCAAGGTCTCTTTTGCGGTTATTAGAATATTCAAGCTGATCATTAAGAATCTCATACCGCGCCTTCAGACCCTTTATTCGGGATTCGTCAATAACCGTTTTTTCCTCCAGGCCTCTGGTCACAATATCTGAGTTCACTGCCGCAAGTGCGATGTCTTCAGCCCTGATGTAGTTTGTCCTGTTAGACAAAGTGTCTCTCATGGAAACAACCGTACTTTCAAGCTCCATAAGATTACCCAAAATACTATTACTTTCCTGATTAAGCTCAGCTATATTTTCCAGTGTAAGTTTTCGCTGAATATTTATGGAGGATATGTCCCACTGTTTTTTAAATTCCTGGAGCCTGTCCTCACTAACCCTCAACCCCTGCAAAAAGATATCTTTCTGCTCATCAAAAAAGTCCCTTGCGTGTGGAATCTTATGAACATCTATGTGATGATCGAGGTACAATTCTGTAAGTTTGTTCACCACTGCAGCTGAAAGCTCCGGGTGCCATGAGCGGTATTTAACCTCAATTACATTTGAGTCCTTCACAACTTCTATTGTAAGACCCTTGTGCATACGCGCCACCTGTGACTCAAACGGGGCGAGTTTTTGAATAAGATCCAGTTTATACCCGATCTCCATGATGAGATCAATGACAGTTGAAGCCGCATTTTTCAGCAGGGCCTTGGCCTTCTGAAAAAAAGTAACCGGCTCTGTTTTAACCTCTCTAGTAAGATCATCCCAAAAATGAGTGACCACTTTTTCCACCAGAAACCTGTTGTTAAGTATTTCTATCTCCGAAAGGATCTCTTCCTCTGTTCCCCGCATAGTCATGACTGTATTGGAGGATCCGGAGGTTCCTGAAAGCGGAGCCTTTTCTCTCTCAAATTTCACAAGCACCTTTGCTGAGGCCTCGTAGGAAAACGGCCATACATACGTCAAAACCCCTACGGATGAGACTGTAAACAAAAAGAGAAACAATACACTCCATTTATACTTAAAAACAATAGTAAAGAAATCTCTCAGTGATGGAATTTTTTCAAGTGGCATCTAAAACATTTTCCTTCTATTAATTGTTAGCATTTTTCTTGATTTCATATAATACCATAGCGACATCAACTAGCAAAGGTTTATTACTTTTCAAGCCGCCTGGTAAACATAATCTCCGCATCTACAAGCTTTCCGCCCTTCATTATTAAATGCACAAAATACAGGTATTGCTTATCGGCAGTAAGCGTTGGCTCACCCACCATACCGGAGACGATAACTTCCGGCTTACCCCAGCTCTCCTTACCCTTCAGAGATCTGAAAACCGCAGGTCCTGGAACGTTATCCCTATTGACTGCCATAAAGAAAACTTCATTTCCATCCTGAGTTAAAAACGGCTGGGACTCCTCATGTTTGGAATTGATCGGCGTACCCACATTCCAGGGCTTGTTCCAGCCGCTTTCCGTCCTGCTCGTCATCCAGATATCAGTGCTGCCCTGTCCACCCGGCCTGGTAGAGGCAAAGATCAGGATATTACCATCTGCGCTGATAAAAGGTTCCCCGTCGTTATCTTTTGTATTGACGATCTTGCCGAGATTCTTTATGTCCTTCCATTTTCCACCACTTTTTTGGGTAACAAATATATCTCCAGACCCAATCACCCCGGGCCTTATAGATGCAAAATAAAGGGTCTTACCATCCTGAGTATGAGGTGCCCCTGTCGGGAAATCCTTCATATTAATATCAAGCTCCTGTGGTTCGCTCCAGCCTTTACCTTTTCTCTCTGAATAATATGTACGTACATCACGATCCCGGCCCCGTGTAAAATAAATCGTATTTCCGTCAGGCGAAATCGAAGGTCCATCCTCCCACTGAGAACTGTTGACAGGTGCCGGCAGCGCTTCAGGTTTGCTCCAGCCGTCAGCCACCTTAAGTTCCTGGGCTGAAATAGCGCAGGCCCCCAACATAAAAGTCATAACCACTGCGGGTACAAATATCCTGATATTCCAATTTCCAAATGGTATGTTTTTAAATAAAATCATCTAACTACCTCCTGTTAAGTTCATGAATCGCCCCTCGGGCATCATGGAATAATAACTATTTTTAAACCTGTAGCGCGCTATAGGACGGTACAGCTTGGCCAGCATAGTCCAAAATAGCGAGTCAGACTGATACTCCATTTTCCTGTCGACCAGGATGGATATCATCTCAACATTCTTAAAAAATCTCATTTCCTCAGGACTCTGCCCCTTCTGAATAAGATTTGTCCAGTCAAATCTACCCCATTTCTCTAGGCTGTCCGGCGCAACAAAATCATCATCTACGGCCATCTCACATAGCGGGGTGCCGGGATAAGGCTTATAATGGTGAAACGGACTGACGATCGCCTTTTTATTATCATTTAAAAGTGTCCATGCAAGAGAGGTACTCATAAATAACTCCTCCCTTGACTCGGTAGGAAAACCGCACATGAAGTTATACGATGGTATAATCATCGGATATTTTGCGAGTCTTTGATTAAGAGCAATCACCTGCTCCACCTTTATCCTCTTTTTTATCATCTCAAGAATCCGGGGCGAACCGGACTCTACACCAAACTGTAGGAAGCGCACCCCTGCCTTGTAATACAGGTCCAGATCTTCATCACTAATCGAGGCAAGAGTATCTATTCTGGCTCCATGAAAACCCATCTTTATATCCAGGCCCGCATCCAATATACCTACCATTATTTCACGCGCCCGCTTTTTGTCAATGAAAAACCCATCATCTATGAAATGAAACATTTTAATGCCATAATCATCTACGACCTTTTTCACGCGCGCAACCACATTTACTGCATTCAATGCCCTCCACTTTCGCTTATTAAATATATGGTTATAGCAAAATGTACAGGCATAGGGACAGCCCCTTGAGGAATCAATCTCCAGCACCTCTTTTTCATTGAAAAAGTTATGCAGGTAGTCCTTCACATTAATAAGGTGGTACGGAATGTGGGGATAACTATTGAGATCTGCAAACGGCCTATCAGGGTTTTCAATGACTGTATCGTCCTTGCGGTAGCATAACCCGTGGATATCATACGGTTTCTGTCCGCTTTCCAGGCTCCTGACAAGTTCATACAGGGTCTCCTCGCCCTCATATTTAATTACATAATCGATCAGACTATTTTCCAGAGTCTGAGCGGGAAATAAAGAAGAATGCACGCCGCCCCAGACAACAGGGATCTCACTGTGTTTTTTGACGCAAGCAGAGACCTCAAGGGCATTCATAATCTGAGAGCCTGTCATGGAGGTAATACCTACGCATACGGGATTATCTGCAAGCGCCCGTACAAGTTCCTCCTCCCAGTTTTCAGTCACCCTCTGATCAATTATCTTTACGGCATAGCCTTCCTGATCAAGCCTTACTGCGGCGGATAACAGTGACAGCGGGGCCCAGGGCTTCAGGATCTTTGTATACACGCCCTCCCTTGGCTGAATAAGAACTACACTCTTGAGCATGCGGACTCCACGTATCCCATATTCACTTATAACCTCTTTAATTTTTGCAATGTTTTTTTAAAGGTGCCGGCTGCAGTCACTATCCGAAGCGTGTTAAGAATCCTCTTTGGATGCAGATAAAATAGCAGGTACGCCTTAGTCTTATATCTCTCCAGCCGCTTCGGGGACAGATCGCCGGTGGCCATCGGCTGCCTCAGCGCCGTGTAATAATCATAATCCGAAAACTTTTCAGGCACGAGCCAGTGTTTTTCTATTGCAGTCTTATACAATGAGGTCTCCGGAAGAGGAACTGTAACAGAAAAATTGGCCTCCATTAAATTCGATCTGGCAGCAAAACGTATAGTGGATTTGACCTCCTGCTCTGTCTCAGTAGGCGCACCTATCATAAAAAACCCTGCGACCTGAATATGCAGCGAAGTTGCTGTGTTTATCAGATTATTAATCTGTTCTTCCGTAATCTGTTTCTGATATATCCCGTTTCTTATCCGATCTGTAATAGACTCTATGCCGACCTTAACCTTGACTAATCCGGCCTCACGCATCTTTTCAAGCATCTCTTTGTCCACCACATCAGCCCGTGTATTGCAGGCCCAGAAAAGCCCTGTCTGAGCCTTGATCATAAGCTCGCAAAACTCAAGCATCCATTTTTTTGAAACCGTAAGGGTATCATCCTGAAAATATACCGCGTCTATAGCATATTTTTCTCTCAGCATCTTCAGTTCATCCACTACCTTAGCCGGAGACATGATTCTAAACTTCTTGCCATGAACCCTGTTGAGGGTGGGCTGGCAATAGGAGCATTTAAACGGGCAGCCTCGCGAGACGATAACAGAGAGTCCTCTGAATGTCGGGCAATAGGAATCAAGCTGTATAAAAGAGCTGATATATTTTTCAGTCTCAAAAAGCTCATAATCAGGAGACGGCAGACTGTCAATGTCCTGAATCGGAGGACGAGGACCGTTATCCACCGACTTGCCATCCTTTTTGTACCAGATGCCTTTAATGCCGCTGAAATCCCTGTCTTTGTAATATTCATTCACGATCTCCGTCAGTGTTTCCTCACCCTCTCCAACACATACAATATCAATCGCCTCATTCAGCATTACCCCTTCAGGAAGAATACTGGCATGGGGACCGCCAACTACAACCAATGCACCTTGTTCTTTTGCAGCCTCAGCCACCTTCAACGCATCATCATACATGAGGGTATCCATATATATACCGACAATATCCGGCTGCTGCAGCAAAAGCTGTTCCGAGACATATTTCATCTCATGATGAAACGTCGCATCTATCAGACCTACTTCAATGCCCGGAATCTCTCTCTTTAAATATGCAGACAAATGCGCCAACCCGAGAGAAAAATCTCCGGCAGCATATTTAAACCTTGGAAATACAAAAGTTATCTTACCCATTTATCACCAGCTCAATTCATGCCTTATAGGTTAATGTTTCCGAAGAATCATCTTTTTAATCTTATGTGCATATAAACAACCTATCTGTATCATATACTCAAACTGTGTCTTCGGACTTAGTTTACTCGTGCCGGTCATGCGATTATCAAAAAGAATAGGGATCTCCCCGACCTTCGGACAATTACCCTTCACAAGTATCTCAAGTCCTATTTTATACCCTCGAGGAACAAGTTTCACATTTTCTATGACTTGTTTCCTTAGCAAAAAACAGCCGGACATCGAATCCAGCACTGATGTCAAAGGCTTTGCCATTAATGTAGCGACATAGGAATTAAGCCGCCTTTTCTGAGGCAAGTTACCCACAACGCCTCCGCCTTCAATGAGCCTGCTGGCCACTACCATGTCCATCCCCTCATCCGTTATTGCAGACAGAAGTTTTGGTATAACCTCCGGAGGATGACTCAAGTCAGCATCAATACAGCCTAACACATTCCCCTTTGCAACCCCAAAACCCTCAATCACCGCTGAGGCCAGCCCTTTTTTTCCTGACCTGTGAACAACCTGCATGGGGTACAGATCTGATAGTGCCTCCGCCTTATCACCTGTGCCGTCAGGACTATTGTCATCCACGATAACTACTTCATATTTACGACTTTCCATGCTGACTGCAATGCGTTGAAGCAGTATTTCTAAATTACCCGCCTCGTTATATGTAGGAAT
The DNA here is from genome assembly GCA_016784355.1 of Nitrospira sp. Taxonomy (GTDB): domain Bacteria; phylum Nitrospirota; class Thermodesulfovibrionia; order UBA6902; family UBA6902; genus JACNKH01. The sequence goes on along the minus strand of JADHUV010000001.1, from coordinate 125,462 downwards.
AACAAGCGAGAGAAATGGCTGATCATAATTTTTCATACCGCCCCCTGATTGCTCAGATTTTAACCACCTAACAATAGTTTTTTAGCTGCGGCGAATGCCTGTTTTCTGTGATCCAGCGCATAAGAGAAAAACTCCATAATCCTGAAATTTTTCAAATACAAATAAATATATGCCTTTGCCTGAAGCTTCTCCATCTCATGCCTCGACAAGGTCTCAAGCTCCAGCCCGCCGCCGCCGAACTTGACATAGTCCCTCCAGTTTTTTGAGGTCAATTTATAGCCGCCCTCGCCCTTTACAGCCATCTCATACACCTTGGTACCGGGATGGGGAACCATTATACCGAGAGATACAATATCAGGATTCAGCTTAGCAATAAAATTTATCGTATCCATAGCAGTCTCTCTGGTCTCAAAGGGGTGGCCCAGGATAAAACTGCACCCGACCTCCAGTCCCGCCTTTTTCGCAAACTTCACGGCGTCTTCAACCTGCTCCAGCTTGATATTCTTTTTTATGATATTCAGTATTTCCTGATTACCGGACTCAACACCGAACTCTATCTTGTGACAACCGGCTCTTTTCAGATTTACAAAAATCTCTTCATCCACCCGATCCACACGTGTCTGAGCAATCCATTTCATCCTCTGAGGAAAGCCTCTCTCAACCATAAGATCCAGAAGCTTGTTTGTCCGTTCACGATGCAGGGTAAAGGTTTCATCAAGGAAATTAATTTCCTTAACTTTATATTTATCCAAAAGCCACTCTATCTCATCAACAACGCTCTCAGGAGATCTCCTTCTCTGTTTTTTACCGAGTATCGTCATGCAGAAGGCACAATGGTTCGGACACCCACGGGTTGATATAACATAAAAAAACGGAGGTGTATGGGGATATTTATGCCAAGCAGGAAAAGGCAGACTGTCAAGATCATCAATCCTGTCCTGGGGGGGATTCGTTATAATCTCACCATCTTTGCGATACAGAAGACCCTTCACATTATCAACAGGCTTCCCTGCCTCGAGCGTTTGCATCAGATCCAGTATGGTCAACTCACCCTCACCGGCTACCAGCATATCAAATGCCGGAAACTCCTCCAGCGTCTCTTTAGGTATGGAAATCGCATGCGCACCGCCGATCACGGTCGTACAGCCCGGCAAAACTGCCTTGGCATTTTCAGCTACGGTTGAGGCAGAAAAGATCTCCGCGGTCATCGCGCTGATCCCGACAACATCCGGCTTTTCCTTCTTTAGCCGCTCAATCACCTCTTCATGAGTCAGCATCTCAAACTTGGCATCTATAATGGAGCAATCCACATTATATTTTTCAAGGTATGCAGCCATGTAAGCTACTCCAACCTTAGGGATAGACATGTGTTCGTGTTCATATTTACCTTTTTCAGAGGGCGGATTTACAAATGTAATTTTCATTAATTCTCCTTTCGCGCATGACCATAAAACAGCCATGCCACATCTAATTTAATTATTTATAAACTTATTTTATATATTTTAATAACAGGTCCCGGGCCCTTATCAGTTAACGGATGAAAGGCTTTAAGCATTACACCTTGATCATCCAGCGACGAATAAAAGCCGTTATAATAAGCAGCAACTTCCGGATTACGCTCCATGTATACCGAATCCTGATAGACCTCGTACGCGTAACTGCTTATAACGACATACTCAACACCCTGCTGCCTGAAGCGCTGCAGATCCACATTCTCATCTATAACGCCCTCAGTATTATTAACAATGTGCAGAAGGCGATATGACGTACCTTTCTGATATTTTAATTGCAGTTCCATATACTGCTCAATCTTCTTCCGCGTTTCTTCCCAGGCCTCCGGAAATTTTTCTCTCATAAGCTCTGTCTTTTCCCTTACGCTTTCTGCCGAATCAATCAGCGGGGGACTAAGCTTGCCCACATCAAAATTGCCTGCATCAATAGCTATCCTTGAGTCCTGAGGTATATTATTCTCGATCCACTCCTTTGCCTGAGTCCTTGTATCAGGGGTAGTCAGGATATAATCACTGCGCACACTCTCTGCAAAAGGCTGAGCTATGAGAAGCAGTGCAATAACTACCAGTGTCCTGCTAAGTGCCATCTGTCCCATATGAAACCCCCGGGACAACCTGTCAATAAGCATTGCGGCAAAGAGCATTAAGAAAGGCAATATGGGCAGTATATATTTCTCCACACCCACCTTCCAGCTTCCCATATAGAGATAATAAAACATAATAAACGATCCGACAAGTACATCCTCAGGTCTACGCCGCATCGCAGCAAAAAATACACCGGCAACACTGACTACAGCAAGGCCTATACCTGCTGATACGGGCAGCGCCTGCATCAGGTAAAAGATATATGCATTATCCACATCCGTGCTGAAACTGCCTGAACTTACACGCCCGAACTGAAATACAAGTCCCTCATAAAATGTCTTGAAATCTATAAAACAAAACGGACAGGTAATGGCAAAACCGGCAATTATCATGAATCCTGCTATCAAGATATTCCTGTCTATAATATGTAACCAGCTCCTGCCCTCCAGACGTACACGGTACAGGTGAGCCACTACCAGCGGAACCAGCATGGCGCCAGCATTATATTTCGTCCCTATTGCCGCCCCGATGAGAAGACCTGAGAGCAGGTATATTTTCATTCCGCCCTCCTTCATTATCCTGTAAAAGAGCAGCATTCCAAGGACGCAGAAAAATGTCAGAGGACCATCAGGAAATACAAAATGATCTATCCCTACCGCCATATAACTGAAGGCATAGAACACTGCTGCCAGCAGACCCGCTCTCTCGGAGTACATGTTACGGCCAATCCTATAGATAAGATATACAGTCGCCGTACCAAGCAGGGCGATGGTTATCCTTCCAGTTAAATAAAAAATCGTAGGATCTGCGATAAAGAGCCCTGCAAAATCCATAGGTGTCTGAAACAGGCCGAATAACCAGCCAAAAGCAAATATAAGTCCATACTCAAAAAATATGAAATACATTAATGTCGTTCCGGGCCAGTGAAACACGTGAGGGTTAAGATCCCCCGTACCGAACCCTGCGGCGTGATTAACTACAAACTTCTCATCTATCTGATACCCGTGCGGCATACCATGATCTATCCCGTACAGCCTGATCAGCAGTGCGCACAGTAAAATAGCCCATATCAGCCATCTGCCGGATTCAGGTTTGTTATCAATATAATCCATGCTGATCTTTCTCCAATGCACGCGGAATACCTTTACACCTTCCGCATATGGTATGAGGCTCCGAGCCGCTTTTTTGATTTTCATTAAAAACACCCCGGGCTGACCGGTACTGTTCATTATTCCAGACCTCTTGCAGTGAGGCTTCTTGCACTGAACCAAGGTCTGACTTAGGTCCTTCATACACGCAGCAGGGAGAGACACTTCCGTCCCAGTTAAATACCATGCTGCGCCATAACCACTCGCAGCGTTTGCGCTTCGTGTATACCTTATCATCATAATTTCCATATGAGTATCTGCTCCACTTTTCATCCCGGGGCAGCCAGGTATACGCCTGCTCAGTGTCATTAACATTTACTGTAAGCGGCGCGATCCTGATCCGGTCAACTCCCAGCTCTTCGGCAAGCTCCCTGATCGCATCGATCTCGTGCTCATTGTGCTTCATCACAAGAAACTGCACCTCTACTTCAGGGTAGCGACGCTGCCTTGCCTTCCTTTGCTGAATCAGTGTCCTGATATTTTCCACGACTACTTTAAAACTGCCGCCCACACGGTAGCGACTGTATGTAGCTTCACTGGCGCCATCAAGTGAAACTATAAGGTTCTCAAGCCCCGAGTCAATAAGCTTTCCGAGATCCGCAGGGCTGGACCGTGTAAAATTAGTACTCATCTCTGTGGCAATATTCCTCTGAGCAGCATAGGCAATCATGGAATAAATATCCTTGTGCAGCAAAGGCTCACCCCAGCTGTAAAATCTTACCTTATAAAGCCAGGGTGAGAGTTCATCGATTATCTTTTTCAAATTCTCAAAGGGCATGATCCCGAGTTTACGTGTATTTTTGCCCTGTCCGGTCACACACAAAGGGCACTTCAGATTACACATATTAACAGGGTCAATGATTATCTCAAAAGGATGACCTTTTACAGTGGTACTTCCCCTGAAATAGTGGTAGTAAACTCTGCAAAGATTAGCCAGTTTTTTCATGGTATTGTGCCTGGCAAAAGAGACAAAATGCCGTTTCGCCAGTAAAAACATTCTGGAAAGTGACATATTTTTCAGTCCCCGCAGACACTGCAATAAAGTTTAAGGGTCTTTTCAGCCGTCCTGCGCCATGTAAATTCTTCAGCAAGCTGCAGGCCCTTTTCGCGCAGTGTCTTTTTTAAGCCCTCGTCAGTCAATCCACGGTACATGCCCTCCGCTATTGCCTCCGTACTTTTAGGATCCACTAAAACCGCATTATCACCTATTATCTCCCTCATGACCGGCAGATCAGAGGTAAGCACTGGAGTCCCGCATGCCATGGCCTCGATCACTGGGAGTCCGAAACCCTCATACAAAGAGGGATAGACCATCATCTCCGCACCATTAAGCAGGCAGGACATATCAAGATTGTCATAGGCTCCGGGAGTTCCAGACCCTGCGACATAACCCGTAAACACCACCCTCTTTTCCATGTCATGCTCCCGGATCGTCTTGACAACCTGTTCATAGTCAGACTCTTCGCCACCCATCTCACCTGCGATAACAAACTGATAGTCATCCGGCAGTCTCGACAAGATACTATGAAATGCACGGGTAAGGCGCAGCAGGTTCTTTCGATAATGAGGATATCCGTAAAACAGCACGTACCGGCCCTGAATACCAAATCTCTGTCTGACATCTTCGACCTTATCTTCATCTATTACCCTGAAGGCCCCGGACATACCAAGATGTATTGCGTTGACCTTGTCATGAGCAGTCCCGATAAAATGCTGATTTACCTGTTTTTTCACTTCATTGGATATCGTAATAACTCCGTCTGCCGCTGCACACGATCTCCTCATCATAAATTTCAGATACTCTCGCCGCATAAAAGAAAAATGCTCCGGGTTCTCAAAATACTGCATATCAATTATAGTCAGCACCTTTCTGCATGAAACTCCCATCGTCAGGACATTCATGGGACAATGCAGCAGATCCAGTCCGTACCGGTTAATGATCCGCGGGAATACAAACTGCTCCCAAAGGCGCCTGTACACAGGCTGTACAGAGGCAATATCACAATCAATAAGATGGAAGTTAGCTGCAGTGACAGGAAAGAATTCATGGTTTTCTTTGTTAATAAAAATAAAGTAATCATTGTCCCGGTCAATAAGACTAAGATTATATACAAGATTGCATATGTAATTAGCCACACCTGTAGGCTTGAACCTGAATATCGCATTAATACCAATTCGCATAGAGAGTGATCCGCTCAGGATTTCCTGAAGATCCTGCAGGCCTTGCAGATCGTATTACCCGTAAAATTTCCGGAGCTGCTCTCCTTAAACAATGACCTTGAATCCCTGAATTTTTGATTGTTCCAGATACTTTTCATACTATCCTGGTTAATATTACCAAAATTAGTGGACTCTTCATATACACAACAGCAGGGGGAGACAGAGCCGTCCCAGTTTACTGTCATGGACTTCCACAGATAATCGCACCTCTTTGGATTAAGGTAAGCGGGCTCATTAAAATAATTAAAATCACGCATATATTTTTTATCATTAAGAAGCCATTTTGATACAAGCTGGCTGGTATCTTTACCGCCGAGGTAAGGTGTCTGACCCGGACCTCCAAGTTGTCCGCTTAAAATATCGGTACCGTCTACTCCAAGCTCTGAAGCCAGCTTTTCTACCTCCGGGACCTCATGGACATTGTGCTGAAATACCAGGAACTGCCATATAAGCTTTGGACTGCTGCTGCCCATTTCCTGTTTCTTTCTGACCAGCAGTTTGATATTATTTATAACGGTCTGAAAATCACCACCCTTGCGGTACTGATTGTAGGTCTCAGGGGTTACTCCATCCAGTGAAATTACTAACTGATCAAGACCAGAGGTGATCAATTGCTCAGCATCGCTCTCTTTCATTATATTGAGGTTACTGCTCAGAACCGTTTTGATACTATTTTTCTTTGCATAGGCAATCATCTCAAAGATGTCTTTATTAAGAAGAGGCTCCCCCCAGTTATGCATCACCACAGTAAATGCATACTCTCCCTGCTCATCAATTACTTTTTTAAAGGTTGCAAAATCCATCTTCCCCTTTTTTCTTCCCGGCATGTTCAGGCCGGTCGGACATAGGGGACAACTGAGATTGCATATATTAACGGTGTCAACTATTAGCACATAGGGCTTGCCCAGAACCTTCTGAAACGCCAATCGATAACTGACCTGGACAATAAGATAATTCAGCACCCGCTTTATAAAAAGAGGTGAAAACAGTGTAGCTGCACTTATAAACATATCCGCCCCGGCCTCTGAAACATATTAATAAGCTGCCATTTCAAGGTATATACATTTAACATAGTGCGGGACTTGAGCACGGCTTTCTCACCATTTTTTGAAAGCAGATATGCAACAAGATACACAGGCAGTCGAATTACAGCGCCTAGCGCCACCACGAACCTCAGCAATATCGCATAGCAGACCCCATAATTTTTTCTGAAATAATATTCCTGACTTTTCAGATTCCCAAAAACACTTTTCTCTCGGCATATCGAACTCTGCCCCCCTAAATGAACTATATGTCCCTCAGGCGTATACAATACTTTTGCACCCGTTTTTTTTATCTGAAAGCAGAGGTCAATCTCCTCAAAATACATGAAAATATCTTCATCCAGTAAACCTGTCTTTTCAAGCACCGATTGCCGGAGCATGAGACAACATCCCTTAACATGATCTATTTCCTGAAAATGCATGTGTTCTTCTTCGCTTAAGCCGTATTCGGCAAAGAACCTGGAATTTTTAAATACCTTACGGTAAAGGTTATTAAATATCTCCCCTCCAAACAGTATTGACCATAGACCCGGAAATCTCCCGGCAGACAACTGAAGCGATCCATCCGCGTTTAAAAGCTGACACCCCGAGGCACCCGCATCAGGATGGGAATCCATCAGGTCAACAAGTGTTTTCAATGCATTATCCAGAAGGATTGTGTCACTGTTTAAGAGAAGAACATAGCGGCTTTTATTTTTACGCAGGACCTGGTTATTGGCCTTTGAAAAACCGAGGTTTTTTGTATTTTCCAAGAGCAGGACCTCAGGAAATTTCTGTTTCACCATCTCCACACTCCCGTCTGTCGAGCCGTTATCAACAACCCATACATCAAAATCCAGCGATTGTGTCTTATCATAAATAGAACTCAGACAGTCGCTGAGCAGCTCACGCGTGTTCCAGTTTACTATGGCTACACTAAGATCGGACATTGTAACTGTCTATTGTTCCCTGTGCTTCATTTTAATGTAGGTCCTGCGATCATGCGAGCCTGAGATGTATCTAAACCTCAACTCGCACTTCCTGCAGTCAGGGTGGGGATTACTGTTTACAGAAGCCCTGAGTTTGCGGTACGGCGCATCATTCCATATTTCTTTAAGAGTCCTGTCATGAATATTACCCATCACAAGCTTCTCTGAAAAACAGCATGCCTGCACAGTTCCGTCATGCCTTATATAAGTACTGCTCCATGGTTGATAACACATCGGCATCTCTGATGAACTCTCATTTGAGCGGCCGGCTAATTCTCTATCAAAAATCACTGCAGGAAGGTCAATCCTTACCCCGTTTTCCTCAGCAATCCTGCGTGCCTCATTAAACATCTTTTCTGTCAGCTCAGGGGAATCGATGAGAGAATCTGCCAGGCATTCTTCATCCCATACAACCATGTGAAACACATTTATCTGCGACACCCCGTACTCAGAGGCCTTTTTAACTAACCGTGGCAGTTCCTCTATATTTCGCTTTATAGCCACAAAGTTCATCCATGTCTCAGGAGTCTGCTCTCTGCCGGATTTCCTGTAGTTATCCAGCGCCTGAATATTTTTCCAGACCAGATCATAATCAGACTTTTCCCTTATAGCCAGATAGGTCTCGGGCTCCACTGCATCAACGGAAAAAGTAATACTGTTAAGAGGACGTTTACTGTCTTTCATTATCTTTTCGATCATCTCTGAGGTCAGCAATACACCGTTGGTAGTAAAAGAACAGCGTGAACTCCTGCCGTTTTCTATCAGCCTGAAAAAAGATTTCGAGAGCAGGGGTTCTCCGTATCCAAAAAGAATAAGCTCCCGTGCCCTACGGGAAAAATCGACTATCCCTGGAATAAGCTCTGCTGAAATATCACCAAGCTTAAGAGGTTGGTGGTGTCTCGAACATATAATGCAGTTTAGATTGCATTTATTGGTGACCTCTACCTGAATTATCAAAGGGATTGAGAGCATGCCGGTTCTTTGAAGCTTTCTCTCTGCTATATTCAGTAAGGTGTTCGTGATCTGAAGCGCATCTGATGAAGCAAGGGCATACTTTACCCGATCAACTAAATTTCTGGCTCTCTTACTCATTTAGCAATATATCCAAAGGCGGCACAGCTCATAGTAAATATCAGCATCCTAAATATAATAAAAACAGCATCCCCTGCTGCAGGCAGGCAGGTGTTTTTTCTCCTTTATAATCTTTCTAAACTTACGCGCCCTGTCATTATTCCACAGATCTGAAAAACTATGGTTTCTGAGATTTCCCACAACATAATTCGGACATGTAACAAGCTCACCCTGTGGACCGATCACCCCGATATCCCAGGGTGCCAGGCATGCATTTTTAAAAGAATCCGATTGAAAAGAGCCCTTAGAATAATATCTGATAATTTCATCTCTGCTGAATTTCGGAAATACGGTGACCTTGAAATTCTTATTTTGCATATTCTTTATACGTTCCAGGGCATCTGCAATATATTGTGCATCAATGCCGCTTTCCTCGGCTATAAATCCGGCCCATGAGACATCACGCTCAATCCCGAAGAGCTGACCGGTGATCTTCATATGGGCATCAAAATCAGATTGACTGAGAAAATTCAGATGCCCTATACGAAAGGTCTCTATCTGAAGCTGCTCCATCTCTTTGGCCACCTGCTCAATGAGTTTATAATTGCCCGGAGTTATTGTGAACAGTATATTAATACGAGGTTTATCCATACCAAGTCGTTCTTTTTCCGCATTGACTGCGGCAATACTATCAAGGGATCTGCGATATGAGCCAGGGATGCCGCGAATCTCATCGTGAACCTCTTCCGTTCCATCAATGGAGATCGAAATCTCATCAATGCCCGACTCAACGAGAAAGGATGCATGCTTTTTCATCAGGGTACCGTTAGAACCGATCGAGCAGTACATTCCCTTCTCTTTTATATATGACAGAAACTCCCGCCATGAAGGGTGCATGAACAGCTCTCCGCCGGAAACCATGATGATTGGTTTAAAGCTTGAAACATCATCAATTATCTTTTTCAGTTCAGCAATATTATTGTCGCGATCTTCAGTAAAGGCATCACGAAAGTCGGGATGTTTGTCCTGCGGACACATGCTGCACTTGAGGTTACACTTGCCGGTCAAAACAAGAAATACTCTACCGGGATTCAGCGCATAACCATTTCCTGCGGAGTACCCGATATTCGCCTTCAGCTTGCCGGCAATATATTTGGCCGCAAACTTTGGACGTTCGAGAATCTTCCCGAGATTATTACCTGCGATAAGTTTTTTCACTAGTATTAAAAAATGATTTTGTTCAAGACATCATGGACTTTTAATAAACGTCCATTCTTCCTGAGACCACTCAAGCCGCACACGCCATGGTACTGGCTGGTAAAAGCCTATCACCTTCCAGTATATTGGAACTCCCGAGGGTATGGTATTCCACAGGGCAGTCGGTATATCCCATGACCGGCCGGTAAGAAGCGGTGAAAAACCCAGGAAACTGGAATAGTTTAAATCGGTCGACAGCCCTAACATCCATGAGTTATTGTCAGGGCAACCATGGGTCCAGCTCAATGTCGGCGGGGTAGAACTATTCTCCGCATCTCCAGGTGTCAAAAGGTGCAGTCCCTCCCGTGTAAAGGTAAAGAGCATGCTCTTCTGGATTCTCATGGGTGATTCATTGGGATTAGTGGCAAAGACCTTCCAGTAGAGCTTTTGATTTGCCGGTATATTGGCCAGCAGATTATCAGGAAGTGTATAACTGGGTTCGAGCAAAAACGGACTTGTGTGTATAAGCCATGTCTCATCTGGAGACTGAAAGATCTGAAAGATCCATATGTTATTAGATGGGCGACCTGGATTCCAGGAAAACTCCTGCTGACATGCAACCACTTCATTATTTTTCGGGGTTACCGTCTCCAGCCCTATGCCATTGCTGTCACCATATACAATTACGAGTTCACCTGCATCTTCTGTTAGATTATCGATGCCATCACTACCTGGAACCCCGACAAGAATGTCATCAACGCCGTCATTATTAATATCACCCGCATAAGTTGTAACACCCAATAGATCATACGGATCCGCACCATATATCATCACGTCGGCATCAGAGGCGCTCATTGTCGCTGGGAATTCGGAGCGGCCATAGAAGGCATAGACATCACCTGCAGAGGTACGAATATCATATATGCTGTCACCATCAACTGCACTCACTATAATATCATCCATTCCATCGGCATTGAGATCACCAACTGCCAGGCTGAATCCAAAGTGATCATAATCATTAATACCATATATCACTGTGGTTGCATCAGTTGCAAGATCAATAACCGGAGCAGTTGTATTGCTGCCGAGAATAATATATGCCTCGCCGGTTTCAATTGTCTCCGGACCTTCCCCTTCAGCAAACGGTGCACCGATGATCAGATCTACAAAACCATCACCATTTACATCCGCTGCTGCAATATAATTGACCGGATTAAAGCTCTGATCACCCGCCTCTACTCCATATATGGTCAGATCAGCGCCATCAGCCAGATCAATGTTTTCAGGAAAATTGCTTTTGCCATACAGCACCAATGTCTCACCGGAATCAATCCTTGAGTTATCCGGGCCGTCCGCCTGCAGCGATCCTATCATGAGATCAGCAATATTATCCCCGTTTATATCTTTCACAAAGAGTGCAAACCCTGAAAAATCGCCAACCTCGGCACCCCATATCCTTGTTACGCCCGTTGCGTCCTTTAGATCAATTACTGATGGAAGCTGTACATTGCCCCATACTACGTAAGTGTCACCGCTGTGAATTCTCTTATTATCAGGTCCGTCACCCAGCACAGAACTTATTACAAGATCACTCAGGCCGTCATTGTTTAAGTCCCCTGCGGCAAGTGCATACCCAGTCATATCGCCCTTGTCAGGGTCAGCTGGATTACCACTCGGACTCTCGATACCGCCGTCGGCACCGTAAATCGTAACATCTGCATTATTGAGATTTATTTCACTCGGAAACTGAGATCGGCCGTAAATTATATAGACATCACCACAATCGGGCCTTGTGTTATCAGGACCGTCCGCATACACAGAGGAAATGATCATATCCTTAATACCGTCACCATTTAAATCCGCTGCAGCAAGGGCATATCCTGCCTCGTCCCCCTCCATACCATTTATACCATGCTCTATCCCCAGTATGGTCAGGTCAGCGATATTATCTACCCGGGCGGAGACAGGTAAAAGACCATTGCCAAAGATTACATAGACCACCCCGCGATTGATCTCCACATGATCTGCACCATCCGATGCAGTCGAGGCAACTATGAGATCATTAAGTCCATCACCGTTTATATCAGCCACTATCATCGGGTAACTCAGCCCGTCATGAGTATCCGCACCATACAGGATTGAGTCGTAGTCATTATCACGTACATCTACCAGTACACTGCCATAAGCAGATACCGCCATGATAAATAAAAGCATAAGCGAAAAGCATAAATGTCTTTTTTTGATAATAGGTCTTATCATATATTACCTCTTTAAGTGGACAAGAATCATACTTAATTAATAAGCATCCCAGCCAATATTGTCAAGCATAAATTTTTAAGTCTTCTTAAATTAGATCGAGTGTAGATATTTTAACACTTCATGAAATAAAAGTCAGCATTATTTACACTATTTAAAGACGTCTTTCACTTTTCCCAAAAGAGAGTCCCAGCTGTATTTCTGCTCTACAAGTCGTCTTCCGTTTAAGGCAAGGCCTCTCGCCATATCAGGTTGCTTAAGTAACGAACTAACTTTCTGTGCAAACTCCGCAGGGAGATCGGCCAGTAAAACATCCTGACCGTCCACAGCATCTATACCCTCACACCCAACCGATGTAGAGACAACCGGTATTCCCATAGCCATAGCCTCCAGTATCTTCAATCTGGTTCCCCCTCCAATCCTTATGGGCGCAACCAGTACTGAGCAATCCTGAAGATACGGCCTGAGATCCTCTACAAAGCCCGTCAGATGAACGTGGTCACCCTGACCAAACACGGATGTCTCTGTAAACTCTCCAATAACCGTCAGTGTCGCATCATCAATATTCTGCCGTATCAAAGGCATTATCTCGTTGTAAAAAAATCTCATGGCATCGACATTAGGATGATGCAGGGATCCCCCCAGGAAAACGATCTTGTGGTTATAACTTTTTTCCGGCACAGGCCTGAAATATTCTGTATCCACTCCATTAGGGATAACGGCAACCTTCATAGATGGACTAAGTTGAAGTAATTTCTGTTTGTCCACCTCGGACATCGCCACAATGCAGTCCTGTTCAGGCCAGGTCTGCCTGACATACTCCCGCATCCTTTTTGATTCCACCGATGCAATAAACCTTCCTAACCCTTCTCTCTCTACAAGCTCACGCTCTTTAGTGACAAAGGCCAGATCAATATCATCCAGCAGAAACCTGGCATCAGGCGTCAGACTTTTTGCCTGTTTCATATAAGGTGCTATCTGGCTGTACAGGGCATAGACCGCATCAAACTTATCATGGTTCATCAACTCAGAGATTTTATTTTCTATATCAGGATGATAGAACCTGCAGACCTGAAAGGGGATACCCCTTGCCAACTGCCCGAAACGGCGCACCGTACGTTTTATCTGCAGCGGAGTCATCATGGCAATGAGTTTTTCAAAGACACTTTCATAAATACGCCCGGTAATAGTCTCTACACGAAAACAGAACTTTTCGATCTCCGGGATATGCGGTTTATCCTCCTGCGCAATCAAAGATATCAGGGCAACCTCATAATACCTTGAAAGATATTTAAGCAGATAATAAACCCTGACCTGACCTCCCGACTTAAGCGGCAGAGGAAAGATGGGTGAGATAACAAGTATCTTTTTCTTCACTATTAAATTAACTGCTCGAGGTATGAGTACCGGCCTGTCCCGAGTCTTTCTGAAACCACTTCCTGAAAAAATACTGGATAATCATGGCAAGCCCGTTTTTAACAAGGCGTATCTCCCTCATTGGATTTTTAGCCATTCTCTTTAACCGCTGAATAATAAAGCCGGCCCTGAAATAAAACGATATATATCCCTTATTGCTCATCTTCTGAGTGATTTCCCTGGGCAGGCGATCATCAATAGAATTATCACCTTCCAGCTTTCTGCGATAAAAAGTATTTCCGGGGAAAAGATCAAAAGGGTAAAACGTGGCAAGGTCCGGCGATAGCTCTATCGCATACTTTATCGTCTGCTCTAAATCTGCTTCTGTCTCACCCGGAATTCCCAGCATAAAATTACCCTTGCACTCGATCCCAACCTTCTTCGTAAGCGCCACAGCATTTCTCGCCTGGTTCAATGTGGCTCCCTTGTTAGCTATCTTCAGGGCCTTTTCCGTCCCGAATTCTATACCGTATTTAATGTGATAGCAGCCGGCCTCCTTCATAGCAAGCAGCTTATCCTCGGTGATGCCGTTTACGCGGCTGTAACAATTCCAGGTAATGTTCAGCTTCCGCTTTATGATCTCCTCACAGAACCGCTTTAATTCCCATTGCGGAAGGGTCAGTGCATCATCATAAAAACGGTAATCGTGTATCCCATATTTCTCAATACAATGCTCCACCTCTGCCAGGACATTTTCCACCGAGCGGAAACGAATGGTTGCGCCCCAAACTCCCTTGCTGCAGTAATTACATTTGTACGGACACCCCCTGCTGGCCATAATTCCGGTAGTGGGAAGCTGCATATAATTACCCGTTCCAGGACTGGGAACATACCGGCTCAGATCAAGCTTATGTCTGGCAGGAAAGGGAAGATCATCCAGCGATGCTATCAGCTCAGCACGCGGCACTACCACCACAGAATCACCATTGCGGTACGAAACTCCTGAAATTTCAGTATAGTCCCTGCCAGAGTCAAACTGTCTAATTATCTCGGTAAGGGCTAACTCTCCCTCTCCATGAATCAGAAGATCAAATTCCGGTATCTCCTCAAGCAGTTCACTGGGCATGGCTGCTGCATGATGTCCCCCAATCACTATCAATATATCTTTATTTATTGACTTTATAATTTTGGCAGACTTAATGGCATTATCATACTCAGACGTAAAAGCGCTAATGCCTACTATACGAGGACTGTACATTTTAATTGTATCTTCCAAATCCTTAAACGGAGCATCGTAGAGCCTCATATCAAGTATCCGGTTATCTATTCCCTGAACATCCAGGTAAGCGGCCAGGCATGCAATATTAAGCGGGATCTCAAGCCCGGGATGAAAGATTCTCTTTTTTACAAACTCGCCCTGCTGGGGCTGAATAAGCAGCACATCAGTTTTCATAATACTTCCCCACCTTTTTTATAATCTATGTTGACAGCTGCATGTACTGTCCTTACCGGACTCATGCCATGCAATCGAAAAAACCTCAACGCACTTTTTATATGTATGTAACGCTGTCTAAATGAAGTCAGCTTATGACTCTGCTGCATATGATAATGAATCATACAGCTATCAGGTACATAGCACACCCTCCAGTTTTTCCACAGCCTGATACACAGATCCACATCCTCATAATACATAAAATATTTCTCGTCAAACATGCCTGTATCCTTAAGCGCCTCTCTGCGAATAAACATACACGAACCCATGACCCAGTCTACATCAGCTGGCTCGTCATGTGCCCAATCCATCATCATATAATGTCTAAGGTTATCAGATTCAGGTGATAACCGGTCAATACCAAGCCCCCTCAGTAAAATAGTCGAGGCCTCGGGGTAACGCCGGCAGGAATACTGAAGCGTATTGTCAGGATTGAGCAGTTTTGAACCGCACACAGCCGTATCACTATTTGCATCCATGAACCCTATCACACTTTCAATACTTCCGGCCTGCACTATAATATCAGGATTCAGGACCAGCACATACCGTGACTCAGTGCGTTCGATGATACGGTTATTAGCATATCCGTAACCGGGATTCCCTGCGCTGCGGATTACCCTGGCTTCAGGATATTTTGACTCCACCATCTCAACACTATTATCACCCGAGCTGTTATCAGCTATCCATACCTCAAACTTAAGGGGCAATCCAAGCGCATATATAGAGTTAAGGCACTGATCAAGCAGATCCCGGGTATTATAATTAACTATCGATATAACAAGATCCAATGGCTGACTCACGACTGTTTCTCCCGTACCGCATCCCTGTATAACTGAAGAAAAGAAGCCGCTGTACGCTGCCAGGAAAAGTTCTCCCATGCATAAGTATATGCCTGGATACTCATTTCGCTTCTAAAGCCGTCATCTTCGGCGAGCCTGAGAATTGAATCAGCAACTATCTTTTGATCATATGGTTCTGCAAGAAGGGCACCCTTTTTAAAGGCCGACTCAAGCGGACCTATCCTGTACGCAATAATCGGAAGACCAAAAGACTGCGCCTCGGCAAATACTATTCCGAAAGACTCCATCCTCGTAAGTAAAATAAACACATCGGACTTTCTGTAATATTCGTGCAGAGCATCTTCAGAAACATAACCTGTAATCCTTACATTGTCCTGCAGCCCGTTTTCATTTATATACGTCTCAATAAGCTCCCTATGCCCGCCATCTCCTCCTACTAATACAAGCTCCATCTCTCGCTGAGACCTGCTTAGGGCCTGCTGAAAACACTCCAGGAGATCCAACTGACCCTTGTCTGCGCTCAGCCTCCCGACTGCTACAAAGGAAACTTTTTCACCGACCGCGACTTCTTTATTTGGAGACTTCTTTTCATCCGATATCGCTCCCATGGGAATCACTTCTATCTTCTTTGCTGGCACCCGGTAGTGCTCCATCACCCTTTGTCTTATATGATCAGAATGAACCTGCACCTTATCGACCACCCGGCCAAGAAAGATATTTACATACTGCATCAGAAGATATCTGCGCGAGGGCGGCAGTTCATGAAACGCAACAGTATATATATGGCTGCATTTTTTACTGGAGAGAAGATATAGCCAGGCATTGGCGCAAAACCACTCGGTCAGCAGATAATGTATTATGTCCGGCTTAAACTTCCTGATCACCTTGACTGCCTCCAGGGATATAAGCCCTATTGGAAGCGTATAAAAATATTTAAGCTTCTTCGGATAAAAGCTCACCCTGTAGACACTCAGTCCGTCAATTTCCTCTTCTGATGGCAGTTCCAGATTTTCTCTTGGGGGCATATGATTAAAGTCCATGCGTGTTGTCAATACGCCCACCCTGCTGATACCCTCCATCTTAAGATACTGGTGAGCAAGCTGCTCCACGATTCTCTCTGTTCCGCCAAGATAAGGCTTATAGCCCGGGCTCAGAAACAGCACTTTTAATCCTTCAGACGAATTCAATGTACCTGTGCCGCCTCCGCCGGTTTACGTTTCTGCAATACAATCTGTATATCTTCCTTGCTTATTAGTTTCAACTTATATATAAAAAACAGATATCCAAGTGTAAGCAAGGCCAGCTGCAGAACAATATGCAGAGAGTTTGTAACTACCAAAAGCAGGGCACATAGAGCACCGGCAATGAGAGATTTATAAAGCTTTGTCAGCGAAAGCGTGTATTTCATCTTCTTCTGAATAATATAAATAGTCGGGGCAGTAACAAACAACTCTGTAATAACGGTCGCAACTGCAGCACCTATGAAAGTAAAATATGGAATCAGCAGCAGATTAAGAATGACATTGGTCAGCAGGCCTCCAATATTAATAAACAGAGACTTCTTCTGTTCGTTCAGCACAACCATTGTATAGCCGAACACTATACTCTGAAACATAACGACCACCCCCCATATAAGTACCTGCAAGGCAAGCACAGAAGGTGAATATTCACGGCCGTATATAAGCAATATAAGCTTCGGGGCAAGCACTGTAACCGAGGCTCCCATAGGGATCGCTATAATAACCATTAAGTCATAGGTTTTCTGAAACATGACCTTCAGCTTCTCCCTGTTTGATTCCCAGTATTCCGCCATAAACGGAAAGACCGAATTAACAAAGGCAATAGGGATAAATATTGCCTGAAAAACAAATTTGTAAGCGGCATTATAATATCCCACTGCTTCTTCGCCTACCATTTTATCTAATAAAATTGTATCAATACTCGCATAAAGGGTAACGATCATATAGGCAAGCCCAAGAGGGACAGCACTCCTGATAGTCGCTGCCCAGGCACGCCTGTCAAACGGTTCTTGACTCGAAGTCATAGATTCCCGCATTAATATAAAGGTCACAATAACATTAACTCCCTGCGCCAGCAGGTTTGCCCATATCAACTCCCGTATTCCAAACTGCAGTATGGTCACCAGATATACAGAGACCAGAAGCAGAGAGTCCCTCGCAAGCGTCGCAATCACAAAACGCCCCATCTTCAACTGAACCCTGAACACAATACTGCCTATAGAACTCAGAGACATTAGGACCAACGAGGCCGATGCCCAGACAAAAAGAATCATCACCTCATCCGGCACCCCGAGGAGCTTAACAGACACTATTGAGATTACTGCGACAACAAAACCGAGGATCAGCTTCAACCATATCAGATCCACAATCATACGGGACAATCGTGACCGGTCCTTTGAAAGGTCCCTTACCACGATATCATTAAGACCGAGATCAGTCAGTATTATGAACATCGATATCAGGACAAATATGTAAGCGTACCGGCCATAGCCCTCTACTCCGAGGTACCTGGCAACAAGCGCCATTGTAATAACATTCAGTAAAAGGTGGAAAAGATGCCCCAGCAGCTGAAATGAGGTATTGCTGAATATCTTCCGGCCGGTGCTCATGACGCAGGCCTGATGTTTTTCAAAAAGACAGTTCTCATAATTTTTTCAAAAAAAGGAATGACTCGCGGGAGTCAGTTAAGGGGCATAAAAAAACAAAAAAACTAGACAGCTCCACGTCCGGAAAAAACAACAGGAATAGTCTTCCACAAGATCTTCAGATCAAGCCACAAAGACCACTTATCTATATACTCCATGTCCATCTGCATCCAGCGCGAAAATGAGACATTACTCCTGCCGCCGATCTGCCAAAAGCAGGTAAGTCCCGGCTTCATACTAAAACGCCTCTTCTGCCAATCAGAATCAAAGCCTTTATAATCTCTGACTGGAAGCGGACGCGGACCCACAAGACTCATATCCCCTTTCAGCACATTTAATAACTGAGGCATCTCATCCAGACTGCTTCTCCTTAAAAATCGGCCCAGTTTTGTCACCCTGGGATCATTTTTAAGCTTAAAGGTCGCGCCCCCGGACTCATTAATTTCCTCGAGTGAGGGCAGAAGCTCCTCTGCCCCGGCAATCATGGTACGAAACTTCAGCATGCTGAAAATACGTTTGTTATACCCCACCCTCTTCTGGATAAAAAGGGCCGGACCCGGGGAGGTAAGTTTTATGGCCGCTGCAACGACCAGCAAAACCGGCAGCAGAAGTATGATAAGCCCGAAAGATAAAACTATATCGAGATCCCTCTTCACTATCATTCTGGAGTCTTCATACGGGGCGGAATAAAGAGTCAGCACTGGGACCTCATCAACATATGAAAGCTGGGATTTTGCCAAAGAAACCGTGAAAATATCAGTCAGCAGTCTTACAACTACCCCCTGTTTCTCACACTGTTTTATTATTGCCTCAATCTCGTTGTAATATGATTTAATCGGCAGACTTATCATAACTTCATCAACTACATGACTGTTCAGGATATTGTTCAACTCATGCAGATTTCCCAACATTTCTACCTTCTCAGATTCACTATTTTTAATGTAAAGGCGATCATCCACAAAGCCAAGAAGATTATAACCAAGCTCCCTTTTATTCCTGGCAAATCCTGCAAAGTCCACCGCTCTTTGCCCGGTACCGACGATTACAAGATTTCGCTGGTTAATACCCTGTTTCCTGAACACCGCAAGAACCCGCCTTATCACCAGTCTTCCGGTGATAAGAAAAAAGCTTGTGATGCCCCAGAATATAGATATGAAAGTTGCACTTAATATCTCAATCCCGAAAAGAAAACCGGACACCATCATTATGATGCTTCCGACAGAGGTACATTTCAGGATATCTATCAGCTCGTAATACCTGCTCCCGAGCCTTTTTGATCTGTACAACCCGACAACAGAGAAAACAACATGCCAGGCCATCAGAAAAAACACGATCAGTCCAAGGTGACCAAGCTTCACATTAATGGCCATCAGCGAGGAAAAACTAAGCCTTGTTCCTGTATCAATGCTGTTGGTGACCCAAAAACATATAATAACAGTAAGGATATCAATCAGCTTGTATATCTTTATAAAGAGACTTCTATTGGACATGGAAAGGATAATTTTTGAAAAATTGTGTATGCGCGCAGTATTTAAAAATCTGCAACAGACAACTTTAAAGCCTGTTATAAATAAAGGACGGGATATTAAATTTCTTTTTATTCAGGATAGTCCCGAACACCTCGACACCGACATTCGAAAGTTTTTTCAAGGCCTCTTCTGCAACTTCCCATCTGGTACGTCCGGCCTCAAGCAAGAGCAGCATTATATCAACCCTTGCAGCAAGAAACAACGAATCAGCATAAGGCATAACAGGTGCGGAATCAATAATAATATATTGGTAAACCTTCTCAAGTTCAGCTATACAGTTATGCAAAGCATCTGAATTGAAAATATCCAGGGGACTTGAAGCCTGCGCTCCAGCCGCCAGCAGATTAAGATTTTCCCGGTCTGTTTCTCTCACCGCAGATGCAATATCTGCCTGCCCGGACACCAATTCCCCAAGTCCCGGGGAGGCAACAACTCCAAAAAAACCTGCGAGTGATGCATGCCGCAGATTAGCATCCACCAACAGAACCTTCCTGCTGGTCTCCTGAGCAAATATATGCGCCAGATTAAGTGCAATCGTTGAGGTACCTTCACGCCGGTTACAGGATGAGATCATGATCGTCTTGACCTTACGCTGCGTAGCCGCCTGCAGTATCTTTACATAAAGAGCATTCAGCTCTTCTTTAGTTCCGGTTTTTTTAAATTGTTTTATAGACATTATCAGAAACTAGCGGTTATCATCATCATTAACGATAGCATACGAAAATCCTCCTGTCAGATTGCCAGGGATCATATTCTTTATATATTGCTGCACAAACTTATTTGCCTCTGCTATCCTTGATTTTGGAACAAATACAATATCGTAAGGCTTAAGAATGATATCATTTTCAGGATGAGGCAGATCCTCTGACATAACAGTCAAATTCACTTTTTTTGCAACAGGTACATTGCCGACCCCCCTGCTGATCACTATAACACTGGCTGGCAAAGCAGTCTCCTTAAAACCACCCGCACTGAAAACCGCACGCAATGCTGAAGTACCACGCTGCCATGTGATAACCCCTGGCAGCACAACCTCACCCCCGACAAAAACCTCGGAACTTGCGATCTCCTGTACGATAACCGAGACCTCGGGCTTTCTTAAAATTGATGCGTACCTCTCTGAAAGTTCCTGCGAAAGACTTGCAGGCGTCAAACTGGCGGCATCTACTTCACCGATAAGCTGAAGAGAAATCTTTCCATCAGGCCTGATCTTAACCAGCTCATTTAATTCCGGATTATAAAAAAACTTAATCGCCAAAACATCTGCATAATTAAGGGTATACTCAGAAGGTTTCATCTCTTCAGTGGCAGGCGCAGATACCATCAACTGAGGACTCAGACCGCTGTACGGATTGCTGCCGGCACAACCTGCACCGGCTAAAATAAACACTATTATGAGTAATCTTGCGTAAAACATTATTTAATATAATCCATATAATTCAATTTATTTGCAATGTTTTATTACAGTACTCCATCTGTAACCCACTGTATAAGGCACTGCTCCGCCCTTTCACTCACATATTTATAAAGTGATATTACATATACTTTCAAGGTACAACCCTGATATACCTTTATCGAAAATCGACACAAATCCTACCCTTCGCCACTACCGAAGTTCCGCCCATAGTCGCCAGAATCTCTTTTATCCTGTTATTCAATGATGCAATCCCCTCTAACAGCTTAAAAAACAACAATACTACTTAGAATTATACAATCATTTCAGAAAATTGCAATGGTATTTATCACATTACAATAAATTTTATTACCGACTCAATACGTTTTAAAAATACAACTTTGGAAACCCGGTTGAAAAAGTATGAATATTCGATGCTCAGCACTTAACTACCTGTCCTGATTGTATTATTGTATTAATGTAATAATTATAAAACTATTAGAATATAACTTCTTTGAGGTACGGTAAAATCCTATTGCAGTAATGGAAGATATATAAATACTGAACAGTTTACAGGCATCCTTCTCAAGCACAATTTCGTTCAATAAGTCCATTACAGCCAGTAGATAGGAGGGGGAGACAAATTTTAAATTCTAAAACTGCTCTAAACCAATTATTATATAATTCGCCTAATGCCGGTTCAGCGCACGATATACCAAACTGGCAGCAGTCTCCTTTATGTAGCGTATTCGTGTAGAAAACAAAGCCCCCTGTCTGTAAAATCTTTTCACCTCATCAAAATTAGCCCCTAGCATATTTATATCGGGATCCCCCCATAACTCAAAGGCCCGTTGATAAGTATCAATAGCGCTTAAATTGATGCCCATGACCTCCGCTGCTATCATATCCACCGCCAGGATATTTTCCCCTGCAATGATTGCGCCTGAGTGTTTCGGAGTGCTCTGAATCTCATCAAACTCATTGCCCCATATACCGTCAACTATACAGAAATCGCTTTTGACTATCTGATTCATATCAAGAATCGCCTTGCGAATAAAAGGGTGGTACATGAGTTTTTGCTTACGTGTAGGGACACAGCCGAAAATATTTTTCATGCACAAGGTAACCCCCGCAAGCGAGTGGGTCTTCATTTTTGCTATATTGATTACATAATCGTGCTCAAAGAGTGAGGCGTGAAAAGGCATTTCTTTTGTATGATAAGGCTTCGGGATATCCTTCCATACTATTTCAGCCTCCCGAATATCCTCCAGTACTATGTTGTCAAACTCCCTGGCCAGATCTTCATATCCAAGTTCCTTAAAGGCCCGCGCAGTATCACCACAGGACTCTCCAATTGTAATAAGCGGACACTCATGCAGGCGCTCCAGCACGGCCCTGACTATGCCGGTATCTATCGTAAGACCATACCTGGACTCAAGTCCTCCGGTAAGGTTAGGCTTGATAAAAACACGCTTTCCTGTGACACTGAAATTAAGGGCATCAAGCGCCTCACAGGCACCTTTATATGCATCTTCGCTGCTTGCCAGGTATACATCTGTCATTATTATTCAGGCCTCCGTTTAAATATCACTGTTAATAATAATTAATACTTACAGCCGGCTAATAGTGCCGTATAAATATATACGGCTTTTCAGAGTTTAAGCTCAACCAGAGAAAACCATGACTTCTTATCAAAAAACCACCTCTCGATCTCAAGCCCTGCCCCGCCGACAAGTTTCCTGACATCGCTTTCTGTAAACTTCCTGCAGACCTCTGTATGTATGGTCTCATCCTGCCGGAATTCTACCTGCATGTCCAGGCCCTCTATGGAGACCTCCATATCACGTTTTGCCCGAAGGTGCATCTCTACCCTCTGTTTTTCCTCATTAAAAAAGGCGAGGTGATCAAAATGTGAGATATTGAAATCAGCGTTCAGTTCACGATTCAGTACGTGAAGCACATTTTTATTAAACTCAGAGGTCACGCCCTGCTCATCATTGTATGCTGCCTCAAGCGTATCTCTGGACTTAACCATATCAAATCCGATCAGGAATCTATCTTCAGGCTTCATGGCCGCAGCCGCACCTTTAAGAAAATCACGCCTTGCCCTCTCATCAAAATTACCTATGGTACTTCCAAGAAATACCATAAGCCTGGGGCGCTCAGATGGGATCAGATCCATATGTACCGTAAAATCCGCTATTATGCCCAATACCTCAAGCTCAGGGTATATACGCAGCAATTCCTCCGAGGCATCCTGAAGCGCGCTCTCACTGACATCAACCGGCACATAACGTAAATCCTTCAACCTCTCCTGCCCGGCCGCATCCAGCAACATCCGTACCTTCCAGTTCGCACCTGATCCGAGTTCCACTATATCGCCAGAAGTAAAGTCCTCCATAATCTGAGGTGCGGCCTCCCTGAGTATGGACATCTCTGTCCTTGTCGGATAATACTCAGGCAAGGCACAGATTTTTTCAAACAGTCTTGAGCCTCGTGAATCATAAAAATACTTACTCGGCAAGGATTTTTTCTCCAGACCCAGCCCATGAGAAACATCATTTTTTATCAGTCTGTCATAAGAGGACGCAAGATGACTTCTGATCTCTATCCGTTCTTTTTTAAATACAAGTTCTTTTTTCATTGACGCTCCTTTCTTTATCTGCACGAGACAAACCGCACAGCAGCAGACGGATCACGTATAAGCGAGCCGAATTTTTCGATTACCATCTGAATTTCCTCTTCAGTATTGCCATACCCTAGTGATAGTCTCACAGTACAATGTGCATCTTCTTCAGAAAGCCCCAGGGCCATCAGCGCATGCGATGGTTTAGGCGAACCGGAGCGGCAGGCAGACCCTGAAGAAAAGGCTACCCCCTTCTGATCCATGGCCATAACCAGAGACTCTCCCCTGAAGCCCGGCAGGGTAATATTAATCGTGTTAGGCAATCTATTTATTAAATCGCCATTTACCCCGGCCCCTTCAAACATATTCACCAACTCATTTTCCAGACGATCCCGCATAGCCCTGACCTTTCCCATCTCCGGCAGTCTCTGCACTGCAAGGTCTGCCGCCCTTCCAAGCCCGGCTATGCCCAGAATATTTTCTGTCCCGGCCCTGAGTCCGCCCTCCTGCCCCCCGCCATTTAATAGCGGATCAATAACAATTCCCTTCCTCAAATATAGCGCCCCCACGCCCTTAGGTGCATAAATTTTGTGACCTGACAGCGAAAGAAAATCCACTCCCAACGTCTCAACATCAATCGGTATCTTACCAACCGCCTGGGTTGCATCCGTGTGAAACAGGGCTCCATAACGATGCGCTACAATAGCTAACTCCCTGATCGGCTGGATCGTACCAGTCTCATTATTTGCAAGCATTACACTTACCAGACAGGTCCTGTCATCAATCAGAGACTCCAACTCTGCCGGGTCAACCAGGCCAAGTTCATTCACAGGCAACCGGATTATTTCTATGCCCGATTTTTCAAGAACCGCGCACGGCCCGAGTACAGATGGATGCTCCACCTCACATGTGATTATCCTGTTGCGAACTCCGCGATGTGCCTCCGCAACACTCTTTAGCACCATATTATTTGCCTCTGACCCGCACCCTGTAAATATAATACGGCGTGCAGTGCAGTTAAGCATTCTAGCAACACTCCTGCGGGCAGACTCAATCAGAAGTCGGGTATTTTTCCCCTCTCTGTAAATGCTGGAGGGGTTACCGAAACTGTGCTCCATTGCCTCATGAATTACCTCTCTGACCTCAGGGGCCAGAGGCGTTGTTGCATTATGATCAAGGTAGATCCGTGATGAGCTTTTTTCAGACTGAGACGCAATGATTGAGGCAGCAGCAATATCATATTCCCCTGAACCGATTTTTACCGCACCCTCATCCTGAAGGATCTTCTCGATTTCACACAGCAGGGCCTTGTATACAGGAAATCCGGAAATAGGGTCATAACGTCCGAGATCAGTCAGTTCATTAATATTACACTCCTGCCAGGACTCAGGACCTACCGGCCCCCCGCCTCCCATATTAGCATCGACCGCTCCGGATATAATATCATCCGTAACAATTGCCCTCATCCTCACCGCACCCCTCCTGCTCCGTACCCTGACCATATCGCCGTCTTCTATCCCGCGCTTAAATGCATCCCCGGTATTTATCATGACAGTGGGTTCCGGGCGCTCCCGGTAAAGTGCTTCAATGCCGTGATGCTGTGATCTGAAATCAGTCGTCACACGTGCCCCGGAATTAAAAACAAGCGGAAATTGTTCAGTCAGGTCAGGACTTGCTGCCGGTCCTTCCTGAGGTTCAGTATATACAGGAAGGGCATCATACCCGTGCTCATGAAGAAGCGTTGAGGCAATCTCAAACTTGCCCGTCGGTGTATCAAAACCGGGCTTTCCATCAGGCCTGAGCAGTCCTTTTTCCCATTTACGATACTGCATTAACTTATCGGGAATCTGCACAGTGCCTCCTGCCTCGCGCACTTCCTCAGCTGTATACCCGGAACCTCTAAGCACATGCTCCAGCAGCTCTTTTTCATCCTGAGGATATAGATGCCCGTAACCAAGACGCTTTGCCAGCTCAGCCATTATAAAAAAGTCATTACGTGCCTCGCCCACAGGCTCAACAACCTTCTCCCTTATCCTGAAGATCGGACCATAAGTCATATAAGATTCTATCTCATACATTGTCGTTGCGGGCAGGACAATATCAGCATAGGCCGCATCAGCGGTCAGTTGCCGGTCTATACAAACCAGAAAATCCAGTGCACTAAGAGTCTCTCTCCATATATCCGACTGAGGCCAGGCCGTAATGATCGAGCCGCCTAGATTAATCAGGGATCGAATCTTGTATGGCCTGCCGTGAAGCACGGAATCGGGAAGGGCAATTGCGTGAGACTCCCCGCGATATGAGCTGTACACCGGAAAGCGATCAAGCCCCAGTGCCTTTGTCATATCAGGGTTGGCTATATGCCCCTCTTTGTTAAGAGGGAAAAAACTCTCTTTCATGGAAAAACAACGGCCGCCTGGTACATCCATTTGCCCGGCCAATGCCCACAATACATGAGTGGCCCTTATTGCCTGAACCCCGCTGTCACTGTACTCAAGACCGCTGTACATAACTGACGAAGCACCGTCAGCAGCGGCAAGCCTGCGTGCCAGCTCAATAATTTTTCCGGCCGGCACGCCCGTAATCTCCTGCACGGCCTCAGGGGTAAAGTGCTGGACATAGCGTTCAAAATCTTCAAACCCGTGCGTCCAATCCCGCACAAAGGCCTCTTCATAAAGCTCCTCATCTATAATTACATTACACATCCCAAGCGCAAGCGCCCCATCCGTGCCGGGCCGGACAGGCATCCACTGGACTCCCGGCATTTTGGCTATCGCTGTCTTTCTCGGATCAATGACCACCACCGAGGCACCGCGCTTATGCGCAGCTATTATTCTTTCCATATCAAGCGGGGGGCAGTCAGTTGCCGGGTTGGCTCCCCATATTACAACAAGGTCTGCATTCTCTATATCAGAAAACATATTGATGAGCATCCCGCCCATAGTCACGTGCGGTGCGATCATCGCAAAAGAGACATAACACAGCGCTCCTACACCCATGGTATTGGGAGAACCAAAGGGAAATAAGACACTGGAAGCAGAGGAGACCGCCACCCCCTTCGGCTGAAACACATCACACATGGCAAGCTCAAAACTCCCCCTGCCGGTATACATCGATACAGCCTCGGGCCCGTGCTCTTTTTTGATCCTCTGAAGCTTTTCAACAATAATCTCATAAGCCTCGTCCCAGGAAATACGGTCAAACTCATAATTCCCTTTTTCCCCTCTCCGCTTCATAGGGTACTGAAGACGATCCGCTGAATATACAATGTCTCTGGAATACTCACCAAGTTTACATATGACCCCCAGACTCGTACTGTCATCAGCCCGTACCCGCGCAATCTTCCCGTCAGAATCATAGGTAACCACTACCCAGCACCCGGCAGGACATATACCGCACAGGGCCCGTCTTTCACCTGGATTATTCAATATCTCTCTCCCTTAATCCCTTCCTTCAACTACAAAACAATATCAATAACAATCTCTGACTTATCCTCCGTGTCCTCATCCTTTCGAAGGACCTTTACCTTCAATGTATCACCAACTTCTTTATAATGAAGTATTATCTTTATCTCCTGAAGATCCGGTGCAGCCTGCCCGTCAATAGAGACCAGCACATCTCCGGCCTTCATACCGGCCTTTTCCGAGACGCTTTCCGTAGGAAAGCCCGTGATCTCCATACTGCCCTCAGACTCTTTGAGATATACCTGCATCTGCGGTGCAGCCTTACCCTTAATTTTCTCAGGATACACAATATAATCCGCAATCTTCCGGTCAACATGCGCATCCAGCAGGACCACCGCACTATCGAGGGCATTACGCCTTTTAACCCTGTTTGGAATACCAGAGCGATATTCCAGGTGACCGCGTCCCACAACCACGACCATCTGGTAATCAGGGTTTTTCTTCATGAAGCCATCCACTGACTCGGCCATGGTCTCGTCCCATGTAATCTGCGCCTGGTAAAAGAAATCCAGATTCATCTCCGACTGATCATGACCCTGAAAGACCTCAAATAACCTGTCACAGTATTCATCATCCGTCATGTCCAGTTCCGCAGGCACCATGGCCCTGTCCTGCACATCCAGATCCTGAATACCTTTTCGCGAGATCTTTTCAATAATCTCTTTCTGTAAATTAAGGGCAACCACAGGCAGCTTTTCAGCCCTCGCAAAATCCAGTATGGGCTTATAGAGGTTGTAATCAAAACGCCAGCGCTTAAAATACTCTGAACGTCTCAAAAATTCAGCCTCCTCAATATCCCCGGCTATATAACTGTCGAGTACCTCCTGAAATGGACGCTGAAACATCTCCATGCCAATAGCAACTTTTTTATTCTTGCGGTACATTGCTGTTATTATCTCAAGCTGGACCTCGTGATGAGCATATTCGTCATGGGCCTCGCCTACATATACAATTTTTTTGTCTAATATCCCGTCTATAACATCAGAAAGCGTACTCACCTTCGAGAGCTCAATCGCTGCAGTATCACGGATTAATCTCATGTTTATTCCCCTTTCACTTTTTTCTGTCTCGCGAGTAAGCACCCGCCCCCCTTCAAAAGAAAGACTGCTGTACTTGCCATAATGAAAGACCTTACGAAAGGCAGCCGATACCTCATCCGCAGATCTTCCCTCAATAATCGCCACTACATTTTCAGTGTTCCACGGATTTTTCATGACCTTAACATTAAACCCGCCATCACCCGTCTTGACCGTGCCGAACATTTTAAGCGCCAGAGGATTTTCGCTACCCAATATGACAAAGGAATTATCCTTCATCTCCTCATGAGTCAGCACCCCGGCATCACGCATCCCGGCATCACCGGCCAACCCTTTTATAACTGGTGCATATTTATCTTTATCTCCCTCAGTACCCACTACAATAATTCCACGGCTTCCAAGAAGTCCTGCGATTACAGCCGCTCTTTCTGCGGGAACAAGACGTCTGGCCATATCATAATTACGATCAAGCTCAAGGCTGAGCGGCCTTTCATCAAATAGAAATTCAAACTCACCGCCGGCAGCCTCAAGATCCACCACCCGGTCTTCATGCCTGTCACTAAAATTAATCCTTACAGGCACCCCAAGCCGGTAAAAAGTCTCCTCCTGTTCAATACTGAACTCCAGCCTGTAAGACAGGCCGTCCAAGGTTACGCCTGCTCCGGATATATTTAAGGCCGGCAATCCGGTCCGTTGAAGCCACTGCGAAAAAAACCATTCAAGCTCCTCTCCGTACACTCTTTCAAAAGAATTTTGCAGATCCCTCCAGGAGCCTTTACTAAAACCCTGCTCACTCAAAAAACCTTTCAGGGCTGCAAAGAACATCTCATCTCCATGCATTTTCCTAAGCATATGAAACAACATCGAGACCTTGCCGTAACCTACAGAACTTGTGGCCTTGTCCGTCCTGGATATAAAATCTTTTACGGCCAATTCATTATCGTTTTGCACATAATTTAAA
Organism: Nitrospira sp.; assembly: GCA_016784355.1. GTDB lineage: Bacteria > Nitrospirota > Thermodesulfovibrionia > UBA6902 > UBA6902 > JACNKH01. The sequence goes on along the minus strand of JADHUV010000001.1, from coordinate 96,140 downwards.
TAATCAGCAAGCTGCCCCTTCCGGTACTCCCAACCTGATCCCTTCTGCTCTTTGTACCAATGATCCGCAAGATATGTAGTGAGACCTTCAGCCCAGTTGCCGCCCTCATAATCTATATAAACGTTATTGCCAAACCACTGGTGCAGTATCTCGTGTCCGAGCGAGGTCTCAACTATAAATGGCAGCCTCACCACGGAACTGCCCAGGAGCGTATAAGTCGGCATGGAATAACCTGATGGCAAAAAGTTTTCAACTATAGAAAATCGTTTGTAAGGATATTTCCCCAGCATTCCCTCATAAAGTGCAATATATTCCTTGGCATACTCAATATATTTTCGGGCAAGAGCTGCATCTTCAGGGAAAAAATAGGCATACAACTCAACGCCTCCTGCACTGTCCTTTAATACTTCAAACCTGTCTGATGCTGTCAGGGTAATGCCGTCCAGGGGATGCTTAAACTCAAACGAGGTCTTCACTTTTCCGTTTCCCAGGCTTTTCTCCCGAATCACATCTGCCTCGGATACCGCCTTAAATCCTGCAGGAAGTATCGCCTCCAGATTATAATGATGCAGACCGTCCACCTTCGGGTACCAGATGCCGGTCAGAGACAGACCTTCCCGATTTATAATGTCTCCTACTACTCCGGGGTTGTCAGGACTGCTTTCTTTTCCATTAAAAACCCCTGAATAGCTGATACGGATCTCACTGTCTGTCTCCGATATAATTGATAGAGAATTATCACGGCTCCTGAATTCCGTCTCACGGCCATTAATACTAAGTCCTGTTACTTTAAGATCTCCGAGGTGAAATACTGAGATACTGCCGGCTAGGGCAGAAATGTATACTGTTCCGCTCAGGGCAGATATAGCAGGATTTACCTCCACACCTATTCTGTAATTCGGGATGTTAAGAGTCTCTGCTAAAGCCTGATTAGAATTAACCATAAAAGATACCAACAATATTATACGAATAAGGTTTAAACGCAAGTTCAATAGATTTCTCCAGTAAAAGGTTTTATAAAGTATATCAAACTAACCCTGAAAAGGAAAAAATACTATACATAATTCATGCCTCTTATATAACCTCTCACGGTTACGCAGTTTGACAGAAGGCGCGGGGTAATATATGCTTTGACAATAGTCCCGGGAGGCACAATGATACAGAAGATAACAGATATTTTCCATAAGACAGACAAGACCTTTTCACTGGAATTTTTCCCGCCGAAAACCCCTGCCGGGATAGAAAAATTATATGAAACGGCGGCGGAACTAAACAAACTCGGGCCGGACTTTATATCTGTAACGTACGGCGCCGGGGGCTCAACCCGTGGTACCACTATGGATATATGTGATGAGATGCAGAAGCGGTTTGACCTGCCTGTCATGCACCATTTTACCTGCGTTGGACATAGCACTACGGAACTGCAGGACATTATGGAGCAGATGAAAAAACGCAATATAATGAATATTCTCGCACTCAGAGGAGACCCGCCAAAGGGGGTGGACGACTGGAAACCGGCAGCAGACGGCTTGCAATACTGCTACCAGCTCAATGACCTGATCCGTACGCATGGAGATTATTTCAACATTGGTGTTGCAGGCTTTCCCGAGGGGCATATAAATTGTCCAGATAAAGAGACCGACTCAAGGCATATGAAGATAAAAGTAGAGCATGGTGGGGAATTTATAATGACACAGCTTTTCTTTGACAACACCCTGTACACCGAGTACATTGAGAGACTGCAAAAACACGATATTAAGATTCGTGTACTGCCCGGCATACTGCCTATAACAAGCTATGAGGGTCTTTTGAAATTCTGCGCAACCTGCGGGGCCACTGTAACCGATGAGATTCACGATATATTCAGACCCATTAAAGATGATGAAGAGGCCGTCAAAAAAGCGGGTATCGAGTTTGCTGTAAATCAGTGCAAAGACCTGTTAAGGCGGGATGCTCCAGGCCTGCACTTTTTCACCCTTAACAAGGTAGAGCCTGTACGCGAGATATGGAAAAGGCTTCTGAGCTGATACGTTTTATACAGGTCTAGACTAAACGCTTACGTCATCAAGGGGTAAAGGGAAAAGGAGTGTTATTTTTGTATAATCCCCCTCTACACTATCAACGAGTATCCTTCCTCCATGGGATTTCATAATACCATGACTTATGCTCAGGCCAAGACCAGTGCCGACATTGTCCGGTTTCGTTGAAAAAAACGGATTCATGATCTTATTGACCACATCTGCGGAAATACCTGTACCCCTGTCTAAAAACACAACGGAAAGAAACGGCCTGCTATTATCCAATATCTTCTCGGCCCTGATCTCAATCACCTTATCTTCATGCAGCCCCGGATATTTCTCATTCAGTGCATACCGGGCATTACTGACCAGATTCAGAAATATCTGCTCCACCTGCTGCGGCTGAGCCATAATCATTGGAAGGGAAGAAGAAACATCCAGCTCGATCATTATACCATCCATCTTCACCTGTGATTCTGATAGCGTCAGGGCCTCTGCCACAACCCTGCCGACACTCACGGGCTGCTTTTCATCCCGACCCTCACGCGAAAACGAGAGCAGGCTGGATACTATCCTGGATATACGGTCACTCTCCTTAAGAATTCTGCCCGTTATATCTCCTGCCTCACTGTCCTCCTTAGTCTTATTGGCAAGTATCTGGGCGTAATTTATTATGCCGTTTATGGGGTTATTTATTTCATGAGCTATACCCGCCGCGAGTTCACCAACTGCTGCTAACTGGCCGACCCTTATAGTCTCTGACTCAGCCAACTTACGCTCGGCCATCTCCTGAAGCAGCTGTTCATGCGCCTCCTTCAAATCCCGGGTACGCTCCTGAAGCAATTCCTCCAGGTGAGTGCCGTGCCTGAGAAGCTCCTGCTCTGTTTCTTTTCGAATAGTTATATCTTCGGCAACAGCAGCATATCTATATATATCTCCATTGTAATCATTAATCGAAACCATCTTCATATAAATCCACCTTACTGAACCATCCGGCCTTTCTATACGATATTCTATAACCTCCCTTTGTTCCTGAATATGGGCCGGGGCACCGAAGAACAGCTCAACCATCTCCCTGTCTTCTGTCACTACTGAATCAAGCCATAATACAGGTGACTCCATCAATGAACTGGCAGGTCTACCCCATATCTTTTCATAGGGGGGGCTGACATAATAGATCTTACTCCAATCAGCTGATCCGATAATAAAGGCCTGATGTATATTTTCCGTTAACTGTGTAAATATTTCCTCTCGTTCCCTGAGCCTGTGTTCCATCTCATATCTATATGAGGCGGTCTCAATCACGGCGCGCAGATCACGACTGTAAAAAGGCTTGGTCAGATAACCATAAGGCTGTGTTACCTTTGCACCCTCAAGCACCTCCCTGCTGGAATATGAAGTTATATATATATGAGGGATCTTAAACTTCTTCTGTATAAACCCGGCAGTCTGTATCCCGGTCATCTCACCATTAAGCACAATGTCCATAAGAACGATGTCCGGCAGATCCTGTCCGGCACGAACGAGAGCATCAGGACCATTGGTCTCTATTGAGGTAACTTCATACTCCATCTCCTCAAGATGCATCTTGATGTCCTGGGCAACCAGCCACTCGTTTTCAACAATCATTATACGTCTAGCCTGACGCGCTTCTATCATTGCATTTCTGCCTCAGTATAAATGTTCGTGAAAATACAGCGATCGTAAAATTCACATTGATTCGTCATATGCTCATATCTTTTTTTACATTGTACCACCAAAATGATGATTTCTCATCATTTATCATCTATGCGATATATATAAGAACTGCTCAATAATTGTCAACAATCCTTTACACAGGGAATTTCCTAAGACATAATACGGGCTAAATTGTATTTACACTTAATACATGATATATACTTACTTAATATATGTTCAACTTAATCATCTATTACAAGAACTGCCGGTTTATTTTATGAGATATATTTTCAAGTTTTCTCAATCAATTACTGCCTGTTTCTGTGTTTCAATGTTGCTGATTACCCTGATCCTGTCTATCAATCCGTTATCGGCAGATGCAACAGACAATGCCACCCTTTCAACACTATTTGAAAAATATGAAGTAACCATGGATCAATATATAAAAGATATAACATCCGGTGAATGGAATCGTGCTTATGCCAACGCTAATTCCTTAATTAACCAATCAAAAACGCTGCATGATCTTGCGATAGCTGACCAAAATGAGATTTTCGAGTACTATGCCTCTAATCTATACCATCACTGCCTTGAGCTCCGGAACGTGTCCATGAACAAAAACGCTGTTGAAGCAATCTATCTAATAAATATCCTGCTAGGACATATCGAGCAGATACAGGCTGCCAACCCATTCTGGCTGAAGGAGCATGTCAGAAATCAGATCCTGATACTTGAAAAGGCCATTTCAGTGCATGACAAAAATGCCGTACGTGACTCAGCAGAAATAATCCATACATCCGCTATCAAGATAACACTCTCTGCACTTAATCCGAATGTGTATATGCACACAAGATGGCTCAGTAATGTGGTCGGTATAAACAGGATTGGTGATGAAATAATAGGTGACGTCAACAATGACAACTGGGACAATATCAAGGATAAATTCATACATATCAAGCATATTTTCAATAGATGGTATTCCAGCTTCAAATAAGAAAAACAAACAACCACTATGAAACTTGCGCATAAATTTTATATCCTCCTCATACCTGTACTTCTTATCAGTACCATTGGTAATATCTGGCTGATATGGTATGACTACAACAAAGAAGCGACCAGAATAACAGAAGAATCCATGAGGTTTGATCTCAATGAGGCCGCCATACTTGCCCAGGATCCCATATTTCAGTTCTTTTTTGAAGATTTCAAGATGGGTTATATGAATGATGCGAAACAGGACATAAAGGATATAAAATCGGTCTTACATGAGGCAATACAGACATCTCTAAAATTTAAACGTTCTCCCCTGCACTCGGTTTTCTATGACAAATCATGGTCCATACTCGCAGTGGTGACTCGTGAGGTGGGGGACCAAAAAGAATTTTTTACAAAACCCCTTCCAGAATTACAGAGTGAGATCTTTATGACCTCATATAAGGACTTCAACACCCCTTATTCCAAACTGATAGGCAATAACCACAAGATTGTATTTCCGGTCGGCATTGATTTAAACAAGGATGGCCGTATATCGCCGGGAGAGGTAGAAGGGTTTTTACACAGTGAATATCTCATGCCTCTCGACAAATTCAATGACATGGCTATGTCGCGGCTTAAGCTTTATATTGTATTTGCGTTTTTACAGGCAATACTCATGTTCATATTGATGTATATGATCAGCCGTTCAGCTACTGCTCCACTGAAAATATTTGCTGACCAGGTTGCCGGTGTATCTGGTAAAAATATGGATAAACCGTTTGCCGTAGATACCGAAGTCTACGAAGTGCAAATACTTCAAAGCGCCCTGAATATGATGCAGCAGAATATCAGCAGCCAGCAAAAACAGCTCATAGAGACCCGAGATCAGGCACTTGAGGCATCAAAGATAAAAGGCCAGTTCCTTGCGACCATGAGCCATGAGATAAGAACTCCCATGAACAGCGTACTGGGCATGGCACAGCTCCTGAAAAAAACTGATCTTGACAGCAGGCAGCTGCACTTTGTAGAAACGCTCAAACAATCCGGCAACTCGCTGCTATCGCTTATCAGCGATATACTGGATTTTTCAAAAATAGAAGAGGGTAAAGTGCGCCTTGAAACCATTCCGTTTAACCTGCATTCACTGTTACATGAGATCAAGGACCAGTTTTATTCCTTAGCTATTGATAAAAAACTCTCTATATCAGTTAATGCATCTCCCAACCTTCCGCATTCCATTAAAGGTGACCCATATCGCCTGCGGCAGATCCTGTACAACCTTATCGGTAATGCAATCAAGTTTACCAGTAGCGGATCAATAATCATCTCTGCTGAACTAAGCGATAAAGAAGGGACTGAGTACATTTCCTTTTCTGTTGCAGATACCGGGATAGGGGTCTCACCTGATATCATACATACACTTTTTGAGTCCTTCACACAGGCAGACAGCTCAACGACAAGAGAATTCGGGGGAACAGGTCTGGGGCTCTCTATTGCATCAAAGATAGTTACGCTAATGGGCGGCAGCATTCATGCTGACAGCGTACCGGGATTCGGGAGCGTATTTCATTTCTCCATCCCTTACATGCCGACTTCTGCCGCAGAAGAACAGGAACTTGAGGCAAGCCTGTACTCACGCTCATACTCCACTGACTATGACGGCTCACAATTCAGGTTACTTGTAGCTGAAGATGAAGAGATCAACAGGATGTTTATTACTGAACTTCTTGAAGAATCAGGGTTCCAGTACATTGATATTGCGCATAATGGCAAAGAGGTGCTTGAAAAGGTTCAAAACAGCACATATGACATGGTGCTGATGGATTGTCAGATGCCGCTCATGGACGGCTATACGGCAACCCGCGAGATAAGGCAGTTTGAATCACTCTCAGACAGAAAGCACCGAACCATAATTGTGGCGCTCACTGCCAACGCACTAAGCGATGACAGGACCAAATGTCTGAATGCCGGGATGGACGACTACCTCGCTAAACCCCTTGACGAAAAAGAGCTTTCCAGGGTTTTTGTTCACTGGCTCGGAGCCAGGACAAAGGCTGCAAAAAAGCAGAAGGTATCATCAGAGAGCTCGTTAAGCCAGTTTCTTGATGGTAAAGATTATGACCAGCTGCAAATCTGGATCAGACAGCAAAAAAGAAGAGACCTTTACATTAAATTCCTTGAGATACTACCCGAAAAGATGACAGGTATTAAGACTGCAGCCGAAAGTCACGATATGGACACCCTGCATAATATGGTACATGGCCTGAAAGGAAATTTCGGAATATTCAAGGCCTGGAAACTGATCGACCTCTGCAAAAATATTGAAGTAATCCTAAAGGAAGGCTCAGTAGAAGGTCTTAAAGAAGCAATTAAGGAACTGACCAGCCAGTCTGACATCTTTGCTGATGCCTTAAAAGAAGAGATCGAAAACACCGTGCTCACAGAGCAGTAGCCCGGATGTCCTGCCAGGTACCACCTTAAAATCAATACTGCAAAAAACCACCTGACTCATTTATCTTTATTGGTTTTTCTTCGAAAATTGCGGAGACTTACTCCCAGCATAGCTGCGGCTCTGGTCTTGTTACCATCGGTATGCCTGAGGGTCTCATTGATCAAAGCATCCTCCGCATCACATAGCCTGGTGCCTATCGGAATAAATATCCCTTGCTCCTTACGAGAATCAGAAAGCGGATCAGATAATTCCGAGACACCGGAATGAGACAAATCATCAAGATGAGGTACTACATGAAACGGGAATATTTTTGTTGAATTTCGCGGCAGCAGCGTTGCTATGCGTGTCATTATATTTCGTAGTTCCCTGACATTGCCCCTCCATGAATAATGCTCCAGCAGATATATTGTCTCTGATGAAAGCACCGGGTAAGGGACATCCCGGCCAAGTTCCGCAAAGGCCCTTTCCAGAAAGTGCACTGAGAGCAGCGGGATATCCTCAACACGCTGTCGAAGCGGCGGCAGGTTTATCCGAAGCACATTCAGCCGATAAAAAAGATCCTCCCTGAACAAACCGTCGTTCACTGCCTTCTTAAGATCCGAGTTGGTGGCCGCAATTACCCGAACATCTATGGGTACAGGACTTTCACTTCCAATACGCTGAATAGATCCCTCCTCTAAGGCCCTTAAAAGCCTTACCTGAAGGCTAAGCGGCATGTCCCCTATCTCATCCAGAAAAAGCGTGCCCTTATCAGCACTCTCAAACTTTCCCTTGCGTGTACGCTCAGCACCGGTAAACGCTCCCTTTTCATGTCCAAAAAGTTCAGACTCTATCAGGCTCTCAGGAACGGCACCGCAATTAATAGGAACAAATGGACCCGAAGGCCGTCCGCTAAGAACATGGATGGCGCGGGCGACTATCTCCTTGCCGCTTCCGGTCTCACCACTTATCAGCACGGTCTGATCCGAAGCCGAGATCTGAGGCAGCTGAGCCAGAGTTCTGCGCATCGCAGGGGACCTGAAAAGAAAGTACGGCTTAACCCTGGATATAAGGGGATCAACAACGGTCAGTGAGGTTGTCTCAGAAGAGTGAATGCCGATATTAGAGACAACTATCCCGGTGAAACGCTCCATATCAATCGGCTTTTTAATGTAATCATCGACTACCTGACGGACCGCTTCCTGGGAGGTCTCTACAGAATCATATTCCTGATCCGTCAGTACATAAAAAAGGATCTCCGGATGCTGCTGTTTATAATGCCTGACGATCTCGATGAATTTTTCATCAACCAGATCAATCGAGGCCAGTATCACATTTATACTTACAGTGCCCAGAGTTGTCTCGGCAAACTTAAAATCCCATCCGGCATATACCGCAGCATCTGCCTGCAGCATGATATCTTCCAGAGACCTTAATGCCTGACGGTCATCAATAATCAATATGGAAAGGCCCTTAAGACCCTTAGTGTTTTTCATTGTAAACGTTATTTAAAAAGAATTCATTGCAAATAAGCTGCACAATCATTCCGCTTATTCTACCATTTCCAAGCGTACCATATTACGCATTTACACTGACAGGTTGTACACGCTTAAGCAGGACTGAACCTGACATATCTGCTCCAGTATTCATACAATTCCGCAGTTGCATATAAGTCTCCGACGCAGTATTTTGCTATCGTTAAGAACTCCTTATCTGCAAATAAGCCGGGCACCTCATGTCCGGTCACCCCTTCCACCTTGGGACTTTTAATACCAAATGCAGTACACCACATATGCAAACTGAACTTCCTGCGCACCGCACCGTAAAAGGTCAGCACATCAATAAGGTCACAGTGTGACAGGCTGTAACGATTCGGCATCAGATCCTTAGTCGGCTTAATACCATGAATTGCAGAACGCAGGATTAGATACGGGGCATCAAAAGCCCGGCCATTAAACGTTATTACCTGGTCATAATGTTTTACCGTCTCCCAGAACTTTCCGAGTAGACCCTCTTCCGTATCAGCGGTATATTCAATACCGTCTTCAGTGAGGGGTTCATGCTCCACTCCCGGTGACTGAAAATAGACTGCTCCCTTGCTGGAATCAGGATTCAGCATTCCAATGGCAACTATCTCCCCGGTCAGCGGGGAAAGCCCCAGACCTTCCTTCACTGCCTGGATCTCCTCTTGAGTATTTGCATACTTCAGCAGATAATCTTTTGTGGTCTCATCAAAAGACTCAAAATCATTCCCTATAACTTCAATATCAATAACGAGTTTTTTTGACATTTTTAATTTTAAAGCTTACTTCAGCGTCTGCTGTTTAGTTTCGATAAAAGCCGCAGTATCTCAACATACAGCCATACGAGAGTTACCATAAGGCCGAATGCTGCATACCATTCCATAAATGCAGGGGCACCTCTTTGCGCACCCTGTTCTATAAAATCGAAATCAAGCACAAGATTAAGGGCCGCTATGACAACAACGAAAAGGCTGAATAAAATTCCAAATGTGCCGCTTTCATGTATAAACGGCATATTCATACCAAACATCCCCATAATTATGCTGATAACATAAACTAATGCGATACCCCCTGTTGCTGCCACAACGCCCATCTTAAAGTTTTCTGTGGCCTTTATCATCCCGGATTTGTACGCTAAGAGCAGGCCGCCCAATGTACCAAAAGTCAAACCAACCGCCTGGATTACTATTCCAGGATACTTGGCCTCAAATATCGCAGAAATACCACCAATAAACAGACCCTCCAGCAAGGCATACACAGGGGCCGTAACAGGTGCCCATTCCTTTTTGAAAACCGTAATCATTGCTACAATAAATCCGCCTATGGCACCACCAAATACCCACGGTGTAACCGTAGCAGGATTCCATGAATTGAAAAACAGGCTCCACGTCCAGGTGGCAGTCAGCATAAGGCAGAATAAAAGAATCGCCGTTTTATTTACTGCACCCTGAATGGTCATTGAACCGCCCTGCTGAGACCGGTTGGCATAATCTCTGAATATTTTTTCATTTAATGCCGGATTAGCTGTTCGCATACAAACCTCCTCTTTAAAGCCCTTACGGGATAAATTATTATTTTAAAACAGTAACTTGCAATGTGTCTAGCATAACTAAAATCAGGCCGTTTCATTTATTTTATGAAATTGCCATTAGAACCTGAATCATAGTAACAGAAACGCCTTTGAGGTAGCAATCTTACCGATGCTTCCGGCTATTACCTCTCACAAGCCAAACTTTGCCAGTTCATCCGCATATGCAGCGGTCATTTTGTCACTCAGAAGACGTGCAAATTCTACAGACAAATGATCCCCGTCATAAAAAGCCGGTGTCCGGTTTGCTTGCATCAGGCAGTTTTCAAGCAGCCGACCTTCACAAAACAAATCAACCTTATCTATATATAAAAAGTCTGTTTTCGCAAACGTCATCGCAAGAATCATCTTTTTTTCATCCCCCCCTGCAAAATAATTGACAAACTTCGGATCCTTGCAGGTGTCCACATCACCATAACGATTAATTAGAGCATCACATCGATATGGTCTGATTCCGATATATCCGCTGAAAAAAATAATTTTCATACGGGGATTTATCGTTTTAAGATGCCGGAGTATTGTCATAGTATCCTGCACAGCCAAAGGCTGATGTACGCTATACGCTATGATATCCAGAGTATTTATAAAGTCCTTATCATTCAAAAGCCCGGCCCGTAAAGAACACTGAAGCTTACTATTCTGTTTTGTATTGATGACCCGCCCGCCCTCGAGTTTAAAGCCGCAGCCGAAACTGGTTCCAAATGAGGTGATATTAATGTCATCTCTCTGCCCATATTGACTGACCAATATATTGTAGGCATCAAGCTCATGTGAATTCCCAAATGTGAGAATCTGCAGATCAGCATTCTTATCACAATTTTCCATACTGCCAATTCTGCAGCCCTTTTCTAAAAACTCGTATCTTCGATCTTCCGCTGCTCGCACCTCATCTAAAGATATAAATACAGCATTATCATCAAACCTCCACTCCCATCCATTATTTGCCCATATATTGGCCGCGGGCAATATCAGAAGAAGCGCAAGCATGGAACATGTAAATCCAAAACCTGCGGGTGAGAGCGTTTTTGATGATTTAACCCTGTGCCTGAATGGCTGTTCAACAAATTGATACATAAAGCCTGCTGCAATAACCGAAGCAGCACATATCACAAGTTGTTCTCTAATACTTAAATACTGATCAAACTTATAATATTTATAAAAAACCACTATCGGCCAATGAATCAGATATAGCGAATAACTTATCCGCCCGATACCTACTGCTGCACGGTTATTAAGTAAACGCCCGGTATAGCGGGCAGTCCCTGCATATATTAACAGCGCAGTGCCAATACACGGCATAAGGGCATTATAGGACGGAAAAACAATATGTTTAGTGTACGTGAAAACAGGATATGCAATCATTATAAGACCTAACGCTGCCAGCGGTTCAAGAACGAGCCTGTTTTTCGGCTGAAACCTTACCAGCCAGACAAGCAGGGCACCTATAGAAAACTCAAATACACGAAATGGCGTTAAAAAAAAGATGGTTGCCGTCCCATCCGCAAACCATCCGGCAGCAACAGGGGAGAGTTCATTAAGCATTTCCACATTTCCATCCGCAAAAACCTGATTCAGATACAGGCTCAGGACGCCACCTAATACAACAGCAACAGGGGCCGCAAATTTCGGGGCCTTTAAAAGAAGAAACACAAACACAACCGGCCAGCCGAGGTAAAACTGCTCTTCCACACACAAAGACCATGTATGTAAAAGGGGCTTAAAGCTGGCGTCTGCATCAAAGTAACCGCTTTCTCCCCAGAAAAAAAAGTTTGATACTGAGGTAATCGCGTGAATCAATGAACCGCCAAAGCGCTCAAGATAATGAGGAGAAAATAATATAAACGCAAAAATACTGCTTAGTATCAATGTAAAAAACAATGCGGGGAACAGTCTTCGAGTCCTGCGAATATAAAAATTGGAAAAACTGAAAGACCCCGTAGCAATCACCTCATCATGTATTATGCGTGTGATCAGATAACCGCTTATCACAAAAAAAACATCAACTCCTACAAACCCACCGCGGAAAAAACTGAATCCCGCATGAAAGAACAGGACTGCAATTACTGCGACTGATCTCAGGCCGTCAATGTCCGGGCGGTATTTCATCTCCTACATACTCCTTAAAATTATGAAGACTTCCGGCATGTGCCGCATTTACACCCTTACTCCAATACGGGATATGATTGATAGTACTTGAATATAAAGACTTTTTATACTACCATACGCAACTTCAATACTGCATTACCAGTTTTTTAGCAGGGCAGATCAGGCTTATTTAATTATGCCCATTATGATTGGTCAGAAAAAAATGGCATTATTCGAACCGTTTTTAATAAATCTGCTGGAATCTTTGAGAATGATTATATGAAATCCCACATGCTGGACTCTCCTGACTTTCTGAATAAAACCTAATTTTGACTGATATATCATATACTTGCACAAAAAAATTACCATTCAGGCCAAATAAAAATATATCTTTCAACCTGACTTAAGTCAATTATTCAGCCCTGCATTAAGCAGCATATTTTTTATTAATCTAAAATGTTAACTTATTAAAATAATATAAATTTAATTCAACTTTTACTAAACTGAATTTCCCATGAATTTAACTGTAAGAAAAGCAGCACCCCCTGATTTATTTTTTTTAGAACGGATAGAACATATCTGTTTCCCTAAATTCCAGCAAAGTTCACGCCGCTCGCTGCGCAATAGCCTGACAAGTCCATTTCAAATGGTCTTTATATGTGAATTTAAAGAAAAAAATGAAATAACCAAGGTTGGAACATTAATACTAAATTTATATCAACGTACCCTTCGCATCTATTCTATTGGAGTGTTACCTGAGTTTCAGAAACTCGGAGCAGGAGATACTTTACTGTCGAACGTAAAAAAAATTGCCTTGTCAAAAGGTTTTGAAAAACTGTCACTGGAAGCCCTGAAAACCGATGAAAAGCTAATTGAATGGTATCAAAAAGCGGGCTTTATTATCACAGAAGAATTGCCAAACTACTATGCAGACGGGATTCATGCCCAGAAGATGGTATTACACCTGTGTGACCCCAAAGAAAAAAATACCATTTCCAACTTAATTGTGGTCGACAATCCAAAAAAATGGAAGCTGGAACTTGAAGGAATTCGGGTAATTTCATCCAAGGCGTACCTCTCTGATCCAGAGTTTCAAACGATGAAGAATGCCCGCGTTTTCAATTTGTCCAGTTCATACCGCTACCAGAGCACCGGATATTATGTTTCTCTGCTGGCGTCAGCCCGGGAACACAGATCTATCCCCAATGTAACAACCATTCGTGATTTCAGGAATGTTTCCATTATACGAACGGTTGCCCAGGATATTGATGATCTATTACAGAAAACACTGGAAAAACATCCGCATAACCAGCTCAGTTTTAATATCTATTTCGGTCAAACCATTGATAGAACCTATCGACAATTGGGACAGCATCTTTACCGGTTGTTTGAAACGCCGCTTATCAATGTTCAATTCAATAAGACTGACAGGTGGCTAATACAAAAAGTCAGTCCGTTGAGCATGGATAAGATTGACAGCAGAGATTTTGAACGCATCCAGCATTTTGCCCTAGATTATTTCAAGCGTAAAAGATTTCAGCGGCAGCGTTTCTATCCTTATAAATACGATCTGGCTATCCTGATAAATCCCGATGAAAAACACCCGCCATCGAACCCTCAGGCGCTTCAGAATTTTAAAAACGCAGCTAAAAAGATCGGCTTTTATACTGAATTTATAACGAAAGACGATTACGATCGTTTAAGTGAGTTTGATGCGCTGTTTATACGCGAAACCACCAATGTGAATGATTACACGTACCATTTCTCGCGCACTGCTTATGCAGAAGGACTAGTGGTAATTGACGACCCCTGGTCAATATTGCGTTGTTCAAATAAAATATTTTTGGATGAATGTATGCGCCAGAATAAAATTTCAACCCCTAAAACATGGATTCTATCGCGCGATAGCATTAAAAATCACTCTATCGACAATATAACCTATCCTCTGGTTTTGAAACAGCCTGACAGTGCTTTTTCGCTGGGTGTAACCAAAGTGACAAATTCTGAAGAGATGATGGAGTCTTTAAACCGGCTTTTTAAAAAATCGGATCTGATAATAGCACAGGAGTTTTTACCCTCGGAATATGATTGGCGGATCGGCATTCTTGACCAGAAACCCCTTTATGCCTGCAAATATTTCATGGCAAAAGATCACTGGCAGATTGTAAATTGGGAAAGCAATATAGAGGACGATTTCGGCATGGTCGAAACCATGTTAGTTGAAGATGTTCCCGCGTCTGTTATTAAAGCGGCACTGAAAGCAACGGCCCTTATGGGTGACGGGTTATATGGGGTTGACCTGAAAACGATTAATGGCAAAGCATACATTATTGAAGTAAACGATAACCCTACGATTGATGCCGGTGTTGAAGATAAAGTTCTTAAAGAAAATTTATACCTTAAGATTATGCAGTCAATTCACAACCGTATTGAACTGTCCCGCAATATTGCCCGCTTTGTTTCGATTGAAACAGACCAATAAAATTACAGACTTCGCCTAAACACTCATTGCGCCTGTTTTATGGGAATTGATAATCCGTTTTTACAACAACAATCCGGCCCGGCAAACCCATGCTTTCAGGCTGACCGAAACCTCATAAAGGCACTTCTACGCTTGAAAATAAATCTTTATATAGGCTATATTATACCTCGCTGCCTCAAGGCAAATACTATAATATAGAAGCATTTCGGAGGAAAAACAATGGCAAAAGCAATCGAAATTCGCTGGCATGGCCGCGGTGGACAGGGTACTGTTACTGCAGCCAAGGTCCTTGCAGACGCATGTCTGAGCGGTGGAGGATATGTTCAGGCATTCCCTGAGTATGGCCCCGAAAGAGCAGGAGCGCCGATCAGGGCCTTTAACCGGATCAGTGAAAGTGTTATCCGGATGTATGGTCCTGTGCTGAAACCCCAGGTTATCTGCATCGCTGATGCAACCCTGATGGATGCAGTCAATGTCAGCGAGGGTGCGCCAGATGACGCAATCTATCTCGTAAACACATCCAAAGAACCAAAAGAAATAAGAGAAAAACTCAAGGCAAAGGACTCTCAGAAGGTATTTACAGTAGATGCTTCCAAGATCGCAATAGAGAGCTTCGGAAGGCCCATGCCTAATTCATCCATGCTCGGCGCTGTCTGCAAGGCAACCAATGTCGTAACCATGGATACAATGGTTGAAAATGTAGTCAAGAGCTTCGGCAAGAAATTTGCGCAAAAAATCATTGATGGCAATACCAATGCCACAAAGCGCGGATTCGAGGAGGTAAAGGAAGGATGAGTAAAAAATTCTGGGAAGAACTTCCTCAGGGATCCGTCGTCCTTGAAGCAGGGAGTTCAGCAAAATTCAAGACGGGTAGCTGGCGGTCAATGAGACCAAGATGGATAGAAGAAAACTGTATTCAGTGTATGTTCTGCTGGATGTACTGCCCTGATATGTCCGTAAAAGTGACAGAAGAGGGCAAGAGAGCTGATTTTGATTTTGAATACTGCAAGGGCTGTGGAATATGTGCCCTTGAGTGCCCCGGTAAAAAGGGCAATAAGGCAATAGTTATGGAAGGGGAGGGAAACTAATGGGCAAAATAGTAGCAGTCACAGGAAATGAAGCATGCGCGCTGGCCCTTAGACAGATCAATCCGGACGTATGCGCAGCATACCCGATCACACCGGCAACCGATCTGATGCAGAGGTTTTCAGGCTACGTCAATGACGGCAAGGTTGATACTGAACTTATTCTGGTAGAAAGTGAACATAGTGCGATGAGCGCGTGTATCGGCGCAGCAGCAGCAGGCGGCAGAGTCGCAACAGCGACTTCGTCTCAGGGTCTGGCCCTTATGTGGGAAATGCTCTACATAGCTGCAGGAACAAGGCTTCCGATCGTAATGCCGCTTGTTAACAGGGCACTTTCAGCACCTCTTAACATACACGGAGATCACTCAGACGGTATGGGTGCAAGGGACACAGGCTGGATCCAGTTGTATTCTGAAAACGCACAGGAAGCCTACGACAACACGATCATGGCCTTCAGAATCGCAGAACACCTGGATGTCAGACTTCCGATCATGGTCTGCATGGACGGTTTTATCGTCAGTCACTCCATCGAGCGTGTTGAGTATGTTGATGACGCAGATGTGAAGAACTTTGTAGGTAAATTTGAGGCGGTACACCCCCTGCTTGATCTGGAAAATCCGAAGAGCTACGGCCCTCTGATCCTTACAGATCTGTATCACGAGTACAAACGTGCACAGCATGAGGTAATGACAAAGGTTCCTGCGGTTATCGAGACAGTATCTGCGGAATTCGCAAAAATGACAGGTAGAGAGTACAACCTTTTTGAGAAATACAGACTGGAAGATGCAGAGATTGCAATCGTTGTTATGAGTTCTGCTGCAGGTACTACCAAAGATATTATTGATCAGTACAGGGAAAAAGGCGTAAAGATCGGGCTTCTTAAGCCAAGAATGTTCAGACCTTTTCCTTTCACAGAGATTGCAGAAGCACTAAAGCACGTTAAAGCCATAGCAGTGCTTGACCGGGCTGATTCTTTCGGCGGAATGGGACCACTCTATTCTGAGATCGCAGCCTGTGTGATGCAGATGGATTCAAAACCTGCAGTCACAAACAAGATCTTCGGACTGGGCGGAAGAGACTATCTTCCCGATCAGGCAGAATATGTCATTGATGAATTAATAGAGATAGCAAAATCCGGCAAAGTTAAGACAGTGAAAGAGTACATCGGAGTTAGAGAATAAAACTGACAGCTTATGCCCTACGGCTGAAAGCTTATTAGGAGATATAAATTATGACGACTAAACCACTCAGATTAAAAGAGCTTGCAAAGGGAGAAGACAGGTTTGCGCACGGTCACAGAATGTGCGCCGGCTGCGGAGCACCCATAGTGGTAAAGCAGGTGCTCATGGCAACTGACTACCCGATCATTGCATCTAACGCAACAGGCTGCCTTGAGGTATCTTCTTGCATACAGCAGTTTACTGCATGGAAGATTCCATGGATTCACAGCGCCTTTGAAAACGCAGCTGCCACCATCTCAGGCGTTGAGACCATGTACCGCTCCCTCGTAAAGCAGGGGAAAATTGAAGAGCAAAACGTAAAATTCGTATCTTTTGCCGGAGACGGCGGAACCTATGATATCGGATTTCAGAGCCTTTCAGGCGCAATGGAGCGCGGTCATGACATGATGTATATATGTTATGACAATGGTGCTTACATGAACACCGGTATCCAGCGTTCTAGTGCTACACCTTTCGGTGCAAACACTACAACCTGCCCTGCCGGAGATGCCATTCCCGGAAAGCTGCAGCACAGAAAAGATCTTACAAGGATCATGGCTGCACATGGTATTCCATATGTTGCCCAGGCCTCACCGGCTAACTGGATGGATCTGATGAAAAAAGTTCAGAAGGCATTTGAGATAAAAGGACCTAAGTTCCTCAACGTGATTGCCCCGTGTAACCGCGGCTGGAGAACTAAAACCGATGATGCCATTACTCTTGCAAAGATCGCTTTTGAGACCTGCTACTGGCCGCTGTTTGAGATTGAAAATGGTGTAACCAAGATCACCTCAAAGCCAAAAGAAAAGAAGCCTCTTGTAGACTTTTTAAAACCGCAGGGTAGATTCAAGCACATGTTCGCACCTGAAAACGAGTGGATGCTCGTACAGGCACAGGAATATGTTGATGCTCAGTGGGAGAGACTTTTAAAGGATGAAGCTGCCGGCTAAGCCAGACAGATTCAGATTCAATTAAATATGAAAAGCCCGGGAATTAAACCGGGCTTTTTTTATTATCAGCTCAATGTAACAGCCATTATTCAGAAATATCTAAAATACTCGCGGGCACCCCAACCGCTGTTGCCCCGCCAGGAACATCACACAGCACCACCGCATTAGCACCAATCTTTGCATGATCACCTATTGTTACCCCTCCCAGAATTTTTGCGCCCGAACCAATGTCCACATGACCGCCAATTACAGGCAGCCCCGGAAGTTTGCCCCCGGTTCCAATTGTTACCCCCTGAAAAATCAGACAATTAGGGCCGATAACTGCATCAGGATGCATGACTATGCCATTGGGATGAGGGATGAGCAGCCCGCCGCCTATTTCAGTCCCGAGCGGAATATCCGCTCCAGTGATCACCGACCAAAACCGGTATATCAGCACGACAAGTTTTCGCCTCAGATTAGAAAGGATATCCTTTTCTTTGCTTAATCTTGCATAGGCCCGGATAGTTCGCAAAAGCTGTCTGGACGGATCATACCGGAAAAGAGCAACCTCTTCGCGACTCCAATCCGCGATCTCTGCAGAAACCATCACCTGTGTGTTCATAGAAATATCGCCGGGATTCACATTCATATTGGTTTATTCTACATATTCAGAATCACTCTATCAAATGAATGCCCGATTAAAATACTCTTTAGGCAAAGCAATCTCTCCCGATGGATAACTACCAATCGCCTTAAAGTAAACACGTCTGCATGCCGAATATTAAGCTGTCACTTGTTGATATATATAGTAATAGATCATTTGACTGCGTATTAATGAGCCTTAGCAACTGTAATTGAGCGGGCGGAGCCATGCCTGATTATATGATTTCCTTTAATAAAATAATTACTGCCAGAGACCTTAGACAGAATAATGTTCAGAAATAAATTCATAATAAGCGTACTGCTGCTGTTGGTAGCAACCTCCGTACTCTTTCCAATCATAACCAAGAAAATGGCATATCCGTTATTTAATGATATCGTGGTCAAGGACGTAACCAAGGACACTATGCATTTTGGAAAGCATCTCACAGACCTGTTTTTCAATGACCTGTCTGTGCTTAATGCCGATCTCTTTACCCCTGAGTTTATACAAAGAGAACGCCTAATGAGAAAGGACTATGAGATAAATAAACTGCAGGTACTTTCCCGTGATGGACTAGTTTTATATTCCTCAAATCCAGCTGATATAGGACTCCATCGGGAGGAAAATTACATAATAGAAAACAGTCTGAGAGAAAAGCCTAAAGCAAGACTGGTCTGGGGAGAAACCGGAGCAGTCAATGGTACGATATCCAAGACAGAAACAGTACAGAGCTATATACCGCTTGTACATAAGGGGAAGTTCATCGGCTCTCTGGAGGTTTATGCCAATGTAAATATCCGACGGGATACCCTTCATAATATCGTAATGATCTCACAGGTTATCCTATATGTACTTGAGGCATTTCTTCTTACTGGTCTATTGCTTATACACCTGACAACAGGAAGGGCCGAGGCCGCTCTGAAGGAAAAGATCAAAAAAGAAAAAGACCGCCTTGCTGTAACGCTTAGCAGTCTGGGCGAAGGATTATTAGGTCTAGACCGTGATGGCAGGGTCACCTTTATAAACCCCGAAGGTGCCAAGCTGCTCGGATGGCCTGAAAATGAGATAATAAACCGGAACATAGAGGAGTTCCTGCAAAAACCTGAAAAAAATATTACAGCTGATACGGATCTTAAAGAACACCAGTTCTGTGAGGTACTGCACACCGGACAACCTTATGAAAACATAAAAGATACCTTTCTGCGTAGTGATGGCTCATTTTTTCCTGTCTCCTGTATTGCCAGACCCATAATGGAAGAAGACACGGTAAATGGCGCAGTCGTCTCATTTCATGATATCTCAGTCCTTATCAAAAACGATGAGGAACTACAGAAGGCCAGAAAGACGGCTGAAGAGGCCTCGGAAACAAAGAGTGCCTTTCTGGCTCAAATGAGTCATGAGATACGAACACCTATGAATGCCATTATCGGCATGACAGAACTGACTCTGGATACCGAACTATCTGAAGAGCAGAGAGATTACCTCAGAATCGTTGAATCTAACTCGCGCTCGCTGCTTTTTTTAATAAATGATATCCTTGATATAGCCAGAATTGAGTCAGGTAATACAGAGTTGGAAGAAATTCCATTTGATGTTGAGGATCTTGTAGAAGGTGTTACTATTGCACTTAGCGTAAGAGCAAAAGGGAAAGATCTGGAAATAAGCCATTACGTAGCTCCTGATGTACCCGCAGTTATTATTGGGGATCCGGACAGGCTCAGACAGATACTTATCAACCTCATGGATAACGGCATTAAATTTACGGAATCTGGTGAAGTCACTATAAATGTTGAGCTGAGCCCCTCTTGCAATGAAGACAAAACCAGCACAGTTGCTCTTAACTTCAGCGTATCTGACACAGGCATTGGCATAGCCAGTGAACATCAGTCAAAAATATTCGAAAAATTCACCCAGGCAGAATCCTCTACCAGTAGAAAGTATAAAGGCACCGGTCTAGGCCTGAATATATCCAAATCCCTTGTAGAACTGATGGGCGGAACATTCGGTCTTAAGAGTGAGGCAGGCAAAGGCTCAACCTTCAGTTTCGACCTTAACATGAGGTACCAGGAAGACAGACGGGCCAGAAAAAGAAAAACCTCCTACCCGCAACTTGAAAATCTCCGGGTACTTGTCATGGAAAGTAAAAATACGGCCAGCCAGATCGTTGAAAAAGCAATGAGCGCATGGGCGGTAAATGTAGAGACAACTACCAGCAGCGAGGAGGCCTTTAATCTTATTCAATCCACCCCCATACAATACAATCTTTTAATTATTGATTATCAGTTATCCGGGGTAAATACTATTGAACTGATAAGGAAAATCAGACGTGAGAAAACCTATGATGAGACAAGAATCATAATCCTCTCGTCTTTGGGTAAGGCTGATGCAGAGTTAAAAAGAGAATTGGGAATAACCGGCCTGGTAATGAAACCCGTAACTCAGCCAGGCCTCCTGAGCGCCATCATCAAGGCCTTTCGCATCTATCCTGAAAAAAGCCTTCATGCTGAAAAAGACAACAATACCGCCCCTAAACAACTGGTTCACTCGAAAACTATCCTTTTAGTTGAGGATAGTCCTGACAATCAAAAATATGCCGGCAGGCTTCTGGAAAAGGCCGGCTATAATGTTGAAATTGCTGAAAATGGCGCCCTGGCGGTAGAGGCAATACAGAAAGTCTGTTATGATTTAATTCTTATGGATATCAATATGCCTGTAATGGACGGCTTTGAGGCCACGAAAACTATCAGAGAGATTGAAGCGCAAAAAGGCAGCGCTCGATGTCCCATATTGGCCCTCACGGCAAATGCTATCAAGGGCTGCAGGGAACAATGTATTGCTCACGGTATGGACGATTACCTGACCAAGCCGATCAGAAAACAAACCCTGCTGCAGGCCGTAGGAAAATGGACAGATAAGAGGAGCGTAATACTCATTGTGGATGACAATAGCGACAACAGATTCCTGGTAGAACGCTATCTGCAAAGTCAGGGAAACTACAACCTGCTGTTTGCAGGCAATGGCAAGGAGGCATTAAAGGCGGTTATAAATAATACGGTCTCGCTGATCCTGATGGATATGGAGATGCCTGTGCTAAATGGCTACTCCACCGCAAAAAAAATCAGAACTATAGAAAATTATAAAGACACACCCATTATTGCAATGACCGCACACCAGGGCTCAAAAGAAGCCGGCAAGTGTATCTCGGCAGGATGCAGCGATTACCTCGCAAAGCCCCTTGACAGAGAAATTCTGGCTAATTTGATTAATAAATACCTGCCGCAGGAAAACCTTCAGTCAAGCTCTCCGGACAATGCTGTTGAGATGGTATACATTGATGCCGATATAGAAGACCTTGTGCCGGAATTCATTGAAAACAGGCAACGAGATGTAGAGGGCATAGACAACCTTCTAAGAGAAGCTAATTTCTCTGAGATAAAAAGGATTGGCCACAGCATGAAGGGCACGAGCGGCAGTTATGGGTTTTACGCTATCGGCACTATCGGGGCAGCAATAGAACTTGCGGCTGAAAACAATGATGCCGAAGAGATAAAAAAACTTAATTTAAATCTCGGCAATTATATTAGTTCTGTACAGATAGAGGTATCAGGATAAAAATACTATGCTGATTACAAAGCTAATCAAGGAGCGGGAAGACAAATGACAATATCAGAAGAGACCCTCAACACTATAGTGATCTTAAAATTTAAAGGCAGACTTGATGCCTCTTCCGCCAAAGCAGTAAAGGATAAAGTCGGTTTACTGGTTAAAAATGGCAGGCCATTGCTGGTGTTTGATATGGAGGCAGTTGACTTCATTGACAGTTCCGGTCTCGGAGTCCTGGTGGCCTCTCTCAGGACAGTTAACAAGGTCGAAGGTGACATTAAGATAGCATCCCTTCAAGCGCAGGTAAGAAGCATTTTTGAACTTACCAGAATGCATCGGCTGTTTGAGATTTTCGACAGCAGCACCGCTGCAGCGGAAAGCTATACGGAACAAACTTTAGATTAAACATGAACACTTCTAAACCAACTGATGAAATAACACTTGAATTTGCAAGCAGACTGCAATATCTGCAACTGGCCGGCAACCTGTGCAGAGAGGTCTGTCATTCAATCGGGCTTAATTCCATAGATGATGAGTTTATTAACATTATTGAACTTGCAGTAAGTGAAGCATGTACCAATGTGATTAAGCATTCAGGACTCAAAGACAAAGGGAAGATAATACTCCTTTTCCAGATATACAAAGACAGACTTGTGACAGTAGTAAAGGATCATGGCAAGGGCTTTGATATTAGTCAGGTTCCCATCCCTGATTTTGATAAACATACCGTAGGAGGCTATGGAATATATCTTATAAAAACTCAAATGGATGAGGTAGAGTATCGCGTCATTGATGGATGGAACATACTTTCAATGACCAGATTTTTCATCCGTCCTGATAATAGCGAGGCCGTAAAAAAATGAAGATCCTAGTCGTAGATGATGATCCGGATTTTATCCGCCTGATCAAACGACGCATTGAAAACCAGGGGCATGAGGTGCTTACCGCTGAAGACGGTCTGAAAGCACTTGATATCATCAGCCAAAATGATATCAGGTTTGTTATTACCGACTGGATAATGAAAGAAATGGATGGGGCAACTCTATGCCGCAATATTCGTAATACCAGTATATCCGGCTATGTGTATATAATTTTAATGACCTCCCGCACCAACAAGGAAGACATAGTAACAGGCATGGAAGCGGGTGCTGACGACTACCTGACCAAGCCATTTCACGAAGGAGAACTCCGGACCAGGATCAAGGCGGGTGTCAGGATTCTCGACCTTGAACACAACCTGACGGAAAAAAATGAGATCATAAGAAAAGACCTTGAGGCTGCGAGAAAACTGCAGGAAAGTTTCCTCCCTGCAAAGTTCCCTGAAATAGAAAATGTGGACTTCGCTGCCAGATTTATTCCCAGCAGCTATGTTTCCGGAGATATATACAATATCTTCCGCCTTGATGAAGAACACATTGGACTTTACCATGTGGATGTCATGGGACACGGGGTACTTTCTGCGCTTTTCAGCGTCTCTATCCATCAGAGAATGAGTCACGATCTCAGTCCGTACGGCCTGATAAAAACCCCTACTGGCTCAAAGCCGTTTTATAAGATAAACTCTCCTCTGGATGTGGCCATGGAATTAAATCAAAGCCTGCTGATTGAAGAATACGGCAGCTATTACACCATGCTGTATGCGATCCTCAATACAAAGACAGGTCTGCTGACGATGTGCAGGGCCGGCCATAACCTTCCTCTGGTACTAAGCAGTGACGGTTCCTTTATCTACATTGACGGCGGAGGACCGCCTATTGGACTGGGCATACCTTTTAACAGTGATGAGGAACAGACCTATCAGCTTACATCCGGAGACTCTCTTATCGTATTCTCAGACGGCATAAACGAATGCAGCCCTTCTGAAGAGGCAGATGCAGAATATGGACTCAACAGAGTAAAAGATGTCCTCGCCGGCAGCAGCAATGACGGACTGAACGCCTCATTCGATGCATTAATAAGTGACCTCTATGACTTTCGGGGCACTGATGAGTTCAGCGATGATGTCTCTATAATCGGCCTCAGATGGAACAAAGAGTAACTGCCTACTGTAAAATGAAAATATCCATCATTATCGTAAGCTTCAATACCAGCGAGATACTGCATAAGTGCCTCTCCGAACTATACGCACATCCGGTTGCGCATGAGATGGAGGTATTTATCGTAGACAATAATTCATATGATAATTCAGTAGAGATGATCAGGGAGAATTACAAGGATATAATCCTTATAGAAAATAAAACAAACATGGGTTTTGCAGCTGCCAACAACCAGGCCTACAAACTTGCAGGCGGCAGCTATATCATACTATTAAATCCCGATGCCTATCTTAAGGCCGGTGCTATCGATAATGCCATTACCTTTATGGAAACTCATACTGACTGCGCCCTGTGCGGAGGAAGACTCATAAACCTGCAAGGTACACTTGATCCTTCAGCTCGAAAATATCCTGGAAGTTTGGCCAAACTATTTATAATTTCCGGTCTCAGCAGCAGATATGCCTCATCAAAAATCTTCAGCAAAAGTGATATGAATTATTTTGATCACAACTCGGTTATGGAAGTTGACTGGGTCCCCGGAACCTTCACCGTATATAGGGCAAGCGCACTGAAAGACCATGGCCTTTTCGATGAACGATTCTATATCTATTATGAAGAAACAGACCTGTGTCTGAACCTGAAACGTAAGGGCTGGAAAATTTACTTCATTCCTGATGCCGAGGTCATTCATGTCGGAGGCGCAAGCAGCAAAGTACGTAAAGATCTTGATTTCGATGAATCAGGTGCACAGGTTCTAAAGTTCAGAATGAGAAGCGAATACCTGTATTTCAGGAAAAACCATGGTCTGTTGTCCGTACTCGCAAATGCTTCAGTGGAGATTGGATGGCATGGACTGCGTTATATGGTCAACCTTCTCAGGGGCAGCAGCGGTACCATGAAGTGTAAAGAATCTTTCAACATAATCAAACATGCTATCGCTGCTCTAAAAGAAACCCGTGCAGGCAGCATAAGTCCCTGCACTCCCTGGTAATAGTCCCCCGGTCAGAATCACTGAAAGATTTCACATCTTATTTAACTAGCCTTGAACAATAAAGCCTTCGACATTGATTGCGTAATAATCGGCCTTAATACCGCGTCTACTCTAGAGCATTGCCTTGAGAGTGTGCTAAAGAGCAGCTATAGCAGAGGAGATATATTTATATATTATGTTGACGGAGGCTCATCAGATCAAAGCATCGAGATCGCAAAACAATTCCCGCAGGTCACGGTCATACAGACAAATCTCCAATACCCTACTCCAGGCCACGGTAGAAACAAAGGCTGGCTGGCCGGGACATCCCCGTTTGTTCAATTTTTAGACTCTGACACCTCTATTGATCAGGACTGGTTTGAAAGAGCCATTCCCGAATTCAAAGAAGATACCGGAGCGGTGCAGGGTGAACTTAAAGAGAAGCACCCCGAGGCATCCATTTATAACTGGCTGGGAGATCTTGAGTGGAATGCGCTGGTGGGAGAATGCGAATCTTTCGGCGGCAACGTACTGATCAGAAGACAAATCCTAAAGAAAACCGGCGGTTATGACGAAGTTATGGTTGGCGGGGAAGACCCCGAATTAAGCCGGAGAGTCCGCATGCAAAACTGGAAGATCCTTCAGATAGATGCGCCAATGGCAAAACATGATTTGGCAATGACAAAAATTAAACAATACATTAAACGAGGATATCGCACAGGGTATAGCTTTGCTGCAGTTGCAATGCATCATGACTGCAATAAAGGAGGTTTCTGGTTATATGAGACCGGCCGGATATGCGTAAGGGGCGGCGTCTCTTTGCTTCTGACTGCTGCCGCCTTATCCGGTGCGGGCATTGACATCAAATTTATTATTTTACTATTGCCTGCCTTAATGCTGCTATTTTACCCGCTGCTCTTCAGTGTCACCAAAATTGCACGGGAGAAACAGCTTGGCAGGCAGGAAGCCCGGATATATGCTGCGCATTGCTCTATTATCGTTATCCCCCAGTTTCTTGGAATTATCCGCTACCTTGCAGGACGACTGACAGGCAGACCGCTGCGCAACAGGAGAAATAATATGAAGGCCAGACTCTCATCCATAGCTCTATTACTGTGCCTTGTGGCACTCGCCACGATATCATGCTCGACCGTGAAGCCTATCCCTGATCAGATAAATACGGGCGGCGATACCGAAGTGAAAAAAGTTTTTGATACAGAGCTGCAGAAAGTAAAAAGACAATTTGCCTCCTCAGGTGCCATTGACAGTATATCAAACAATATCCCGCTGACATACCTGCTGGGACCGGGAGATGTTATGCAGCTTGATGTATGGAAACGGCCGGATATATCCAGTGCAGCTTTAACAGTCGGCCCGGACGGCATCATCACCATTGCACGTATAGGGAATCTTACAGTGACAAACCGTACCAGAGAAGACATAGCAGAGGAAATACAAACCAGGCTCTCCAAGTTATATGAAAACCCGGAAGTATCTCTTGCTATCTCAGTATATAACAATAATAAGGCCTTCGTGCTTGGCAGAGTGACAGAGCCGGGCATAGTAACCTTTACGGGTCAGGGAACTCTCCTTGAGGCTATCGCGCTGGCGGGAGGACGAGCGGCAATAGAGGATGAGGCATACCCCAGCAAGTGCGCGATAATCCGCGGCAGCGACCTGATTATCTGGGTCGACTTAAAAGAACTGCTCGATAACGGCAACCTCGGGTTAAATGCGAAAATACAGAATAATGATGTCATCTACATACCTGAAGTCGAGGCACAACTTGCTTATGTGATGGGCGAGGTATCTCAGCCGGGGGCTATCAGACTAAAGGGCAACATGACCTATATGGATGCCCTTATGATGGCAGGCGGCCCCACAAAAGATGCACGGCTGGACGAAACATACCTTATACGTTTTAGCGGAGATCAGGGGACTGTAAATGCCATTAACCTCAAAGACATGATTGAAAAAGGCGACCTGCGCAGCAATTACCTCCTGCAGGACAATGACATTCTCTATGTAGTGCCGTCCAGTATAGGCGAATTCAATTTTGCATTAAAAAATATCACTCCCTTTTTGCAGGTGCTTTCCCTGAGCACAGGCAATCTTGAAAACTTCGGTGTCATGCAGGAATTCAGAGACAGGGCATGGGGGCAGAAGGGCTTTGTCGGCAATTAAACTATGACTCAAGACCCCTACACTTCTGAACAGTCAAAGGCCCAGAAGCCTATCGACCCTATAGGCAGCCTGGTATCACACTGGCTGAAAATATTAATCTTCGGCATGATACTATTTTCCCTGACCGCCCCGCTTGGTATTTACATGAGCAAACCATTTTACGACTCCGTAGGGAAGCTGAGAATTGCGCCGGTACTGCCTACACTTATATCAAGGGCTGAAGAATCATCCATTATTTCATATTATAATGATTACGTCTTAACCCAGATCGAACTTATATATGAACACGATATCATAGAAAGTTCACTGGAAAATCTGGATCCTGAACTTAAAAAACAGTTTGTCCCTGAAGGCATCTCAATTTCTCGTGCCGCAAGTATGCTTGCAGGAAGACTGCAGGTCTCTCAGATACCGGAAACCCATATTGTTCAGCTTTATATGGACGGGGACGATCCTGACGGCCTTGCTGAAATAATAAACAGTGTCATGAATGCCTACCTTGAAAAGCTTCGGGGTGAGGAAGAAGGCAAAGACAACCGCAGGTTAACTTATCTCCGACAGGAAAAAGACAAGATTGAAAATGATATAGCGAAGATGACAGCTCAACTGCAGCAGATTACATTGAAGACCGGAACAAGCACTATAAATCAGGGACAGAATATATTTACACAGCAACTACAGGACCTTCAGAGAACTCACTCAGGTGCTTACGAAAAAAGAGTCGAAAAAGAGAGTATGTACATTAAAGCTGTCAGTGAAGCAAAAGACATGAACCTCCTATCCCTTGCACCCGTTGTAAATGAGCTGGTCTACAGAGACCCTTCGATTCATGAAACACGCTCCTGGACTCATAAGCAAATCCAGGAGATGGAAGTTTCCCTTGAGGGGGCTACAATGGATAACCCTGACAGACGTTTCCAGGACAAGCGAAAAAAGGAGATGGAAGCCTATCTGCAGGAACTGAAAAGTGAGGTGAGAATTGAGACAACTAACATCCTTGATGCAAAAAGGAAATTTGAACTAAGACAGAGAGTTATTAATGCCAAAGCTGATTATGAGGCCGCTTTGCAGGCAGAAAAAACTATTCTTGATGAGCTGGAAAGAATAAAGCTGTCGGCATCGGAGGCGGCTCAGTTAATATTTCAGGGGCACCAGATAGGTGAGACCCTGCGCCAGAGCAGAACACTTCTGGATCGACTGGATGACCGCATCCATGAAATTAAACTGGAGTCCCGTGCCCCTGGAAGAGTAATTCTGGAGAGTCTAGCAAGAACCCCTGAGCTTGCAAGCGGCAACAACAAAACAAAAAATCTCAGCATCCTCTTCATATTTTCTTTTTTCAGCATAACTGCACTGACAATCATATATGACATTTTTGATGACCGTATCACCTCTGTTAAAGACGTGACAAACGCACTTGGCTTTACCCCTAGTTGGCCTATATCTGATTACCTCATCACAGGTGACGGCAAATTAGAATTTTCAAGAGTAACAATAGATGATCCACAGAATGTTGTCTCTAAAGCCGTCAGAAGTCTTGCTGTAAGGCTGAACAGGGAACGCGAAGAGCACGATGCCAGGGTAGCGGTATTCACCGGTGTCAATGACAAAAGCGGAAACACTAGTATACTTATAAATACGGCCTATGCAATCAAAAGATTCTGCGGCAGGGTTCTGGTTTTAGAGGCTAACTTTGTCTCCCCTGATATCTGCAATATGTATGAGGGGCATACCAAAACACCCTGCTTGATAGATATTATCAAAGGAACGGCATCCATTGAAGAGTGTATTTTCCATGACTCCGAAAGAGGTATAGATATCCTTCTTGCTGACAGAATTCCAACTTCACTCGAAGAGTCTGCAATGGACAATCTGCTACTTCTCGCGTTGCTTAATGAGGTACGCAAAAAATATGATTTCATCCTTATTGATTCTGCACCCGTACTTCAGAGCGATCTCACAGAATTTCTCGTGGTACAGGCAGATGTCGGGGTATTGATTATCCAGGGTGACCGATGCCTATACAACAATCTCCGCCGCTCAGTTCAGATATTGAGCAGATTGAGACTTACTGCCATATCGGCAGTCTTTAACTGGGGGGCACCAAGAAACAGGTCCAGTATTCACCGGCTGATCGCAAAATTCATTAAGCCTATAGAAAACAGGCTGCCTTCCTACCTGAAAAAGATAGGTTAAAAGCATACGCCGCCTTAACATTATGACCTACAAACCCCGCTTTTTCTATATTATTCCGGCTGAAGCCACCATACGTTTTGATGGTGAATCTCACCTGACATACTGGCACAGGCGAGTCTTCCGAAAGCATAAGCAGCTACCGTCCGGCGGAGTAAAGGTTATATACCAGCAATGTGAAATACTAAGAGATAACGGTTACGAAGCCCATGTAATACACCTTGGCGAGTTCACTATCGACTGGTTTTCCCATAATATCCAGCCCCTCAGCGCACAGGAATCCTTATCAATAATTCGTTCTGATGATGTCCTGATATGCCCGGAGATCATGCCTTCTGCGGCATCTCAATTTAATTGCAGGCATAAATTTGCCTTTGTACAGGCATGGTCACTTGTAGACATCGGTACAGGAGCAGGCCGAAGATATGAGGACTTTGGGTTCACCGGAATTTTATGCTGTTCAGAGTTCATAAGGGAATTTATGAAAGAAAAATCAGAACTCCCTTCTCATGTTATTACCAACGGGATTGATCTTAACCTGTTCAGGCCAGATGCCTCCAGACGCAAACCTGGGACAGTTCTTTATCTTAACCGAAGACATGTGAATGAGGCTCGTCTGGCAATCAAAAAACTTGATATGAAAACTAGAAAAGAAAACGAGTTTATAGAGCTTGCTAACAAATACACTCAATCACAGATAATAGAATTTTATAAACAGGCTGATATATTTATGGCTATCGGGTATCCGGAAGGCTTCGGACTGCCGCCGCTAGAAGCAATGGCCTGCGGTTGCGCCGTCATCGGCTATACAGGCCAAGGCGGAAAAGTACACATGCATCAGGGCCGGACCGCACTTATCGCCGAAGACGGTAATATCGAAGAACTCTCAAACTGTCTACATACGATATTAACTGATAAAGAGCTAAAGGAAGACTTACGAGAGGAAGGCAGGAAAATGGCACAGAATTTTCCCATTACACTCATGAGTGATGATCTTTTAAACTTTGCTGCATCATTCAAAAAATCAATAATATAATGACACTAACATATTTACAAAAAACGAATGATGATCTAATCTGATGCACGCACTGGCACTCATACCCGGAATTATAGCAACCCTGATGCTTACTTCCAGTTCTCCGGAAAAGGTATTTCTCTACCTTGTGCTTCCTATGCTGCTGGCCGTCCCCTCATATTACTATTTCCCTCTCCCTGGACTTCCGGATCTCAATTTTTTCCATTTCGCTGCGCTGCCGCTTTTTTTATGGTGGCTGCAGCACGGCATTCGTGAGTACAAATATTCCTTTATAGACCTCTTTGTTTTTTCATATGTGATCATTTCCATCATCAGTGAATTCACAACTATGGGAACAAAAGACGGTATAAATATTATCATCGACAGGTTTGTTCAGGTAATTATTCCCTATCTGCTGACTAAACATTTCTTCCAGCAGCCGCATCTGAGGGTCGAAATTCTTAAAGTGATGGTAGCAATTGGTGCAATACTGGCCCTGCTTTCTCCGGTAGAATTCCGGCTCGCCATTGTTATCACAGATCCCCTGCAATATATATGGCCAGATGCAAGTGAGTGGTCACGTCAGGGCAGATGGGGTTTTATCCGCGTTGCTGCTACCTATGGACACCCCATACTTGCCGGTCTTATGTGGTCTTTTTTTGCACTCTTTGCCATCTGGCTCAACAAACAAAAGGCCTGGCAATATCCCTGGGTTGGCAAAGCCGTGATAATACTGAACTTCGCGGGTATGGCCATGGCAATGTCCAGAGGACCGATTCTGGGTTTTCTGGCAGGACTGGTAATTCTTTTTGTAGGATGGTCGAAAAAACGCTTAAATGCGATTATTGTAATTGCCCTGATCTGTTTCATGCTGATTCCACCAGCCATGGCCATGTTTCTGGACTATATACATGTGGATCGTTTAAGTGCCAAAACAGAGACGCAGGAAAGTGCGGCATACCGGAAGGAACTCCTCGATAACTACATTGATGTTATCAAAAAGAAGCTCTGGCTGGGCCACGGCAGACAGGGAATCCCCGTCGTGGGCGGGCAGAAGTCTGTGGACAATCAGTATCTCTTTATATCTCTGCTTCACGGAGTGCTTGCAATGTATCTTTTTGTAGCCATGACAATTTTTTTAAGCGCCAGACTACTATACTACGGATGGACTCATCCTCCGGATCATAAGTCAGGACAACTTGCCTGGATGCTTACCGCGTGTGCCGGCACATGGTTTATTACGCTTGCAACTGTCTATATGGGAGGACAGTCTGAACAAGTTGTATTCATGCTGGCGGCCATGGCTTCCACTATAGGTTATGAGAAAAGTCAGGGGTTAAAGATGACGAGCGTTCCAAAAACTAATAATATTTACGGACTCGCAGAATGGGAATTTCAGCGAATTCTGTAAAAACACAGGACAGAAAAATGACAAGCCTGAAACAACGTATCGCGTACCTGACAAGTGAATATCCTGCAATCTCTCACACCTTTATATTCAGAGAGATCCAGGCTTTGCGAGCCATGGGACTTCAGGTCATGACCGCCTCAATTAAAAGGCCGGCCTTCCTCAGTAAAATGACCACAGAGGAAAAACATGAAACTGAAGAGACACTGTATATTAAAGATCTCCCCATTATCGAAATTATTTTGGCCCATATAAACATATTAATTAAATCCCCAGCCAAATATCTGTCTATGCTCAGCGAGGCCATTACACTCTCCCGTAGTGGGCCGCGCAATGTCTTAAAGGGACTGGCATATTTTGCAGAGGCAGGCATTTTACTAAATTGGATGTTCCGGAATGCGATAAACCATATACATGTTCACTTTGCCAACCCGGCTGCAACTGTAGCCATGATAGCCTCAAGCTACGGCAATATAACCTATAGTATGAGTGTGCATGGCCCTGATGTGTTTTATAACGTAGATCCGCTGCTGCTTGCGGAGAAAGCCAAAAAAGCCCTCTTTGTCAGATGTATAAGTCATTACTGCCAGAGTCAATTGATGCGACTGCTGCCGACTGCGATGTGGAGTAAACTGGATATCGTGCGTTGCGGCATCGATCCAGAGATATTCACACCATCAGATAAAATTGCAGATAATATACCAGAAATACTTTGCGTCGGAAGGCTTGTACCGGCAAAGGGGCAGCATATTCTTCTTCAAGCCTGTGGAAGACTTAAAGACAGAGGTGCAAAATTCCATATGACCTTTATCGGAGAAGGTGAAGACAGAGATTCGCTTGAGGCCCTCACAAAAAAACTGGGACTATCCAGCAATGTAATATTTACCGGCGCACTCGGACAGGAGGCAGTGCGCAGCCATTATGATCGGGCTAATATATTCGTCCTTGCCAGTTTTGCAGAAGGCCTGCCGGTTGTCCTTATGGAAGCCATGTCTAAATCGATACCCTCTGTTTCCACCCGCATAACAGGTATACCTGAGCTGATCGATAACTGGAAAGACGGCGTCCTGGTATCTCCTTCGGATGTAGCAGGTCTTACAGATGCACTTCAAACACTTCTAAGTGACCCGGAATTAAGAAAGGTACTAGGTAAAGCAGCCAGGCAGAAAGTCATGCAGCAATACAGCCTTAAACAAAATTGTGAGCTAATGGCCAATCTATTTAAAAAACATTTGAATATTTAATGAAGCCTTATTATCTCACTGATTCTATAAAGCCCGCAGTGAAGTCCGGCACCTCATTTATAGCCATTATCCTGATCTGTGTTGCTGTTTTTTCATTCTTATCAGAGGAGATTGCCGCAAGTTCAGCTAAAAATGCACTGTCGCCTGAGACGTTGCAGAACGACTGGTATGAAAGCACCCTTACCCCTGAGTCTATCTTTGCAGATATGAGTTATCTTAATGACCCGCCGGCAGGAAAACACGGTTTCCTTGAAATTAAAGGCGACCGCTTTATTTTTGAAGACGGAACAGAGACCCGTTTCTGGGGAATAGCCCTGAGTGCGGCCTCATGTTTCCCTAGCAAGCAGGAGGCCCCTCTTATAGCAAAACGTCTGGCTGCTCTCGGATTTAATATGGTCCGGCTGCACCACATGGATGCATCCTGGAATTCTCTGAGTCTTATAGATTATAAAAATCATAACGACAGCAGACACTTCAATTATGAGAGCTGGGACAGGCTGGATTACTTTATCTCTCTATTAAAGCAGGAAGGCATATATATTTATATCGATCTGTTTGTCTCGCGTGAGTTTAAAGATGGGGACGGCATCATCAATGCTGCAGCACTGCCGTATCAGGGAAAAGGAGCCACTATAATTGACCCGCATCTTATAGTATTGCAGAAAGATTTTGCCGCTGCCATCTGGAATCATATAAACCCTTATACAGGGCTTCGATACAAAAATGAACCGGCAATTGCACTCACTCTCATCACAAATGAAAACGACCTGACCAGTCATTATTTTCTTACGCCCGATCATACCCCTGAGCACCCTGCCCTTTCCCGACTGTTTACCAGCTATCTTGATTCCTATGCAGCCGAAAATAACCTGAATAAAAAAAAGACGCGTCAGGTTTGGAAAACACCTGAAGGAAAAAAAGCTGCAAATAAAATAATGATTGATTATTTCACTGATATGCATCAATTCCTCAGAGATCTTGGAGTAAGAATTCCTGTCACGGGTACAAACTGGGCATCACAGCTTTATGACCTGCCGGCGCTTGCTTCTACCGATTTTATTGACCAGCATATTTACGTCAAAGGAGATTCCGCAGATGCTGATTTCAGAACCTCTCCCTTTAAAGCGGCTACAACACTGCAGAGTCAGTCCTTTGCAAGGGTCAAAGGCATGCCTTTTGTCGTCAGCGAATGGAATATGGACTATCCCAAAGAATACAGGGCTGAATACCCTCTTACGTTCGCAGCCATCGCTGCCTATCAGGGTTGGAATGCAACAATTCTCTACGACTATTCTCACGATACATGGGTACAATCTTTTCTGCACCATCCAAATGATGTAGTCATAGATCCCGCCAGAATAACCCTTCTACCGGCCGCTGCACTGCTTTTCAGATCTGCAGTAAAGCCAGCTGGCGAAAGCAGAACCTTGAAAGTCAGTGAAGAAGAATTATATACAGCCCATTACAAGCCTGAAGATATGCTTGCCTACAGAACAGGACTCTGGCAACACAGGCTCTCTCTGAGCTGGAACAATAAAGATGACGGGATTAGCCCTCTCACCAACCTCATGCCCTTTCAGGCAGCAGATGTAAAATCAGCGGACGGGCAGCTATTCTGGGACTGGCAGGACGGATATAGACTTATTGATACGCCTACGGCACAGGCCGCAGTCGGCACAGGCAGCGGCAATATTAGAAAAACCAATGACATCTCTTTCCGAATTGATAATGAATTTTTTGCAGGAGCAGTTATCTCACCCGGAAGCAATGCAGCACCAATAAATAAGGCCGATAAACTGTTTATCTTTATCACGTCTAAAGCAGACAACCATCACTCCCTCTCAGATGTTGAGCTGACAGACTCGATAAAGTATAGTGGCAGCGCCCGTATCATGTCCGAAATCATTACCGGCAGTATCCTGATAAGAAACAGCAACAAAGAAGTAAAATACAGGACCATTCTGCCCTCCGGAAAGACCGGCAAATCAGGCAGTCTCAGCAGATCAGGAGAATATTGGGTTCTGCCCCTCAACCGTGATGACAGAGCCTTTATGTATGAAGTGAGCTCAAATTAATATCATGATTATAATAGATATACTTTTCATTATTTCTTCTCTTTACTGTGTTTCAGTAGCATTATATTTTTTCACGCTAACCCTTGCAGCCTTTTTCTTCCATAAAAAAACCGCGACTTTTCCTGTTCCTCCAGCTATCGCAGTTCTTATTCCCGCACATAATGAAGAACTGCAGATAGAGAAAACCCTGCAGCAGGTCTATAAATCCGGCTACCCCGAAGACCGTTATTCAGTCATGGTAATCGCTGACAACTGTGATGACAGAACTGCTGAATTTGCAAGAGCCGCTGGCGCAACTGTCTTTGAGCGCAATGATACAGCTAATCGCGGAAAGGGGCAGGCCCTTGACTGGTTCCTACGGCAATATACTGAGGCTTACGGGGCATTTCAGATAGTTGCCCTTATTGATGCTGATGCTTTAATGTCTGAGTCTTATCTATCCGAGGTAGCAAGCAGTCTTTCTCATCCGGACGTCCAGGTAGTTCAGGGGTATAACGGTGTCTCAAATCCGGAAGACAACTGGCGCACAGCCATCTCAACGGCTGCCTTCAATGTATTTAACCACCTGCGACCTGCCGGTCGTAATGTTATAGGCGGTACGGCCGGTCTTAAGGGTAACGGCATGGCCTTCAGAACCCCGATCCTGAAAAAATATGGGTGGCCGGCCCACTCCATAGTGGAAGATCTGGAGTTTTCACTGCAGCTTCTCCATGACGGAATCCTGATACACTACAACCCGGATGCGTTGGTAGTAAGTGAGATGGCCATAGAGAAAAAGCAGCTGCAAACTCAAAGAGAAAGATGGGAAGGCGGCAGGCTGGAGATATTTAAAAAAAACGCATTGTGTGTTTTTAAAAAATTTGCGGGCAGCGGCAGCATAAAATACCTTGATGAATTCATGGAGCTGATCACCCCCCCTCTCAGCCTGTTTCTGATAATACAGTCTGCCCTTTTTGCCCTGACACTTTTACACTACCATGCATGGACACCAGTTTTCATTGCTATCTGTGCCGTTGAGATTTTCTATGTACTTTCAGGACAGATCTTAAGAAAAACCCCACTTTCAGTCTGGATATATCTTCTGGCAGCACCCTTTTATATCCTATCGAAACTGCCTATATACCTGAGCCTTGCACTGCGGGGAAAGGTCCAATCCTGGAAAAGAACAAAAAGAAAATCCGAACTTAAAGATATAGACAAAACCGGGCCGGATGAATCTTAAAGACCTGCTTCAAAAACTTATTAAGCCTGAGGAGCATTCCCTGAAGGTCAAAAGCATGAGGGCTGCCTTCTGGAGCCTATTTGGAAAATTCGGCAGTTTTTTTCTGCGTTTTTTAAGCAGTATAATCCTGACACGGATCTTATTTCCAGAGGCATTCGGGATAATGGCCACGGCCTCGATCATACTGACCCTTATTCAACTGTTTTCAGACACCGGCATAAGAACAGCTATTATACAGAATCAAAGGGGATCAGAACCGGAATTTCTAAATGCCGCCTGGATAATCGCGATTCTCAGGGGTCTGTTTCTAGCCTGTTTTGTATTATTAATCGCATCCCCTCTGGCAGGGTTTTATGAACAACCCGAGTTGAAGACCATCATGATGATCATGGCCGTCTCATTATTTATCGAGGGCTTTGAAAATCCTGCAATCTCACTGCTGGTCAAAAACTTCCGCACAGAAAAACAGGTTATATTTGAGATCACGACTCACCTGTTAACCATAATAACAACTATAATTTTGGCCCTGACTTATAGATCAGTCTATGCCCTTGCATTCGGTTCAGTCTCTCTCGTAATTTTCCGCCTGATCGGTTCATACATAATACAGCCTTATTCACCGCGCTTAAGATGGGATAAAAAGGCAGGAGCAGAACTGTTTCACTTCGGAAAATTCATAT
This sequence comes from Nitrospira sp., assembly GCA_016784355.1. Classification (GTDB taxonomy): domain Bacteria; phylum Nitrospirota; class Thermodesulfovibrionia; order UBA6902; family UBA6902; genus JACNKH01. The sequence continues at coordinate 58,851 of JADHUV010000001.1, read as the reverse complement.
TCATCAATACCATGATCACCTGGACGGCCATGAATATTGATATTTTGCTAATCGGTAAACTGCTTAATATGGAAATGCTGGGGCTATATCAGCTTGGCATTAATCTGGGGGGGATCATTGCCATGATAAGTGTTCAGGTGGTGGCTCAGGCATACCTTCCGGCAGTCAGCAGCGTAGCAGGAGATCTGCCCCGCGTTATCAGAATATATGAAAGGACCCTCGCACTTTTACTGGCAGCAGCAGTACCTGCAGCCATGGCCCTTGTACTCTTTTCTCATGAAATCATCCGTCTAATTTATGACCCGAGATACCAGATGTCCTATATAGTTGTAGCATGGTTTACCCTGGGCGGAATGTTCCGCATAATAAGTCAGATATCAGGTACAACCTTTATAGCCAGAGGTAAGCCCGCCTATGAAACCCTTTCCATGACAGCTGGCCTGATCCTGGTAGTTGTGCTCCTGCCAACGGGTATAAGATATGGTGGCCTTCAGGGCGCTGCTATTTCCATGACTGCAGCCTTCATACTGGTTGGTATAATAGAGTGTGCGCTATTGATGCGTATATATCATTTCCCATTTAAAATCGTTGCCCGACCCTGGCTGCAGGTGCTCTTAACGGGTGGGAGCATGGCCGCACTTTTTTCATTATTGAGACCTGTGCTTACCAGCGAACACCTTTACAGTATCCCCTTTATGTTCATTATATTTATTCTGGGGATAGGCATTTCTGCCGGGATATATATATTGATGGAAGGCCGCAACCCATTCAGAGATGTATCGCTTGATAATGATGAGCCCTCCTAGAAAAAACTCAGGCATAAAGTGTCCCCAGGCATAATTCAAGGCCCTCTTAAAAGTATTCTGCAAACATCAGCTTCAATGTAAAGGTATTAATTTATTATGACGATACAAATAATAGCGCAGGCAGGTATTGAAACGTCCTCCGCCAATTCGCATGAATTTTGCAGATTCATGCATATTTACACGAACGCAGGAAGTGATGCCTTAATGGACAAAGAATTATTAGAGACTTTATACAGTAAATACACCAGGGGCGGGACAAAAATGGCCCGTCTCAGGGCATCTCTATACTTTCTATATAAAAAATACAGTTGGGCAATCGTTACAGAATCTGCCTATTTTTTCAAACGTTCGCTGGATATCTTAGTCTCCCTGCTCATGATGATAATACTGATGCCACTGCTAAGCATTATTGCCCTTGCAATCAAACTGGAAGACGGCGGACCTGTACTATTCAGCCATACAAGAGTTGGGAAATGGGGTAAACACTTTAAGATGTATAAATTCAGATCCATGTCTATCAAGGCAGAGCAGCTTAAAAAAGACCTTATGAGTATGAACGAATCCCAGGAAGTTACATTTAAAATCAAACAAGATCCCAGAATAACACGTATAGGACGCTTCATCAGGAAAAGCTCGATTGACGAACTTCCACAACTATGGAATGTCATGAAGGGTGATATGTCAGTTGTAGGACCGCGCCCGCCTGTTCCCGGTGAGGTAGCAGAATATAAATATTCGGATCGCAGACGTCTTGATGCCATTCCGGGCATTACCTGCATATGGCAGGTAAGCGGCAGGAGCGAGATCAATTTCAAGGGACAGGTACGTCTTGACATTAAATATATTGAAAATCAGTCCTTCTGGGGCGATATCAAAATACTACTGCAAACCATACCGGCAGTACTCACCGGAAAAGGAGCCTATTAATGTCCCGTAACACCGTGGTTATTCTGGGTATACCCATAGACAACCTGAATAAAGAAGAAACTATCGGTCAGATTTTCAGTATGATTGAGGATTTCAAATCTACAGGTATCCCGTCTAATGTCGTCACAGCAAACGTGGATTTCGTAGTCAATACGCTTAAATGGGGGCTTAAAAACTCCAGCCATCCAGAACTGCTGGATATCCTGCGAAGAGCAGACCTTGTGACACCTGACGGCATGCCGATTGTCTGGACCAGTAAACTCCTTGGTACGCCCCTTAAAGAACGCGTCACAGGGGCTGACCTCGTACCAAGGATAGCGGAGGAAGCCGTTAAGCGCGGTAAGTCCATATATTTTCTGGGCGGCTCCGAAGATTCTGCATTAAAAGCGGCCGGGACTCTAACGAAATACTTCCCAGGTCTTCATATAGCCGGCACAGGATCTCCTTATGTGCAGATTGAGGGTGAAGCACTCGCAGAAATGGAAGAATCAGACCGCCCGATAATAAAAGACATTAACAAGTCGGGTGCTGATATCCTATTCATTGGATTTGGAAATCCTAAACAGGAACTCTGGTATGAGAGAAATAAAAGCCGCCTTAAAGTACCCGTATCAATAGGGGTAGGAGGGACCTTTGATTTCATCAACGGGAAGGTAAAGCGTGCTCCTCTTTGGATGCAGAAATCCGGCATGGAATGGCTCTACAGAATAAGCCAGGATCCCAAACGACTCTGGAAAAGATATTTTGTAGGATTTTTCAAGTTCGGCCTGATAGTGCTGCCGTCCATACTCTATTACCGCCAGAGACTCATGCTTTTTAATCTGCGTCATAAAAAAATCGCCCCCCCGCAAAAGAATGAGACTCTATCCATCAGATCTTCCAGACAGACCATCGAAGTGCTAAAAATGCCCGAACGCCTTGATCGTGTTTCAATGCACTATGTATTTGATAAAATCGACAATGAAATATCAAATTCCCGGCACATAGTCTTTGATTTCAGCAATACTTCATTTATTGATTCCTCAGGACTGGGATCTCTACTGGAAGTCTGGCGTGAAATGACCCGTGACAATAAGAACCTTTCATTTATAGGTATTAATTTTCACCTCAGACATTTTTTTGAGCTAAACCGTACATGGGACTTATTTAAGGCAATTACAAGAGACAGGATAGATGATGCCATGGCGCTGCTGGATGAAAAAGACAATATCCCGCCATTTTATTATAGTCTGGATAATGAAGATAACCAGAAAGTCCTTTCACTGGCAGGCAGACTGGATGCGGCTCAGATTGCCGCCCTTGATATTAACTCCCTTATTAACGAGATAGGTATGAGCAACTGCATACTGAACCTTGACGAGCTGAACTTTGTAGACAGTTCCGGACTGGTGCTTTTTTTTCGAGTTCAAAAACACCTTTCTACTATCGGCAAAAAGTGTGTTTTGTGCACCCTGAATAAAAATATACAGCAGGTCTTCCATATTACAAAGCTGAACCGTCTGTTCAATATCTCAAAAGACCTTGCATCTGCCAGGCAGGTATTTGAGGTAGTCAATTGAAAGCCGTAATACTGCCTGCTGCCAGACCTGCAGATCTCTCACCCCTTACAGACTGGACCTCCGATTACCTGCTGCCCGTCATTACCAAACCAATCGCTGAGCATCTTGTAGAATTACTCGTACGTCATAATATCAAAGATATAATAATGGTCAAACACCATATGCCCTTTGAGACAGAAAATTATTTCGGCTCAGGCACCAGATGGGGTGTTACTATTCAATATGTCCTGGAACGTGAGTACATCGGCATTATTCCCGCACTTAAGCACATATATTCCAGACTTGACTGCCCCGTGCTATGCATACCCTGCAATATTATTACTGATCTTGATATATCCGCTCTAATCCGATCCCACTACAATGAAGAGGCCGATATCACAGTAGCACAAAATTCAACTGACAATAAATCTATTACAAGAATTCAGGATGATCTCAGTAATGATGAATCCGCCCTGCCTCATATACTGTCTCATCAGGCTCTGAACGATCTTATCACGCGCCCTGACGGACTGCGATTGAAAGTAAACTCCTATTATTCTCCTCATGCCTTACAAACCGTAGCCTCCCCCGCAGATTATCATACGGCCAATACGAGGGTGCTTAATGGAGAGTTTCAAAATATAATATTTCCAGGACACCAGACAGATAAGGGCATATGGATAGGGAATAAAACCAGAATACATCCATCTGTTAATCTATCGCCTCCAGTCGTTATTGGCAACAATTGTCAAATCCTGAATCGTTCAGCACTGGGCAATATCTCAGTGATAGGCAATAATGTAATTGTAGATGAGGATGCACAGATAAAAAACAGCATTATATGGGACGATACATATATTGGATCTCACACAGAGGTCACGGATTCCATTGTCAGAAAAAACTATATTTTCAATGTCCCGCGACGCGTAAACACCTATGTTAAGGATAATTACATCATAGGGGATATCGAGACAAAAAATCTTATCCCGAGATTTGAACGTCTGGTCAACATCCTGCTCGCTTCACTGATGCTGGCACTCCTGTCACCACTTATTGCGGTCCTTTTCCTTTATCATGCTGCATTTCCATCAAAAAAATTCTTCCGTACCGAGCCTCGCTTCGGTGCTTATGAGATCACAGACCTCTCCGGCTGCCTTCAGCCTCAAAAAATTATGCTGCATTTTTTCAACAGCCGCAACAGACTCCTGCGAAAAATCCCGGGGCTTGTACATGTCATAAGAGGCGATATTAATATGGTCGGCAACTCACTTTTGTCCGAGGTACAACTTCAGAGTCTCAGTAAGGAATGGACCTCCTCAAGATTTCAGACTCCTTCCGGCCTTTTTCATATATGGGAAGCGGATAACAGCGGACATATAAGCCTGGATGAACGGATAGCCGCCGAGAACTATTATACGGTTACCAGGTCATTTCGAAGCGATGTCCTTATCCTGGGAAGATGCCTTAAATCGCTAATACTCAACAGCAGCACGCATAGTATTACCGAAGAATCTCTATAATATCCCTATAAAAAAGGGCATATAAGCATTATTAAACACAGTGCAAAGCATTATAAACATTGATAAATCAGTCCATTACTACAAACATTGCCAGGGGGTATTCCATTTAATTATATTTTCATATAATATATAGATCGATCCTGGGTAGCTCAGCTGGCAGAGCAGGTGGCTGTTAACCACCCTGTCGGGGGTTCGAATCCCTCCCCGGGAGCCATGCATATAATACCTCTCCTCATTTATTTGAGGGGAGGTTTTTTATTGCCTGCGATTCATTTCAAAAGCATTCCCTTATTAAAGTATATTCCCCTATATATCGATAAGACATACATAAGGATATAACTAAACCAAAAATTTATATAAAACGATATGAAACGAGTAGAAAGTTCACTTTGAACTTAGATAAACGTAGAAAAGATAAAACAATAACAGTGCTCATAGTTGATACCTCATTAAGGGTACGACAGACGCTGGAGCACATTATTTCATCAGATCCCGAGTTAACGGTGATTACAGCAGCAGACCCGCTTATGGCGGTTAGAAAGATAAAGCTTGCGATCCCAGACGTAATAACCCTGGAGGTTGCGATGCAGGAAATGGAGGGTTTACCCATTTTAAAGCAAATCATATTAAAACACTCCATACCTGTCATACTGTGTTCCAGCCTTTCAGAGAGGCGTTCTGATACTGCACAAAGGGTTGTAGAGTACGGCGCAGTAGATATTATTGAAAGACCGGAACTTGGGATTGAAAAGTTTTTTGATGAGTCCAAAGTTCTGATATGCGATACTATAAAGTCCGCAGCAATCTCCAGAGCGAAGAAGACGCCTGAATTCACCACCACCCCTAAACTGAACGCCGATGCAGTTATCTCCAAACCTGAGGCAAAAGCAATAATCCAGACAACCGATAAAATTGTAGTCATAGGTGCATCAACAGGGGGTACTGAAGCACTGCAAATATTGCTTAAAGCCCTTCCTGTAAATTCGCCGGGGATCGTTATAGTACAACACATGCCGGAACGCTTCACCGCATCCTTTGCGAAAAGACTGGATTCGTTTTGCAAGGTCTCTATTAAAGAAGCTAAAAACAATGACAGCGTAATCAGAGGCCATGTACTGATTGCACCTGGCAATCAACATATGATCCTGAAACGTACTGGATCCCGTTATTATGTCGAGCTAAAAGACGGCCCACTTGTAAGCCGCCATCGCCCGTCAATAGATGTGCTTTTCCGATCTGCAGCCAAATATTCCGGTAAAAACGCCATTGGCATCATCATGACAGGCATGGGAGATGACGGAGCAAGAGGAATGTTAGAGATGAAACAGGCAGGTTCCTTCAATATATCCCAGGATGAATCTACATCAGTTATATTTGGTATGCCTAAAGAGGCAATAAGACTTGGCGGTGTTGACATCGTGCTGCCGCTTAAGAAAATAGCAGAGGAAGTTATAAGCCAATGTTCAAAATAAATATCATAGAAATCAGAGGATGAATAATGAGAGTTAATAGCTCAATCAAATACACCTTTTATGCCTTTCTTATGACGGCGATAATTTTTTTCAGTGTAAATACTTATTTTGTAATCCCGATTTTTAGCGAGCTTGCAGTGAATAATATACAGGAAACATCTGCTCAAGCTGCACGCCATATGCTGCATACCATGGGTTTAAAGGAGACTGAGCTCACTAAAAAAACACTACCGGAAGATATCAATGAAAAGATGAAAAATGCTAAGAGTGACTTCAATTTCCTAAAGATACAGCTCTATTCAATATCAGGGGAGATTATATACTCAACCATGCCTGCGGAAATCGGCCAGATAAAAAGCCTGACATTTTTTGAACCTGCACAGCAGAAAGGTAATACCTACAGCACCATATTCAATAAAGCTACCACTACATATGACGGCTTATCAATTAATATTGAACTGATGAATTTATACTTGCCCGTTACTGTCAATGGAACCTTCTCCGGTGCAGTCGGGGTATCTAAAGATATCTCGGTTGCAGCCGGCAAGATCAGCGAAGTTATTACAAGGATCTCATTCATTTCGTTTGGGGTACTACTGACTTTGTTAATTATTTCTTCCGGCATATTAATACAGGCAGCCCGAAAGAGTAATCTCTATAATACATCTGAAGTGTTACACCTCTCTCCTGTATATCTTATTACAATAATATCTATATCGCTTTTCATAGCCGAATTCGCAATAATGATTATAATGAGCTATCTACCAGCCGTTCACTGGGTTATGCAGGCTGTTATCGGTGCCATGCTGCTTATAGTTTTTGTCTCCCCTGTCCTCTACGGGTTCATCTTCCGTCCCATGATGCTTCACATAGTAAAACACAAGGAAAATGAAGCGGCCATGTTTAAAAAAGAGGAACAGCTCAGCTTCGCAATGGAAGCAACAAAAGATGGACTCTGGGACTGGAATCTATTAACGGATGAGGTTTTTTTCAGCAAACGCTGGTATGAGTCACTGGGGTATAAAGAAGAAGAAATAAGTGGAACCCACGACTTCTGGGAGCAGCTCATACACCCGGATGACAAGTCAGAACACGAAAATGCTCTGCAATTACATTTCGATAACAAGAGCGAAACTTTTGAGTTTGAATACCGACTTCTTACAAGACAGAAATCCTATCGTTGGACACTGAGCAGAGGGCAGATAACCACACGTGACGATTCAGGCAAACCTCTTAGAATGCTAGGTGCCGACACAGATATCACCGCTCGCCGAATGGCCGATAATCATATCAGAAATATATCAAACGAATGGGAAATCACATTTAACTCACTACAGGACATGGTATCAATACATGACCTTCAGCATAATATTGTCGGGGTAAACAAAACCTTAGCTGACAAGTTCGGCATGAAGCCTGAAGATATGATCGGAAAGAAATGTTATACCCTATTTCATAATTCTGAAAGCAAAAATAGTCCCTGTCCTCATTCTATGGCAATAAACAGCGATATTCCGTACTCAGTAGACATATATGAATCCTCTTTAAAGATGTACATAGAGATGAGCGCATCACCTATGAAAAACAGTAAGGGTGAAATTACCGGGACTGTCCATATTGCAAAAGATATCTCTTATCGTAAAACAGCAGAGGAACAGCTTGAGATACAAAGACTTGAACTGGAGCAGAAACTCCTTGAAATAGCTGAGCTTCGAGACCTTGATGAAGACAGGCTCGCAGAAATCAATCTGGCCAGTGAGCAGATGTATATAGCAAAGTCAGAGGCTGAAACTGCCAATCAGGCCAAAAGTGAGTTTCTGGCAAATATGAGTCATGAGATTCGCACGCCGATGAATGCAATCATAGGCATGACAGATCTGACGCTTGATACTGAGCTGGATGAAGAACAGAGAGATTACCTTGAAACGATTAAAGGCGCCTCTGATTCACTTCTGAAACTCCTGAATGATATCCTTGACCTCTCAAAGATTGAGGCTGGTAAGCTGGAGCTTGAAACTAAATTATTCAGCCTTCGCAATACAGTCAATACAACGATCAAGACATTGAGCGTGCAGGCCAAAACTAAAGACATCTCTCTCACAGCCGATATCGATTATGATATTCCTGATTGGATAATGGGCGACGAACTTCGTCTGAAACAGATAATCACTAACCTTATAGGCAATGCCCTTAAATTCACATCAGAGGGAAGCATAAAAGTCAGAGTTGATCAGGCAGAAAATAATGCCGATGGAAATGATACCTTCCTTCATTTCACAGTCTCTGATACCGGTATAGGGATAAACAGCTCAAACCTCGATAATATATTCAAGAGCTTTACCCAGGCTGACGGCTCAACTACCCGTCAGTATGGCGGGACCGGACTAGGCCTGACCATCAGCAGAAGCCTCGTTACCCAGATGGGAGGAACTATATGGGTAGAAAGTATCGAGGGTAAGGGTACTACATTTCATTTCACAGCACATTTCGGAGCAGGCACAAAGCAGGAAGAAGCTGCGGATGAAAAACTGATATCTGCAAAACAGCCAATTTCAGGTATCATGCCTAACAGGCAGATATCTGTGCTGATCGCTGAGGATAACGCTGTAAATCAAAAGGTGGCAAAACGTATACTGGAAAAATTCGGCTATCTCCTGACAATCGTAGGCAACGGAAGACTGGCCCTTGAGGCCCTTAAGAATAATAAATTTGATATCATACTTATGGATATACAGATGCCTGAACTCGATGGTATTCAAACCACCATGGCCATCCGGGCCTCTGAAGATCCTGAGATTGATTCTGAAATACCCATTATCGCCCTGACCGCCCATGCATTTAAAGAAGACGTTGAAAAGTGCAGGGCAGCCGGCATGAGCAGCTGTGTAACAAAGCCCTTCAAAAAAGAAGAACTTACAGCAGAAATCAACAGACTTATATGCGAACGTTCAGGAGAGGCCCTGCCGGAGAATACTGCCACACCAACCATCAACACCAGTGAGGTGCTCCAAAGGATCGATCATGATGAAGAATTATTAAAAGAGTTATGGGAAATTTTCATTGAAGATACGCCAAAGCAAATGGACATAATGCATCAATCTCTAGACAATGGAGATAGCGAGCTAACCATCCGGCAGGCCCACTCTCTTAAGAGTGCTGCGGCAAATATAGGGGCCAATGTGCTGCGCGAAAAAGCAGCTGACACTGAGTATGCATTTGCCAATAACATGGAACATGCCGTAGAGCTGTACAATGAGCTAAGGACTGAGATTGATAAGGTCCTGATAGAACTGGCTGACAGGCTGAAAAGTAATAGAATGTAAGCCTGTTGTTTGTGTAAGAGTATGGCAATCCAGCAAGCTATAAATTAACACAACGCAATTTCACGATTTATCGGACTCGACTCAAAATCGGGAAATCCATATCAAACCACTGGATATCCCTTCAAGCCGGAAGATGACAAGTTACTAAATGAACCAATTAAGAAAACCTCCCCTTGACAAACCTCCTTCATTCTGTTTTTAATATACCCGGACATTGGACATGGCCGAAGTTGAAGTAGTTTTTTTCTAAAATATAATTGACAGCTTTAAACAAGGGGACAGTTTTGCAATTGGGTTCGTGCGAATATCTACTGCGCGTTATCGCGTTCATTTTCAGCGTATTTTTCATCCAGCATTTCAGCATGCAATATTCACATGCCGAAAGACATATACCTGATGTCCGTCGTTCAGTCAGGCCTCTCGACCTCTCAAGGACTCCTTCGAACATAGAATTAATGGCCGCCGGCCAACTCGGCGGACAGCTTTATCCCACAGCCTCTGCCGGCCCTGCAGGAGGCCGCTCAAAACTCGGCAGCGCCGTTGAAAATGGTGCGATCAACCGGTCCTTCGGAGCAGCTATTCAACAATGGAACATGCATAATTACGATATAGCGGTAGAATTATTCCGGCAGCATATTACAGCAACCCCTGAGAGTCCATGGGTTTCTGAGGCAATGCTGCATATAGGATGTGATGCGAGATATAACGGCCGATACTCAGAAGCGGAAGCAATTTTCAATGATATTATTACGCTTAATAAGGGGAACGCACATTACGGCTCAAAAATGCTTTTAAATAAGGCACAGAGCCGACTGGGAGTGCTGAAGATGCTGCAGGGAGACTTCAGTAGTTCGATGAAACATTTCACTAATCTTAAAAATGAAAGCCCGGACTGGAGGCACCGCACTTATGCAGCTCACTGGCTGCAGAGACTGTCCAGATACAGTCAGGACGAACTTTCAATGCTAACCTGTGGTACCGATGCCTTAGCCCGTATCTTACAAGATATCGGAAGACCTGAAGATGCCCGTAAGGTTCTTGATATACAACCTTCATCCTTAAGTGGACACAGCATTGATGAGCTGCAACAAATAGCCCTGCAATACGGATATCAGATGGAGGGACTCAAACTGAAGCTTGCTGATCTGGATTTAATAACACTGCCGGCAATCATTCAGATCAATCGTAAAGGCATTGAAAGTAAAGGTCATTACTGGGTGTTGGAGAATATAGAAAACAATAAACTACAGCTCTATGATGCCCAGAGCGGCCGACAATATCACCAGAGCAGGGATGAATTTCAAAGAGAATGGGACGGTAATGCCCTCGTGTTCGCTAAGTCAGATAATTTACCCGGACGTTTACTTACGCAGGAAGAAATGAAAGAGATCTACGGCGCCTGCTGCGGCTCACCCAGGCCGGAAAGCAACCTGGGACAACCCTCAGGCTTTGCATCAGCAACCGGCGATACTGAGTGCTCTAAAGGAACTCCGAAGTGGGACGTCAATATGATAAACATGAACCTGCACCTTTCAGATATCCCCCTTTGGCATACTCCGGCCATAGGCCCTCCGGTTTATATACAGCTTAATTATAATTCGCAATCTGGCATAGCCAGAAACGAGCCCTTCGGCAACAAATGGATGTTTAGTTACGCCTCTTATGCTGTAGAAGATACAGGCGGAAGCGTCACCATATTCATGCCTGACGGCAGAAGAGATGTATTTACCCCGATAGATCAAAGCACCTATGAAAAACCTTCTGGCATCATTAACACGCTAAATAAAATTGCTGAACGACACTATCATCTGTCACTGCCCGATGGTACGATTTACGCCTATACCGTACCGCAAGGCACAGACTCGCTGCAGCCATTTCTGACAAGCATATCAGATAAATATGGCCAGAAATTGAGGTTTACTTACAACGGTGATGCAGTTATCAATTCCATAGTAGATGCCACCGGTAAAATCACTTCCCTGATTGACTCAAATAATGACGGCCTTATAGATCGCGTTAATGACCCGCATGGCCGTTCAGCTTTTTTCCTCTACGATAATGACCGCAACCTGATCAGAATAACGGATATGGGCGGCTACTGGTCAGAACTATCTTACGATGATGATATTTACATTACAGAACTAAGGAATTCCGATGCATCGTGGTTATTTAATATAGAGCCTTCTGATGCCATAAATAACGGAGCAGACCCCTACCCGCCTCCAGGAGGAACGATGTGGGAAAATTACAGGATTACGGTAACTGATCCACTTAATGGCAAAAAAGAATTCTATTATAATGGAGACGCGCTTCAGTCATGGATCATCAATCCCCGTGAATATATAGAATACTACGGACCGGAGAACAACAACTATACCCATGCCCCTAAAACTCTATACACTCTCAGCAGATCCTATCAGCAGGGAAAAGTAATATTCATAACATCTCCGGAGGGGTCTTTTTTAAATATATCATATGATCAGGAAAGCGGATACGTAAGTTCTGTTGCAGACAATCACAACCATATCTCGCGCTTTACTTATAATTCAGACGGCACTGTTTCCGCATATACAGAGCCGGCAGGCAATAAGATCACCTTTGAATATTACCCCGATACCCGTAATGTAAGCACGATCAAATATAATATGCAGAGTACCCCTGAAGATGACGCCATAGTTTTAAGCTCTTTTTCTTACAATGCTATGACAAATGCTGTTACCGCGATCACAGACCGCACCGGCAATACCACCGAATTGCTTTACAATGAATATGGCAAAGTCTTATCCATCACAGAAGCGAGCGGATCCTCCTCAGAGATAAACACCAGTGTGCTCTATGATCCTCTGACTCACTGGCCCATCACCCTGAAGCAAAACGGACTTGAGAGTGCATCATATATATATGATAATACAGGCAGGATCATCACAAAAAACAGAGACGGCACTGCACTTCAATACTCTTACGACAATCTCGATAGAGTGAGACAGATAGTTTATCCAGACAACCGCAAGATATCACTGTCCTACTCACCATGCTGTCCATGGTTGATTGAAAGTACAACTGACCTTGCAGGAACAGAAACTGAGTTCAGGTATGACAAACTGCAAAGACTGATGGAGGTTAGAGGACCCGGCGGGGCGATGCAGTATTTATATGATAGAAATAACAACCTTGAAGAAATCCGGCAGCCGGGCCGTTCAGTTGCATTGTTTAAATATAACCTTGATAATCGACTATTATCAAAAACCTACAATGACGGATCTTCTGTCTCTTATGCCTATGATACCGCTGGAATTAAAAAAAGTAGCACCAATGCACGTGCAATATCAAAACATTACACATACGATCCCAATCACAACCTCAAGGGCATTACTTATTCAGACAACACACCTAATCTGATTTTTACATATGACGACTATAACCGTCTGACAGCAGAATCAAACGCTGCCGGTACTTATGCATACGGATATAATGCATCCGGACAGTTCAGCAGTGCAGATGGCCCACTTGATAATGATAAAATATCCTTCAATTACGATATTCACGGCAGGTTAAAAGAGCTCCTCTCGGAAACCGGAAACGGAGTTTATTTTTCCTATGACTATGAATCTGCCGGCAAACGCCCCCTTGGCAGAATATTTTCGATCAACAGCGGGGAGGAAACCTATACATACACATACGCTGAAGATACCAATCAAATCAACTCGCTCAGCCTGCCTAATGCCACTACCACTTATTATCAGTATGACGACCCTTTACACAGACTTACTGAAATCAGGACCGAAGACTCCAGCAACAATATTCTCAACCGTCATGCTTACAGTTACAATAATTTCGATCTAATCAGTTCACAAACCACCTCCGCAGCAACCCCGCCAGTTGCTTACACTGACGGGTTCGAACTATCATCCTACAATAATATGAATGAACTGCTCAGCACAGACGATCAAGCCGAGTACCGCTATGATGCCGATGGCAACATGACCCATGGCTATACCGCAACAGGTGAAATTATGCATATGACCTACGATGCAGAAAACCGTCTTACCAGCACCGCGTATACCGGAGCAGATAACATTCTATACAAAACTGAATACATTTATGGGGCTGGAAATACTGTGACCAGACTAAAGAAATACGAAAATAGTACGTTAGTAAGTGATATACATATTACGCGCACCGGCCTTTTGCCGCTTTGGGAAAGAGACGCAATAAACAATGTTACCAGATCATATACCTGGGGACTTGATATGGCCGGAGGAATCGGGGGGCTTCTAAATATGAATGAAAATGGTGAGAATTACTATTACCACTATGACGGCAGCGGCAATGTTAATACTATAACCAACAGCTCAGAAAACATTGCGGCCTCTTACAGTTATGATATATTCGGCAAGGTTAATGCCAAATCAGGGACACTAGATCAGCACTTCCAGTTTTCAACCAAGAGACATGATGAAGAAACAGGGCTCTCCTATTACGGCTATCGCTTTTATAGTCCTGCACTGGGCAGATGGCTCAATAGAGATCCCCTTGGGGAGGCAGGTGGGATGAATCTTTATAGATTTGTGGGGAATAATCCGGTGAATTGGATTGATCCATGGGGTCGCCTAGCAGCACCTTGGCATTTTGGAATAACGTATGCAGCCTCACGGAACTCCGGACGAGGTGTCTGGGACAGTACAAAACTTGCTTGGACTGCTATGGCTGTAGACTTTTCATCTGGATCACAGGGAGAGAATTGGGAAGCTACGAGACTACATGCGATGGCTGGTCTACTTTCCGATGGCACTTATCAGTCGTCACAGCAGGCCATTCAAACTACAACCGCCTATATTAATGACCGCGCAGGAGGTTGTGGGTCTGGAGCGCTTTCCAGGGCAGCTCATGCTACACAAGATTTAGCTACTCCAGGACATGCAGGTGCAGAGTGGCATGGTTTTGGTTTAAACTGGGAAACTGTAAAGCATATTTATGGAGATGTATTCCCGTCCATGAGCACCATTAATCAAGCCTATCAAAACACTGACGGGGTCTTTAAGTAAGCGTTGTTGTATTCTGGATACAGAGAATGAAAAAAATTGCGATAATAATATTATTTTGTCTGTTAACTTCGAAAACAGCGGGTGGAGAATTGATCGTATCTGATGAAGTAATTATTGCGCCTAATGCTGTGGTTATACCTTTAGGAAAAATATTGCTTGTTCGTAAAGACAAAAAGTATTGTGCGTTGAAATTTACTGAGTTCTGGACAGGCAAGACGGAAGACGACCGGTATGCTAAGTATGAATCATATTATCAACCAGATGGTTCCGGAAATTTTTCTGCTAAAAATGTGAAATTCGTAAGAGAACAGCTTTCTGCCCCAAGACCGCGCGGAATTGGTAGATTTGCATTTAGTTTTGGCAATAGAAATGTTCGATGTGGCTCTATTAAACTACAATGGTCTGGTAAAACTTCGGTATATTTTTATAAAAAAGGCAAGAAGCCCGATGATTACGGTATAGAAATAGCTCCTACGATATGGACAGATGCATTAGAAGTAAATGTTTTCGACCCTCGGATTCAGTGGTATATATATAATGAAAAACGACAAAAAGAGAATATCCCTATAGAAAAACTATGGGGGAATTAATCAGTGACAATGAGGTGAGATGAGATCGTTTCTCTGTACGATAGCGGCTGCAGGTTCATTATGTGTAAGCATATATTCTTTTTTGGTATTTGTAAGATCTTTTAGTGGGCATCCCCCTTATACCAAAGTAGGGATTTGGATAATACCTATTTCAGCTTTGGTAACTTGGATCTTCTTTCGACTGAGTAAAACTTTGAAGTAAGCTGAAAAAAGTAGACACCAAAATTAAGTACACTAACTTAATGGAGGTGCAAGAATGGAAAAGATACCATACGGGAAGTACACGAAGGAATTCAGGGTGGAAACAGAAATCAAGCAAGCATTAGCAATGGCAACCTTGCCGGTGCAATTCATGTGAATGTTTTTGATCCGCGGATTAAGTGACAGATATGATGGAATGAGAAAGAGAGTAAATATCCCAATTGATCAGTTATGGGAAGGAAAGAAAGTGATGAATAGGGCTTTATGAATACAAAACATTACAATACTGAAGTTAGAAGATACATCTCAGAAGATCCTATCGGCTTCGATGGAAGGGATGTCAATCTCTATGCCTATGTAGGAAATAATCCGGTAAATGCGATTGATCCCGACGGGCGTTGGGCTATTGATGTACATTCAGGGATCGGAAACTCAAGATACGGCACCTACCTTTGGGCGCAACAGGCGGGCTTCTCAGCAAATGAAGCAAAAATAATTGCAATTGCCAATAATGCAGTTGATACGGCACCATGGACAAATTGGATGCCACTTATGGGAGACCAAACACGACATTTCAATCAAGGTAATGGGAGCGGAGATACTAGAACACAATGGGCAGATCGTGAACTTCAGCGAGCTGTAAAATTTGCAAAGGCAGGAAACTGCAAGGCTGCTCTTGGGCACCTAGGAAAGGGACTGCACAGCATTCAGGATACATATGCGCATAGAGATTGGAACACCGAATTCTTTGGTATGACACAACATCCAGAATGGTACGATACGTGGAGTGATTCAAGAAATTCCGAAGCTGCAGCCAGCACAAGGCAGGCTACAGATAATTATTTGAAACATTTTTTATCTCTGACAAATTAGGTGGATATGATTAAAAGTCTCATTGGTCGGTTATTTTATTTGCTCATTGGTTCAGTTTTTAGCATCATACCTGCGTTTGCATTATCTTTAATGTGGACTGCAATTAAAGGATTCGTCCTCGGCTATGGTGATAGCGGCCCTGAATGGGTAGGCACTGTAACGAATACTATAATAACCATTACTGTTATTACCTGCATAGTCTTATCACAATTTGCATACAATCATATTCATAAAAAAACTGGTCAAACTGAAAAGAACGTTTCTGAAGGAATTTAAAAATGACAATGCTATTACCATTTCAACAACGGACTATCAGGATTATTTATTTACTATTCGGGATAGCCATCCTATCGTTTATTCCTTTTAATCTTGTTATAGCACCGGAACGAAATCTGACGTTTTTATCCAGCAATGAGTTACCAGTAGAAAATGCAATAATTGAACAAACCTGGTATCAGTATGCGCTGGGCATACGAGGCAATATAGATTTAAAGGTTAATTATGAAGGACATGTGTTACTTCCCATGCGAGTTGTTCGCACAAACATTATTTCTCTTTTACGAGGGAGCATAATACAATTCAAGAGTCTTGGTATTCATGCAGGCTTTGGCTCAAGTGAAATTATCACATTGTTTTTAAATGACCAGCCAGTAAAATGGTTTTATGATGGCAAGGGATTGGAGTCAGGGAGAATATACATTGATTTCCCGGAGAAAACTGATTAAGTCGAAATGTAGCGACTTCCATAAAGCGTTGAATTCAGAATGGATATATGATTAGATTCTTTAAATTTAATTTAGGATGGTTAACACTGATACTGGTATCGTGTTGTGGGGATTATATAGTTGAGAATCATAATACTGCACTACTGGCCAAGGAAGAGTCCGGCAATTATGAATTAACCTTAACAGGTACCAGATGCGTCGGCGGGCATGACCCGATCTCCGCTATATTCAAATCAAAAACCGAAGAGAATCATTATATATACACAACGAAAAGAACAGGGACTCTTTATCCTGATGACTTTACTCTTTCATCACATAAAGGAGAATTAAAGGCTCCATACCCATATGAAAACATTAAAGGGACTTTGGTTTTCAACACTCAAGACGTATTTATTCAACTGGAAGTCCCGAATTATAATAAGGCTGGAGAGCTAACAGAGTATGTACCATATGAATTCAATGGCAAGTACAAATTAATAGAATAATTAACAACCATTCCCGCTAACCCGGGAATCTAACCATAATAAGGGAAAACCAACAAGCCATAAAAAGGGGACATGGCCATATGCCTGAGTTACGCCGTTTCACACTATCACTTTATATCTCACTATTAATTACAGTACTCTGTTCAATACAAGCCTTTGCGGTAGACACAGAAATTATCTATGACTATGACGGCTCGGGGCAAATACGTACTGTCATATATAGCAACGATTTAACCATAAACTTTGGCTATGACAGTTCCGGCAATATCCTTTTAAAAACAATAAACAGCGGCCCAATATCAAACCTGCCGCCCTCCCCTGTTATATATCTTGAACCGGAAGATCAGGCAATTGGTCAGACACTTCACCCGGTACTAAGATGGCAAGCTGCTACCGACCCGGAATCTCCCGAGAACATTATTTACAATATATATCTGAGCAAAAGCAGTCCTCCGTCTATTTATAGCCGGGGGCAGACTGAAACGAGGCTTGACGTATTAAGACTGGAACCTGAGACCACTTATTACTGGCAGATAAACAGCATAGATCCTCATAATGCATCATCAATTGGTCCGATATGGAGCTTTACCACCGGCCCTGACACAGACCACGATACAGTGTTAGATACACAGGATAACTGCCCTGCACTGTACAATAAGACCCAGACAGATACGGATAATGATCAGTACGGCGATAGCTGTGATGAAGACGATGACAATGACTCTATAGCAGATACCACAGATAACTGTCCGCTGCATTACAACCCCTTACAGACCGATACAGACCTTGACGGCCCTGGAGACGCGTGCGACTCAGACGATGACGAAGACTATATTTTAGATATCGATGATAACTGCCCGCTACTGCAAAATACGAATCAGGCTGACCTGGACAATGACAACATAGGCGATATCTGTGATCCGGATATTGATGGCGACGGGTATGAAAATGCAACTGATGTATGTCCTGTACTGCCCGATCCTGATCAGCATGATTCAGACGCAAACGGCTACGGAGATGCCTGTACCGTTACAGTCTGTGTCTCGGATAGTTATGGTCTGAGAATGGCATTAGATAACGCGCGCAGCAGTTCAAAGGACTATGTTATAAAGCTGCAGCAGGGTATTTACAAAGTATCTGAGAGCGGACGAACTCGTTTTTCATACAATTCAATACAACCCCATCGACTGAATATCCAGGGTGGCTATTCTCAATCATGCACAGAACAATTCAGCGATCCAGCCCTGAGCATCCTTGATGGTGAGGCACAATATGAAGTACTGAACCTCACAGACAACAGCGCCTCTCCATATCCCAGAAACATCCGGGTGGAAAATCTCACCGTGACCAATGGAATACGAGGCCTATATGTATCTTCACAAAAACGGGATATTGAACTCAGCAATCTGATCGTCAGCAACAATAGTAACAGCGGATCAGGCGGAGGCATATCACTCAACTCACCAGAGGGCATATCCATATTAAAAAATAGCATAATTCAGGGAAACAGCGCCGACTTTTATGCAGGCATTCAGGCCACAACCAAATATGGTCTCCTGGTCTTTATTAATAACATAGTAACAGACAATACTGCCGCATATAACGGCGGCGGTATTTCTGCAAACCTACAGACTGCAGGCCGTGTCGTGATGGTCAATAACACCATCAGTAATAATGTAACAACAGCAGTTTCAGGCAGAGGCAGCGGGTTATTTATTGAGAATACAAGTGAATCAGCTACTGCGGATATCTATAATAATATTATCCTCGGCAACTCATCCATTCCTGAGAGATCAGAAATTTATATACCTGATTCACTTATGCATCTTGCGGTATGGAATAATAATTACGATCCGGACAATTATACCGGGCTTATCACTTCTGATGGAAACAATATCAATACTGAACCCGGCTATATAGATCCTGTAAATAAAAACTACCATCTATCTGCATCTTCTGAATGCATTGATGCTGGAAATAGTTCCGCACCGTTTTTGCCGCCTTATGACTTTGAAGGCGACAACAGAATAATCGGATCACTTCCAGATATCGGCGCAGATGAATTTCGCATTACTAATATACCGCCAACTGCCCATGCCGGGGGGCCTTACTACGCCGTCGAGGGAGAACAACTGATACTTGATGCCTCAGGATCAACAGATGCAGATGGGACTATAATGCAATATGAATGGGATATCGATAATGATGGGGCGTATGATCACAGCACAACCATTCCATTCTATCAATATACATTCCAGCAGAACGGGACTCATATCATCAAACTTAAAATCACTGATGACGTTGGATCAGAGGATATATCTACTGCTGCAACCATAATAGCGGACACTGTTCCTGTGGCATATTTCATAGCAGGACCAGTGGAAGGCTTATCACCTCTTTCCGTAAATTTCACAGACCTTTCAATGGGTCATGACAAACCATTTTCATATGAGTGGGACTTTGATAATGACGGTATAATTGATTCCGGCCTTCAAAATCCAATGCACATCTACAACAGTGTCGGCAAGTATTCCGTTAAACTGAAAACAAGAGATTCTGATAACAGCGAAAGTATCCTGACCCGCATTTACTATATAAATGTCACAGAGCAGGCCCATGTTCTGTCAGTCAGCAAATCAGGCACTGGAAACGGAATCATTACTTCTTCCCCGGAAGGCATCAATTGTGGAGCAGCCTGCAGCACCATACTAAATTTGGGCAATACCATCTCACTGACAGCTGTGGCAGAACCAGATTCGCTATTTGCAGCCTGGGATCACCCGTCTTGCACAGACACTCAACAGTGCGACCTTATAATTACATCGGACATGAACATTACAGCGGAGTTTACCACCTGCCCCACCCTGCCCGTCAGACTGGATAGCCCTTCGCCTTCGTATTTCAATTCGCTGCAGTCAGCCTACGATGCCGCTCAAACAGGAGATACAATACGTGCCCGTGCCGGGGGATATAATGAAGCTCTGGATGCCGACCGCACTATATCCATCACTATATCAGGAGGTTATGACTGCGCACATGAAAATATTCCGGGCAGATCTATTCTTAATGGAGATATAAACCTGATCAATGGGACTGCAGTAATCGAGAACTTTATTATTGGTCAATAAACTAATAAACGGTTGGGATATTTGTCGCCGGCAGTTCATGAAAAAAAGTTCTATGAAAAAAGGTTGTCTGCATGCATTCAGAGTAATGCCCGGTTCGACTATGTATACCTATTTATCTAGATTATGAAAGAAACTTATCCTTACTTTTCATTAAAAATATGGACATCTCTTTGAGGAAAAGGTATAGTCAGGCCCGCTGCTTCAATCTGTTCTTTTATATTCTTATTGTTATCCCAATAGACATTCCAATAATCATCTATGCTAGTCCATGCGCGCAATTGCAGATTTACCGAACTGTCGGCCATTGCCTGCACCATTATTTTGGGAGCTGGATCAAGCAGAAAGCGAGCTTCATTATTTATAATATTCTGTAATGCTTCAAATCCGGTATCAATAGAATCAGTGTATGAAATCCCCACAATCAGGTCCATGCGTCGGGTACCATTTTTTGTAAAATTTTTTATTGGAGCGCCCCATAAACTGCTGTTAGGTGAGGAGATGTAAAGCCCATCAGGTGTTTTAAAGATGGTAGTGAACAGCCCTACTTCCAGTACTGTACCCATAATAGAGCCACATTCAATGAAGTGTCCAGTACGAAACGGTCTGAGAATAAGCAGCATCATTCCTGCAGCAATATTGCTGAGAGTATCCTTAAGAGCTAAAGCAATAGCCAGTCCCGCCGCACCCAGCAGTGCAATAATACTGGTAGTATTTACACCAAAAAAATCAAGAATAATGACAAATCCGAGAGCATATACAGCTGCAGACGCTGCTGTGCATAAAATTGGAACCAGGGTTTCATCAAACCTCTCAAAATGATCATTGGTCTTGCGTATCCAACGATGAAATGCTTTTGCAATAAAATTACTTGCAAAGAGAACGATAATGACAAGTAATGCGTTATAGCTTACTGATAAAATCATTTCCGAATGGTCTTTCCAGAACGTCCCTAAATAGTCACTCATATCAAAAAACCTCTCTATTTGCATGTTATAAAATATAAAAGCAATTTGGTTAATTCAAATCACCAAACCAGCCCCTGTATATAGTTTTCATTTTCAACTAATATATACTATTACATTTCGACCTGTCTATAACTATCCCGCAGAACGCAAATTTCAGTGCCGAGTTCCATGAATGATAACAAAGCAATAGCCTTTGAGATCCGATGTCAACAGTGTACAGCAACTCACTCATATTATTAATACATAATAAGTACCATCGCTTATACTCTGCAGGATCATACAAAAGCTCTGCACGACATGTACGGCTCTTTGAAACATATATGGCCGGAAACACCCTGAGCTCAGGCAGATCTTTTGCGAACACCAGTATACATATTACCGATGCCTTTGAACTCCTTAAAGATGACATTATCCATAGCACTGCCGGTATCGATCAGGATCGTCGTAAGTATAGCTATAGATTCAAGACCCTGTATCTGTAGGTTATAACTGATCACAGGAAAACTTACATGGCATATCAATTCTTAATGGAAATATAAACCTGATCGATGGAACTGCAGCAATTGAGAACTTTATTATAGGGCTATAAACAATACTGACTACTTTTCCTTTCTTTTGATTCGTGCACAAACCAGACCTGCAAGGCCTGCACCCAAGAGAAGCACTGTTGCTGGCTCAGGGACTGGTACGTATATAAAATTATCCATTACAAAATGAGTGTTACTCGGATTTAAATTTCCAAAAACATCCGTACCAGCAGTACCCCCGAATGATGAAAATTGCAATTCATCTATGCCTGAATAATCGAATTGAAACCATTTTGCAGAAAAAGCAGCTAGTTCAGTTTGAGGAACAGGGGCGATAATGCTGGTATCATACAAGGTAACACCATTGTTTTTTCCTATGATCTGAATATTCAAATCTTTGTTATAGGCAGATGTTAAGTAAGCCCCTTTGAATATGAACTCATCATTGCTGACTATCGTTACATCAGCACCCCACCCATTAAATACAGTTTGAGACCCCGAAACAGCACCAAACATAAATCCCTGGCCAGCGCTAAACCCAATTTGATCGTTTACTCTCCATGCAGAAGACCAGGTAAGCCCTACGTAGGAATCAGGTATTTGCCCGGTATCACCAGGAAAAGAAATGTCGTCAAACGTCAAGACATTGGCATTTACCATTTCAGTCATAGCAATAAAAAATAATCCTAATACCAAACCTACAAAAAGTTTTTTCTTCATTTTCTCCTTTTATTGAGATCTTCGAAATAAAGAATGCCTATGTAAACTTTCATTTTGCTTAATCATTATTTTATAAGGAAAGCTTATCTGAACCATTGGTACATTTAATCCTCCCTTTATTCTTTGTAGTTCTTTTTTTAGTCGTACTAGTTATATTTATTTAGCATCTATGAGGTGCGCTGTCAATATTACTTATTGCCTCAAAAAAGTAATCTTGATGGAAAAGATGGAGTAAAGGCGCCTAAATAACAGGAAACCAGGACTTGTTTCAATGCATTCCTATGACTTAACCTTAAACGACTCTAAAAGCTCGCTATTAGTAGGAAATTTCTCAAGCATCTGAATCAGCTTTTCCATAGAATGAAGATTCTTCATCGAGGCCATACCCCGAAGCAATAACTCACGGCACTTATATTCTTCTGGATCAAACAAAAGCTCTGCTCGGCGGGTACCGCTCTTTGAGACATCTATGGCAGGAAACACCCTGAGTTCAGCCAGATCTTTTGCGAGTACTAGATCCATATTACCGGTGCCTTTAAACTCCTCAAATATGACATTATCCATAGCACTGCCAGTATCGACCAGGATCGTCGCAAGAATAGTTATAGAACCCATACCCTCTACAGTACGGGCGGTACCAAAAATACGGCGCGGCACCTCAAGTGCACCTGCACCCACTCCTCCGGACATCGTACGTCCTCTACCCTGATGCTGCGAGTTGTGCACCCGTGCCAGACGCGTAAGTGAATCAAGAAGTATCATGACATTATGCCCCGCAGCTGCCTCCTTAAAGGATTGGGCGATAACTTTATCGACAAGCTTGATATGATTTTCATGAGTTTCATCAATGGACGAGGAAAATACCTGAGCATCTACACTGCGCGTGAAATCAGTCACCTCTTCGGGACGCTCATCAACAAGTACACAATACACCTTCATATCAGGATACCCGTTTGTCACCGCATTACAGATATTCTTTATAAATGTCGTTTTGCCCAACCCGGGCGAGGATACGACTAAAGCACGCTGACCCATTCCTATAGGACAGATAAGATCAAGCGCACGGACAGATATATCATCACTACCCTTCTCTAAAACAATACGCTCATGCGGATTTACTGCTGTACCGGCAATAAACTTTTTTTCCTCAGGTGAAACAACTTTACGCGCCGGCATCTGCGAACGCTGCTGCTGCGGTCGTGCCTGCCCACGACGAGAATTTGAACCAAACGACCTCATATATACTCCTTATTTTATTATTTTCAAATAGTCGGTGCGGACCTTTGCACCATTTAATCTTAGGAATCCAACCCTCTGCCATAAATATTATACATTAAAATGCAATGACACGCTTATCATCCTTTTTAGAATTAATAGAAATGTGTTAATCTTTTAAAAAAGTGATGGAGCCGATTACAATGAAATTTTCTACTTACATACTATCAATATTACTGGCCACTACCTTAATCTTTATGCCTAAAGGTACCTGGGCGACTGAGCATAGCGAGACAAAATCAAGGGCAATTAATGACCCGGTGGAACTAAATAAACACGGGCAGGCCAACCTTGAGACAGGAAAATATCTCGCTGCGATGCTCGCGTTCAGTAATGCGCTCGATGCTGACCCTGAAAATACTGAGGCGCGTTATGGCCTCGGCAGGGCGTATGAAGGTCTGGGCAATTATACTGAATCAGTCATCCAATATAACATAATTCTTCAAAATACCCCTAACAATCCTGATGTCCTTCACAGGCTAGGGGTAAGTCATGAGATGCTTGAAAATGTTGAAGATTCCCTCAGGGCATATAAAAAAGTGCTCGAGCTTGATCCCTCACATGCAAAGGCTAACTACCGCCTGGGAAAACACTTTGTAACCATGGGCATGCATAATGAGGCACTGCATACATTTGCCGGTGCTTTACTGCTCAATCCAGATGATATCAACTTAAACATCGGGCTCGGCATTACATATGAATTAATGCATAAGCCTGCAGAAGCCGTGAAGGCATTTCAGCAAGCCGTCACGGTCAGTCCTGAAAGCGTTATGGCTCACTTCCATCTGGGATTCAACTACTTAAAACTGAAGGACAAAGTGTCTGCAATGAAAGAACTGGACATTCTCACCACACTCGATCCTACCTATGCCGATCTCCTGAAAAAGTTTATTGATACTAATCACTAGATGAAGTGAATACATGTCTCCAGTGAAGCCGGGAAAAGATTTCAGCATCCTCGGCAATCCCACCCCTTTTCTAATTTCTCATGTATAATTATATGATTGAAAAAAATGTATAACCCTGGAGGATTTGGATGGACGATTCAGTAAGCCATGATGTTCTGGATATTATGGCAAAACATGCTGAAGCTGAAAAAGGATCAATTACGCCGGATACTTCAATGGAAATGACCGGACTGGACTCCTTAAAGATGGTAGAATTAATCTTTGATCTTGAAGAACGGTTTGATATAAGTATCCCGGATCCGGATTTCAGCACAGGACATAATCAGCAGTTTAAGACCGCTGCCGATGTCATCCGGGTAGTAAAAGATATGATCAGGGAACAGGACGAAGACTCTTGAAGCGTATTGTTGTAACAGGTATAGGCTGCATATCATCGCTCGGGCATAATTGTGCAGAGTTTTCCGAGGCCTTGCTTGCAGGCCAATGCGGCATTGCCCCCATTACGCTTCTGGATACCAGTGAATTCCGTGTCAAGATCGCAGCTGAGGTCAAAGACTACGATGAGCGCAATCACTTTTCCGAGCAGCAGATTAAAAAGATAGACCGCTATGCCCAGTTTAATATCCTCGCCTCACGTGAGGCCGTCAAGGATGCTGGACTGGAAATTGATAAAAAAACCTCCGAGCGTACCGCTGTAGTTCAAGGTACAGGGATTGGCGGACAACGTACTCAGGAAAGCGGTTACCGCAAGCTGTTTACGGAAGGGGCAAAACGCTTACATCCCTTCACTATTCCCAAATTAATACCAAGTTCCGGTGCAAGCTGGGTAAGCATTGATCTCGGCATCACCGGCCCCTCATTCTCGACAACTTCTGCGTGTTCCTCATCCAGCCATGCCATTGGCATGGCCCTGCTTATGCTCCGTTCAGGCATAGCAGACGTTGCTGTCACAGGAGGTTCAGAGGCCCAGATTACTTTTGCAACCTTAAAGGCCTGGGAAGGTCTGAGGGTCATGGACAGCACAGCATGCAGACCATTTTCACTGCAGAGAGGCGGCATGGTATTAGGCGAGGGAGCCGGAACCATCATACTTGAAACGCTGGATCACGCCCTGGCCCGCGGGGCAAGAATTTATGCTGAGCTAAGCGGTCTGGGCATGAGTTCTGATGCTCATGATATGCTGCAGCCCGATCCTGCAGGGGCAGGACGCGCAATAAAGCTCGCACTTGCTGATGCAGGGATATCCCCGGAAGCCGTAGACTATATCAATGCCCACGGAACAGGTACCAAGCAAAATGACTCTTCAGAATCAAAAGCGATAAATACCGTATTTGGAGCACATGCAAAAAAAATCGCAGTATCTTCCACTAAATCAATGCATGGACATGCACTCGGAGCAGCGGCAGCACTTGAATCAATAGCAACTATTATTGCCATACGTGAACAGACCGCACTGCCAACTATCAATTTCCTGGATAAAGACCCAGAGTGTGAACTTGACTTTGTTCCAAACTCCGCCCGTCCTATGACAATCAATACTGCATTAAGCAATTCCTTTGCCTTTGGAGGACTGAATGCAGTTCTTGTATTTAGAAAATTCAATAACGAATAATCAGTCTATTCCCACCCGCAGCACTCTCTTGACAATGAAAACATACCACGGGATATTAGCCACCCTATGGTAAGACAATGCAATGATCATGATTTTCATGCAATTTTGGAGATACTTAATGACGGCCATTCTGAGGCTGAGAATAACCTGCCTTTAGCATTGCCTGAGAAGGACCCAATGACACCAGATGACCTTCACCTTGAAATGGCATCCGGTATGATATTCTGGGGATATGAAGATAATGGGGAACTGGCAGGGATCATGGGGGTTCAGAATATTGACAGCTATACGCTGATCCGGCATTTAAGTGTACGCCCGGCAAGTAGACGCCGGGGCATAGGAAGTGAACTGCTGGATTACTTCAGGCATTTCACGATACTTCCCATGCTGGTGCATATAGATAAAAACGCCTCAGTGAAAAGGGCCTTCTACCAAAAAAACGGCCTAAGCCCGTTATCCGAAGATATTTCCGCCCTGCTCCTTAAGAAATACTGGAATATAACCGAACAATTAGCAGAACTTTATGAGGTCCTTGCTGAATAGCCTGCGTAGAAACAGTCTCTCGCAAACTTATATTTACATATGGACCAATTAGATATTACCTAATAATGCTATAACAGGAATTTAAAAGAATTAAATTAATATAAACATTAGAATCCATGTTATTGATCTATGATCGCTATAAAGAGATATATTATGAACAAACCCTCCGCCTTAGGAATTATTATTGCACTGATTACATGTTTCGCCGCGATATCCTGTACAAAGACTGAGACCACAGAGACACAACATAGCTCCGCTATAAATGATCTTTCAACACACCCTTTATACAGCACATATGATTTTGGAGCTAAAGACAACATTATAGATCTCGGTTCCCAGCCATTAGGAGTTCCTATAGGCGTTATAAGTGAGCTTATGAACCGCGACAACATACTGAAAGAATCACTCTCGACACTTGGACTAAAGCTCCGCTCGCACCCTTTTTTCAAGGGCGGGGATATTAACTATTTCCTTAAAAATGGCAAGCTGGATATTGCACTGGCAGGGGACATGCCTATGATAGCAGCGGCAGCTACCGGCAAGGTAATAGTACTCTCGCTTGCAAAGCAACAGTTTTCCTCCCTGATAGCCCGCGATAGCATACCAGTAAATGAGCTTAAGGGGAAAAAGATAGGGAATGCCTTTGGTTCATCTGCACACTATTCACTGCTACTGGCACTTGCCTCAGCAGATATGACGGAAAAGGACGTGACCCTTGTAAAAATGAAGGTAAGTGAGATGCCTGATGCCCTTGCAAACGGCAATATAGATGCCTTTGTAGCCTGGGAGCCCACACCAACGATAGCACTCACAAAATACAAAGACTTTAATGTAATTCATAGAAGCATCAATACATCTTATCTGTACGTGACAAAAGACTTTGCTGAAAGACACCCTCGTGCTGCCCAGTTAATAGCGGCCGCACAGATAAGGGCGATGAGATGGATGGATGAAAGTGAAGAAAACCTGCTGAAGGCAAGTGAACTGCAGTTAAAAACCTCACAAAAATTTTCCGGCTATCCACCCGTTTTAAAAACAGCTACAAATGCAGCCCTTATTAAGAATGGATTATCAGCTATAACCGCGGCCCCTTTTATACCGGAAGAGTATTATAAAGAAAACGGACGACTTCACAGAGAGTTTATTTTCATTGAAAACCTTGGCAAACTTCCGGAAGAAAGCACCTGGGAAAATGCACACAGAAGTTTCGATAGAAACATACTCATTCAAATCATGAAGGATCCCGCAGGATTCCGTATTAATGAATATGATTACAATCTAATTTAAAACTCATGCTATGAAAAGTTATAAAGCTATCTACATTACACAAACTAGAATGAGGGCGCTATGAGCAAGACTCCAGCTTCAGGACACAAAGTCATGTTCACTCACATCAGAACAAAGATGCTGGTATATTTTTCAATCCTTTTCATCTCGACCTTTTTGTCTATTGAAATAATAAATATATTCGGCCTGCCTTTCACTGCTTTCAAGGGAGACTATGCTGTAGAGAAATCTAAATCTTTTAAAAATCTGAATCTAATTGCTGACCTTGAGAAAGAGCAAATTCTAAAATGGCTGGATAAAATAAAGACTGATTCAATGACAATTGCAGAAAGTCCTATGATAATTAATCAGATCAAGACAGCGAAGCAGGATATAAAAGAATTACAAGCTGCAAAACCCGAGGATGATGACATATGGAATGAATTCAGCAAAAGACCCTCCTACATCATACTGCTCCAACAGCTTGCAATTGCAAAAAAAGCTTATAAAATTTACAAGTCCCTGCAAATCATAGACTCAGAAACACATCAGATTCTGGTTTCTACTGATAGAAATGAACTCGGCAAAACAGCCTACAATGACCCGGCACTTCGTCAAAAGATGAAATACGATGATATACATATTACTCCGCATATCCATGACCCTGGACAGAGCTCCGGCGCCTTAACCCTTGATATTCACAAGTCAATAACAGACAATAGAACTCACCTTGCCTATCTGGATTTACATATAGTATCAGAAAAATTACTTAAACAGATACTGCTCTCAGGAGAGGGACTGGGGGTTACAGGAGAAACACTGATAGTAGACGAAAATGCCAGACCTTTAGCCCCTCTGAAATATAAGTATACTGAAAATAGAATCCGTTCCAAGCCTGCACTTCTCGCCTCAGAAGGGCAGGAAAGTTTTATGATAACAACAGATTACAGGGGTATTGAGGTCCTGGCTGCATACCGTTATATACCGCTGACCTCAAGTTTCGGATGGGGCATGGTCGTAAAGCAGGACAGAGAGGAGATCATGTCTCCTATATACACAAAAATAAAACACTCCATTTATTTAACCCTGGCAGGTGTAATAGCATTAGCGGTCTTCACCGCTATGATCGCCCGCAACCTTTCCAGGCCAATAGTACAAATGAGCCGCACTGCCAGGGCCATTAAAGACGGCGACCTTTCAGCGCGTGTCCTTGTAGACACAGGAGATGAAGTAGGCATTCTCGCTGAAACTTTCAACTCAATGATCCAGCAGATACAGGATCAAAATGCAGACCTTGAGCAAAAAGTCAAAGATCGCACCACCCGACTCGACCTGGCTAATACGGAACTTATTGCAAGTGAAGAGAGATTCCGCGCCATATTTGAACAGGCGGCGGTTGGGGTAGCACAGATAGATTCAAAGACAGGGACTTACTGCAGAGTCAATAGAAAATATTGTGAGATCACCGGTTACTCCCCAGAGGAACTGCAACGAATCTCTCTGGCTGAAATAACCCATCAGGACAATATTGAAATAGACCGCAGGCAAATGAATGACCTGCTAGAGGGCAGGATAAGAGAATTTTCACATGAAAAGCAGATCGCTCACAAAAACAGTTCCGTTATATGGGTAAATGTAACCATATCCCCGATGTGGAAAGCAGGAGCCGATCCTGACTATCACATCGAGGTCCTGGAAGACATTACAGCGGCCAAAGAACTTGAGGCTCAGCTGCTTCATGCTCATAAAATGGAAGCCGTGGGTCAGCTTGCCGGAGGCGTAGCACATGAGTTCAATAACATACTAACCGCAATTATCAACAATATTTACCTTATGCAGAAGAAAACAGATTCCGACGGTCCCATTAGCGGCCATATAAAAAGTGTTATGGAACTTTCCAACAATGCTGCCCGGATAGCAGGTGAACTACTTACATTCAGCAGAAAGCAAAAATATGCATTTTCGGCTATAAGCCTTAACGAAATAATGCAAAGCAGTGAAAAAATGCTGCACCATTATATAGGAGCTGATATAGACCTGCAGATAAACTTCTCAGATGCGGCACTTCCGGTAATTGCTGATAAGCCGCAAATAGAACAGGCCATAATGAACCTGGCAACTAACGCAAGGGATGCTATGCCCGATGGCGGCACACTATGCATAAGCACCGCGCAGATTGAGGTTGATAATGCTTTTGCAAAGGCAAATGACCTGGAAAAGGCCGGTATATATGCAGTACTTTGCGTGACAGATACAGGTAAAGGTATCTCTGAAATAAACAAGAAGAAAGTATTTGAACCTTTTTATACCACAAAAGCCGTTGGGGAGGGGACGGGCCTGGGGCTTCCTATAATTTACGGTATTATAAAACAGCACATGGGATGTATTACCCTGAAAAGCACTGAGGGGAAAGGTACAACATTTTGCATTTATCTGCCGATAAAAGAGCAGGCTGACAAAGAAGCAGCGTCCATAAGCCAATCCGCTCAAAAAGGCAATGCGGAAACCATACTCCTTGCAGAAGACGACGAGTCTGTCAGGAAATCCATAACAACTATCCTTGAATCATACAATTACAAAGTCCTGGCCGCCAGTAATGGACTTGATGCGATAAAGCTGTTCGAAGAAAATATAGAGGATGTCAAACTGGTGATCCTCGATATAGTAATGCCGGTTATGAAAGGCGAAGAGGCACTGCAGACAATCCAGGGCATGAAGCCGGACATACATTTTATTTTTACAAGCGGTTACATGCCCAAATTTTCAGATAAGACCAAGAGTATTAATGCTGATATTCCCTTTATTGCAAAACCAATTATCCCAGATAAATTTCTGATGATGATCAGCAAAATGCTAAAAAAACAGTCTACTGAAAAATAATAATACAGATCATGGAAGCCGGATAGTAAAGCACCCGCCCCCATACTCCCCGCCATTCGCAATCTCTATAGTTCCAGTCCTGTCCCTGTTTTTATGCATAACAGCCACCATCGATGCAAAATAAAGCCCCAGCCCGGTACTGCCTGTACTGAAACTGACTCCAGTTGACTGCTGGACATCAGTGGTCAGGAAAGCATCAGGATAGCCGTTGCCATCATCTGCAATACTGATCACGATAAATCCGTCTTCCTCAACGGCACGAATCAGTATTTTCTCTTTTGCATACCGGTACGCATTATTAACCACATTATTAATCACCCCGGTAATAAGCTCCCGGTCAAAAAACCAGATCTGCTGCTCATCACATTCCATGATCAGCTCAATCCCCCTGGCCTTCAATACTGAATCATTCTGCAGGATGATCTCTTCAAACAATTCATATACATCATACTCTCCGAGCTGAAGGCTGAACTGATCCATATCCATCTTGTAAAGCGTAAGAAGCTGGATGAGGTTATTGTTAACCCTTCTAGACTCATACTGCATAAGCGAAAGCTGACTGCCGGAATCACACCCTTTTGAAACACAGGTCTCAACTACCTCATCAAGAGTGTTCATAAGCATACCTAACGAATTTTTCATATCATGAACAGTTGATGCCAAAAAGGCAGGGAAGTCGATTGTTTTAGTCGGGTTAATCATTATTACACTCTCCCGGTTAGATTATTTATGTGGGATTTTTCAGTTTTTCGTACATAAATAAAAGCTTTTTATATTTATCATAAGCAGGGTCAATTCTCTTAAGACGATCAATGTACTGCGACGCCTTGAAAAGGTACTTATCACTCACAGCATTTTTTTCCATAAACATCAAAAGTGCATGGGCGGCATTGGCATTTATAATCTTGTTTTCAGGCAGTCTGCCTGCCGCTTTTTCAAAAAAGTCTATGGCATCCTTCAGCCTGCCCTGCTCCACCAGTGATACTCCCTCATTATTCAGCTTAATCATTTCTTTTTGCGTCGCAGCAATAATCTTTGCGCCTTCTTCCTGGAGATCGGCAACCTCAAATGCATCTTCAACCATATTTATGACCTTGTCATTATCATGGTTATCCTTGACAACTTCCTGCATAAAGCTGATACCGGTTGCTTTATCCCCAACAGAAAAACAGGCCTTGGCCAGCTCCATAGTCTCTTGCACCGGAACCGCGCCGCCGAGACTTGCATGGATCTTGGATGCCTCCTGAATAGACTTTTTTGCATCATCATCACGGCCCAGATCCTTATACACCGTACACTCAGCTACAGAAGTCTGAAGCATCGCGTTACGATCACCCTTAAATTCTTCACGTGCAGCCTGAAGTACTTCAAGCGCTCCTTCAGATGAATCTGTATGAACAAGCGTCTTAGCCAGACCCGTATAATCGGATGCATTTTTGTAACAGGAATTTTTCCCTATATTAATAGCGGCATTGAAGGCCTCAGCCGCCTTGTCAAAATCATTGGTCTTAAAGGCAAGATTGCCTATGTTCTGATGACGAAGAATTGCCTTTGGAGATATCTCTGTAGCATTAATCAGAACCCGCTTTGCCGAGTCCATATCCTCGAGTTCTTCCAGGGTTTTGGCCAGCCAGTCATAAGCCTCCATAAACATCTTGTTTTCCTGGATAATAGCCTGAAAGATCTCGCGTGCATTCAGGTAAGAACCCTCTAAAAAATATACCTTGCCGCGCCCAAGTTTAGCCCAGGGGATATCCCTGATAGCCAGCACCTCTTCAAATACAACACTGGCAGCTTCAAGATTACCAGCCCTTATACAGAGATCACTTTTAAGCTTGAGGTACTCAAGCTTATTTTTCGGCGAGGTCTTAATCTTTTCCTCACAAAGTGCAATAGCACTGTTATATTCTTTTCTGGCAATGGCAGCCTCAATATTTTCAAAATCTGCCTTTTTAAGTAAAAGCGTTTCAATCCTTTTGCCAAGAACCTCCTTGGAAATTGGTTTAAGCAGATATGCGTCAGGCTGGTACTCTACAGCCCCCATTACCATGGTCATGGTATTTTCAGCCGTCAACATTATATATACCGTTGAGTGCCGGATCAGTTCACTGTGTTTCGCCTCCTCCAGTATCTGCTGTCCATCCTTCTTACCGGCCCCGAGGTTATAATCACACATGATGATATCGTAGGAATTCCTCTTCATCAGCTCAATCGCCTGTTCACCACTACGAGCCTCATCCATATTATTAGCACCAAGTGCAAAAAGCGTACGCTTCATAAGCTTGATAAAATCAGGAAAATCGTCTATGACCAAAAATTTTTTCTTTTGCAGATCTATCATTAATTACTTACCCCTGCGGTCTAATGACCTGGAACATTTATTTCGGTCAAACGGCATACACAAATATAGACCTGCATTATATCAAAAAAACGGATATTTTAGACAATGTTATCATATTTCAATTCTCACCGTCCATGATTCATTTTTTTAAAGCATTTCATGTAAAATTTATTTATGTCGACATTTAAGATATTTCAAAGTACTACTCAACATATCAAATGATACCCTGGGAATCGTTAGACAGCTCCGAAGTTCCCGGGGACGGTGGCATTATCAGCCTTTATAAACGCGGTGATGAATTTTCTATCCGCATTAACAACCATGAACTTATGAACAGCAGACTCCATGGCTCAGAAGATGCACTGGCTGTACTCTCATGCAAACGTGTAGCAGAACATCCTGGTGCAAGGGTTCTTATCGGTGGCTTGGGACTGGGCTTTACTCTGGCAGCGGCTCTCCGAGTATTACATGCAGACGCCTTTGTTGAGGTGGCAGAGCTAGTACCTGCGGTCATTCTGTGGAACCAGGGGCCTCTCGCTCATATAGCTGATTATCCATTAGAGGATCGGAGAGTAATAATAAAGACAACCGATGTCGCCTTGATCATAAGAAATCAGAATAATTATTTCGATGCCATACTGCTTGATGTTGACAATGGTCCCGAAGGTCTTACACACAAAAATAACAATACCCTGTACTCAGCGGCAGGACTTGCAGAGGCCTATGCGGCACTGAGACCCGGAGGAATACTTGCTGTCTGGTCAGCAGGACCGGATCAGGCTTTTGCAAAACGCCTGGGGAATGCAGGATTTTCCGTTAATGAACAAAAAGTCCATGCCCGCAGCAGGGGAAAAGGAAGCAGGCATATCATCTGGCTGGCATCCCGGAACTAATATCAGTATTATTTTGTTAAACTAATCCCTGCCATTCATCTCATCACGTTTATAAGCCCGTTATTTAAGGCGAATGAGATAAGCACTAAGAATAACTGGCAATGATAACACTAAAAAAAGGATAAGTTATGCTTCCATTTGTTGCACCTTTTATTCTCTATCTATTGTTAACCCAGATCCCGGGAGAGTTTCCTGAACTTTATCCCGGACTGTATGCTGCATCTGTTGTAATTACCGGGACTGCTGCCATCATATTGCTGCGAGGGACAGGAATAATCAAGATCCACCGCAATGTGCTGCCTGGCATTATTGTCGGCCTTGCCGGAATCGTGATATGGATCCTGATCAGCAGATTAAATCTTGAAGCCCAGATATCTGCATATCTGCCTGAGTTTCTGAAGTCCGAGACACGACCCGCATTTAACCCCTTTGAATCAATAAAAAGCTCCGCCGGTCAGGCGGGCTTTATAGCGGTCAGACTGCTGGGACTTGCCGTGCTGGTTCCTGTTGCAGAGGAACTGTTCTGGCGCGGGTACCTGATGCGATGGATCATATCGGATGACTGGGAAAGCCAGAAGATAGGTGTCTACACTCCCAAATCATTTTTATTGATTACCGGACTTTTCACGCTCGCACACCCGGAGTGGTTCGCTGCTGCCGTATGGTGCACAATGATAAACCTGCTTCTATACTGGAAGCGCGATCTGTGGAACTGCATCGTCGCCCACGGAGTAAGCAACTTAACCCTGGGGATTTATGTCCTCGCAACATCAAGCTGGGAGCTCTGGTAACCGCATACCCGGCCGGATAAAGGAGTCAGCATGCCATATATAAATATCAAGATCACCAAAGGCGGTGTTACTGCCGAACAAAAAGAACAGCTGATCGCCGGGGCAACAGACCTCCTGTTTGACGTACTGGGAAAACCACGTAAATCTACATATGTTGTCATTGACGAGGTAGAAACCGATAACTGGGGAGTCGGCGGGGAGTCTATTACGGTTATAAGAAGCCGAAAATAGCCTGCTCTTTATTTTTAGACCGCATGAGGTTTATAATTTCACTCATTAACTTTTTTACAAGGAGAATATAATGTCATCTGCTGCTGCCCGTCACATATTAGTCAAAACCAGTGAAGAGTGCGAAAATCTCAAGACAAAGATCGAAGAAGGTGCTGATTTCGCGGAGGTTGCACAAGAACACTCTCTCTGCCCTTCAGGAAAACAGGGCGGAGGTCTCGGCACATTTACTCCTGGACAAATGGTAAAAGAGTTTGATGATGTTGTCTTCAGCGCAGAAGTAGGTAAGGTTCATGGCCCAGTTAAGACTCAGTTCGGCTTTCATTTAATTGAGATCACAAGCCGAAGCTGACCTGCGGCTTTCAAAGGCATACTTAGCTCCATTAAACAATACGCCGATATTTCAGAATATCGGCGTATTGTTTAATGGCTGACTTTGATCTATTTCGCAAAGGGTTAAGTTCCCAAAGCTAAAAGCCGAAACTATAATTATGGTTTCTCATAATATCCGTACGGATGCACTATTTCAGAATAACTATAACTGTGCGTCTCAACTTATATATTTAATCATTACCGGATCTCTAGATGACCGCATCTAATGCGGCTTCAACCCGGACTGTAAGGCGCAGTATCAATATACTGAGCTTTGCAGCTGTTGTGTTTAGTGTTGCCCTCCTCATTCTTAATACATTATTTCTGTACACTTTTTCCGAGACTATTTCAAACATTACAATATTAACCATGTTGGCGACCACGGGCATACTGATGTTTACATTTTTTTATTTTGCCCGTATTCTGCGTAACAGGGCCGATTCAATAATGAGTAATTTTGAAGGCCAGCTAAGCACCCTTTCAGAATCCCTGCAGCAGGAAACAACCGAGAGAAAAAAGACAGAACAGCAACTCAAAAGCAATGCCTCTTATGATCAACTTACCGGACTTCCAAACAGAGATTCACTCACCCAGCGACTAAGCCGCCTGATAACCCGCCCGGCAAGACATGCGCATTATCAGTTTGCAGTGCTCTTTATGGACCTGGACCGTTTCAAGATTATAAATGACAGTCTGGGTCACAAAATCGGGGACCTTCTGCTTGTCAATGTCGCCCGTAGACTGGAAACCTGTATTCGTCAAATGGACATCGTTGCCCGCTTCGGAGGAGATGAGTTTGTCGTCGTACTTGATGACATAAATGACTCAGGTGATGCAATGCGAGTCGCAGAGCGGGTGCAGCAGGAACTTGCAGTACCGTTTGATATCGAGGGACACAAAGTATTTACGAGTATGAGTATAGGTATAACACTTAGTTCCACGGGATACGACCAGGTAGATGAAGTCCTCAGAGATGCAGACTCCGCAATGTACAAGGCGAAATCTCTGGGCAGGGCCCGCTACGAAATGTTTAACAGCAATATGCACAGCAACGCCCTTAAGCTGTTCCAGCTGGAATCAGATCTGTGGCACGCGGCTGAAGAGATGGAATTCATGGTCTACTACCAGCCTATAATGTCTTTAAAAGAGATGAAGATAGCGGGCGCAGAAGCTCTTATACGATGGGAACACCCCGAGAAGGGCTTCATATCCCCTGTTGACTTTATACCACTGACAGAAGAAACGGGCCTGATTGCACCAATCGGCAAATGGGTATTAAAAACGGCCTGTGAGCAAAACAAAAGCTGGCAGGATGCCGGGTATGAAAATCTCAAAATCGGAGTCAATTTCTCATCACGACAGTTTCACCTTCAAAATATACCTGAACTCGTACAAGAAATACTTACGGAGTCCGGCCTTCCGGCACACTCCCTCAATATTGAAATTACCGAAAGCATTGCGATGGAACCTCACAGCATTGGCATACTCAACAAGCTGGCAGACATGTCTGTGCAGACATCTATTGATGACTTCGGCACGGGTTATTCTTCCCTCGGCTCGCTTAAAAGCTTTCCAATCACCACCCTTAAAATAGACAGATCCTTTGTTAAGGATATATGCATAAATGCCAATGTAGAAGCAATAATTGATGCAATCATAGCCATGGCTCATAAATTAAATATAAAGGTAGTCGCGGAAGGGGTTGAGACAAAAGAACAACTTGCCTTTCTTTATGAACATGACTGTGATGAGATCCAGGGCTTTTTCTTCAGCAAGCCGGTACCCTATGAAGAATTTGAGAAACTTTTCCACATAGACTGGGCTTCGATGATTAAAAGCGCAATAGGACACCAGAAAAGCGAGCTGACCTAAGGTATCAAATCCAGTCAGAGCGCAGTAACTTATCCTAATTTTGCAGTTATACGGCCACCTGCATTAGAATATATACGCACTATTTGAGGCGATCGGCCATTAATGATTAAAAAATATACAGCAGATCTGCATATCCATACATGTCTGTCTCCTTGCGCGGATCTGGACATGACACCATCTGCGATAGTAGCAGAGGCCTTAAAGAAAAAAATCGATATAATCGCAATTACCGATCACAATTCAGCAGAAAACATACTGGCCACACAGAGAGCAGCAGCAGGGACCCCACTGACAGTACTGGCCGGTATGGAGGTGGCCACCTCTGAGGAAGCACACGTGCTTGCATTATTTGATCAAGTAGAAACCGCAATAGAACTGCAGAATATGATATATCAACATTTGCTACCTGGAGAAAATGATGAGAAATTGTTTGGGGAGCAGATCGTGGTCAATGAAAAAGATGAAGTAATAAATTTTAACAAGCGCATACTTATAGCGGCTACAGCTCTTCCGGCCCATGAAATTATTAATTCTATACATGCATTAAATGGACTTGTGATCGCCTCACATGTAGACAAAAGCACCTTCAGCATCATCTCACAACTGGGCTTCATACCTGCAGACCTGACATTCGATGCACTGGAGATATCTCCGCATATGAAACATAAAGAGGCTGAACATGAGCTCGGAGCATACCGCTCATTCACCTGGATTTCCTCATCAGATGCTCATTACCTGAGAGACCTGGGCAGAAGAAAGACCTCTTTTTTTATGGAAAAGCCCTCTGTAACTGAGATGAAACTGGCCATGCGGCATCATCAAGGCCGCAGATGTGAGTGGTCTTAAATAACCTTATATCTCGATAAAACGGTAAATTAATGATAGATCTATCCCTTCACATTCTTGATATAGCCGAAAATTCGGTCACTGCAGGCGCAAACCTCATTAAAATCACGATTATAAAAGACAGTCTCTCCAATGTCCTCTCAATAGAGATAAATGATAATGGAAGGGGAATGAGCAGGGAACTTCTGGAAAATGCCAAAGACCCCTTTTACACCACAAGGCTTACACGGAAAGTCGGACTGGGCCTGCCATTGCTCTCACAGGCCGCCGAAGAGGCACAAGGAGTCTTTGATATAAAATCCGGGCCGGAGGGTACCTGCGTATTTGTTTCCTTTCAGCTTGACCATATAGACCGCAAACCTCTTGGAGACATGGCTGCGACCATTTCGATTCTAATAGCCTCTAATCCCGGGGCCTCTTTTTTATATACTCATAAAATAAACGAAAATATATACACTCTTGATACTGAGGAAATAAAATCCGAACTGGAAGAGATCCCGATTAATACCCCTGATGTAATTATTGCCATAAAAAACGATATAAACGACTGGCTCAATATAAATGATTAAATATTTTGCCCTTTTATGATAAAATAGTTGCGATTTGCCGAGTATCCCGGATACGAAGTACGGTTTAAGACCTCAGTGAACAAGTCATTGATCTCAATTTACGAACCTCTTCGGTTATTAAAAAATTTAATTATGGCCGGGATTTCACATGATTTACCAATAAGAGAAGCAGCTACCCGGTATTTATGTAAGGCATACTTATACACCTTAAATATATTTTAAGTTGAAAAAATCACTTCGGAGATAAGTAATGACAGATACCTTAAAGATTCTTATAGTTGACGATGAACAGATCGTGCTAAAGAGCTGTGAAGCAATTCTCAGCGCAGAGGGCTACGATATAGAAACTACCCTCAGCGGCAAAGACGCGATTTTACGTATGGAAAAGCAGCACTACGACCTGGTTTTCACAGACCTTAAGATGCCGGAAGTTGACGGTATCACGCTAATAAAATGGATAAAAAATGAAAAACCCGCGACAGGCATTGTGGTAATCACAGGCTACCCTTCTCAGGACACGATAAGGGAGGCTCTGGGGGTTGGAATCATAGATTATGTGCCAAAGCCGTTTACCCCTACCGTACTGCTGGACGTTGCAGCGAGGGCGGTCGAATGGATCAAGAAGGAGCATCCTGTTTTAAAGGAAGACGAAGAATTTCCACCCGCGATGCTTGAAGAAATTCAGAGGGTTATTAAGCAGTACAAAGACAGGCCGGGCAGTTCAATCCCGGTGCTTCAGAGATGCCAGCAGATAGTTGGCTACCTGCCACCTGAGATACAAAAAATTATTGCCAAGGGTTTAAATATAACCCCGGCTGAGATTCACAGCATAGTCTCTTTCTACTCATTTTTCACAATGACCCCGCGAGGAGACCATAATATCAGGATTTGTCTCGGGACCGCCTGCTATGTAAAGAGGGTGGAAGATGTACTTGATAAGATCAAAGACATCTTGCAGATAGATGTAGGAGAAGTAACCGAGGACAAGAAATTTTCAATTGAAGCAGTTCGTTGTCTGGGAGCATGCGGTCTCGCCCCTGTAATTGTTATCGACGAAGATACTCATGGGGCACTTACACCTAAGAAAGTGCCGGCCATGCTTGAACAGTACACTTAAAGAAGAGGTATGAAATGGCAAAACTTACAATAGCGGACCTTAAAAAAATAAAGGACAAGCAGAAGGCTACATTTACCCTCAGAGAAGGCGGATATAAGGCCAAGGTGACGGTTCATATGGGCACATGCGGCATAGCAGCAGGTGCGCGCGAAATCATGACTACGCTGATGGATATTATTTCAGAGTCTGAAGAAAAGGTAGTGATAGCAACAACATCAGGCTGCGCAGGACTATGCGCCCGCGAACCTATGGCCACGGTAGAAGTTATGGGAAGCGCCCCGGTCAAGTACGGGGATCTGACTCCTGATAAGATGAAAGATATATACAAGGAACACGTACAGGAAGGCAATCCTGTTGAAAAATATGCGATTGTTATTGGCAACGAAAGTACTTATTAATAGCTGTCAGGACAATCATATTATGTTTTTGTAAGGCTTATTCAGATACTAAGAGGAGATTATGGAGAAACATCGTTCTAATTTAATGATATGCGCAGGTACAGGCTGTATAGCCACCGGCACCCATCAGGTGCGTGACGCATTAGAAGCAGAAATAAAGAAACACAAACTCACGGATGAAGTAAAGGTAGTACTCACCGGATGTAACGGCTTCTGCGCAGAAGGCCCGGTAATGATGGTCTTCCCTGAAGATATATTTTACCAGAAGATTACGGTTGAGGAAGTTCCCAAACTAGTGGAGGAACACTTCCTTAAAGGCCGTCCCTATGAAAAGCTCATGTTCAAGGAACCTCTGAAAAAGAGTGTTATTCCTATTATGCATGACATCCCTTTCTTCAAATACCAGGTATTAAGGGTATTGAGAAATAAGGGACTTATTGATCCGGAAAGTCTTGATGAATATATCGCAAGAGATGGATATCAGGCAGCGGCAAAGGCCCTTACCGAGATGACCCCTGAACAGATTATAAAGACCGTAAAAGATGCCGGACTGCGCGGACGTGGTGGCGCGGGAT
The DNA here is from genome assembly GCA_016784355.1 of Nitrospira sp. GTDB lineage: Bacteria > Nitrospirota > Thermodesulfovibrionia > UBA6902 > UBA6902 > JACNKH01. Next base: position 17,520 of record JADHUV010000001.1, on the reverse strand, counting down.
TTCCTTCAGGCTTAAAATGGGAATTTGCCTCAAAAACAGAGGCCGATAAAAAATTCATGCTTTGCAACGGCGATGAAGGTGATCCAGGGGCATTTATGGACAGGGCCGTAATGGAAGCCGATCCCCATTCGGTCATTGAAGGAATGATAATAGGAGCCAAGGCCATCGGCTCAAACCATGGCGTTATATATGTACGAGCAGAGTATCCCCTTGCTGTTGAGCGTCTTCAGATGGCCATTGACAAATGCATGGAAATAGGCCTGCTGGGGAAAAATATTTTCGATAGCGGCTTTGATTTCGAGCTGGAGATCTATCTCGGAGCTGGAGCCTTTGTATGCGGTGAAGAAACAGCCCTGATGAGATCTATCGAGGGTAAACGCGGCATGCCAAGACCAAGGCCTCCCTTCCCTGCCCATAAGGGCTTATGGGATAAGCCATCGGTCCTGAACAATGTTGAGACTCTTGCACAGGTGGCCCCAATCATCTTAAACGGATCTGAATGGTACAGATCAGTAGGCACGGAACAAAGTGCGGGCACCAAAGTATTTGCCCTGACCGGCGACATAAAGAATGTAGGACTGGTAGAGGTCCCAATGGGCACCCCGCTTAAGACGATTATTTACGATATTGGCGGCGGAATGACCAATAAAAAGAAAAAATTCAAGGCTGTGCAGATGGGTGGCCCTTCAGGCGGATGTATACCTGAAGCGATGCTCGATGTACCTGTCACATATGAAGATATCATCAAGACCGGTGCTATCATGGGATCCGGCGGTATGGTAGTAATGGACGAGGATACCTGCATGGTCAGCACCTCCAAATTTTTCCTGGAGTTTACGGCTGAAGAATCCTGCGGAAAATGCACTCCCTGCAGGGTAGGCACACAGGTAATGCTGGATCTTCTGACCGATATCACTGAAGGCAGAGGTAAAGAAGGAGACATAGAAACTCTCGAGGATCTCAGCCATGATATCATAGCAACCTCACTCTGCGGCCTTGGACAGACAGCTCCCAATCCAGTACTTTCTACAATCCGGTACTTCCGGCAGGAGTATGAATCGCACATCAACAACCACTACTGCCAGTCAGGTATCTGCGGAGATCTCTGTTCCTTCGAGATTACCGATGCCTGCAAAGGCTGTCAGGCATGCGTAAGAGCTTGCCCCAAGGATGCAATAGTCGGAGAAAAGAAACAGCTTCACAGAATCATGCAGGATCTCTGCATACAGTGCAGGTCCTGCTACAATGCCTGTAAATTCCAGGCAGTAGACATCAAGCCCGCACTGAAAAAAGACAAACAGGCCCCCGCCGTAAAGGATGAAGAGGTAACTCAATAATGATCAATCTGGAAATTAACGGGAAAAAAATTACTGCTAATGAAGGTGATACCATACTAAGGGCATCACTGAACAATGACATATATATTCCAAACCTGTGCGATGACAAACGGCTCCGACCTTACGGCGGGTGCAGGCTCTGCATTGTTGAGGTAGAGGGGCAGGCAAGGCTCATGGCAGCCTGTTCTTCTCCGGCAGTTGACGGCATGGTTATTCAGACAGAGACCCCTAAGCTGAAAAAATACAGGCAGACAATAATAGAACTCCTGCTTGTACATCACCCTCTTGAGTGTCCGGAATGCGACAAGGCAGGCGAGTGCAATCTTCAAGACCTTGCCTACGAATACGGCAAGCCGGAGTCACGCTTTATCCGCTCGAGAAAAACAACAAAATCCGATATCAGAGGACCTCTTATAGAACTGACCTCCAGACGCTGTATTCTCTGCGGCAAGTGCGTCAGAATATGCAGCGATCACCAGGGACGTGGTGCAATAGGCTTAATCGGAAGAGGCTTCCCCACCGTGGTACAGCCTGCATTCGGAGAAACACTGGAATGTGACTACTGCGGTCAGTGTCTTGATGTCTGCCCTACAGGAGCAATCCTCAGTAAACCATACAAGTTTACGGCTCGTTCATGGTTTCTTGATGAACAGGATTCCATTTGTCCGTTCTGCGGTGTCGGATGTACGCTTACCCTTGGAATTCGCGAAGGCAAGATACTGCGTGCCAGAGGAGAGCAGGGTAAAGGTGTCAATGACGGCAACCTGTGCGGCAGAGGACGGTTCGGCATCGATTATATTTACAGCAAGAAAAGGCTCACCACGCCGCTTATTAAAAAGGGGGAAGAGTTTGTTACTGCCTCATGGGAGGAAGCCCTGGCGCATGTGGCAAAAAGCCTAACCAATATTATAAAAAAATACGGACCCGCTGCGGTTGGGGCCATCGGCTCACCACGCTGCACCAATGAAGACAACTTTGCCCTGAATAAATTCATAAGAGAAGTTGTAGGATCCGACAATATTGAATCATCTGCAGCCTTCGGATATGAAAAAGTTCAAAAGGTAATGACGGCTGCATTCGGTACTAATAATCATCCTGTTAATCTGGAATCACCACTCGGCAAAGAGATCATATTCGCTGTTGAATCAGATCTCAGTGTTACACACCCAATCTTCGGCCTTAAGATTCTTGAGGCAACAAGAGAAGGTTCCAGACTTATCACTGCTGATTCGCGTGAGACCAAACTGACCCGTCACAGCGCTGACTGGCTAAAACTAATGGACGGAACCTCGGTAGCACTTCTCAATGGAATCATGCATGTGATAACAGAGGATGACTTGTTTAACAAAGAGACCGTAACCGGCATTGCTAATTTTGATACCTTTCTGGCTTCTTTGAAAGAATACACTCCAGAGAAGACAGCGGAACTCACCGGTGTACCGGCAGCGAAGATCATTGAGACTGCAAAAGCCCTCGCTGCGGCTAAAAGCAGGCTGATTACTCTCTCATTGAGCCTCAGTGAAAATACCAAGGGTTCCGCAGCGATAAAGGCTGCCGCTAACCTGGTAAATCTCCTGGGAGAAGGTGCGGAATCTCTGCAGATTCCTGCGGAATACTCCAACACCTATGGTTCATATAATTCGGGGCTCAGACCTGACAGCAACAAACCAGGAAAAGGTTTAAAAGAAATGCTCTACGATTCAGAGAGCTTTCTTAAGGCGATATATATAATGGGAGAGGACCCGGTTATCAACTTCCCAAACAGCACGGCAGTTACAGAGAAATTAAAATCCCTGGACTTTATTGTTGTACAGGACATATTTTTAACTGCAACCGCAAAGATGGCCGATGTAGTATTTCCTGCATCAAGCTGGGGCGAAAAGAGCGGAACGTTTACAAATGCATCCTCTATTGATCAGGAAGTTCTCAAACTGGTTGATCCGACTGGACAGTCAGTATCGGACTGGATGATACTGAAGAATTTATCCCTCACAATGGGTTCTGATTTAGGCATAAAAAAACTGGCAGACATTCAACATGAGCTTAAGTCTTATCACGAAAAGCAAAAAGCACCCGAAGGGGTAAAGGCCTTTTTAACGGTTCACCACGGACCTGCAGAGGAGATTGACTCACGCTTTCCTTTTAAACTGGTTATCAGAGATATTCTGCAGCATTCCGGCAGCATGTCCACCAGATCCAAATCACTTGATCTGGTCATTTCCGAGGCATTGCTGAAACTCAATACTGAAGATGCTGAGAGACTGGCCATAAGGGACAGCAGCCATGTAAAGCTGTCATCAAAAAATGGAGAGATCTATCTTAAGGCCGTAATCTCTGAGGATGTTCCTATGGGCACTGTTTTTGTGCCCTCACATTTCCCTTACGCGCGCATCAATACCCTGACCCAGCTTACTCCTGAGGGTGATGCAGTAATTGCAGGCGTGAATATCGAACACGCTGGGAAATCATCCTGATCCCTCTGACAACTTATTCTCCATTATTTCGGCGGGGCTGGTGCCCCGCTGATATTCAGGGCTGGATTTTTTTTATACGGATTATATAACGGATCCCCAACAAGTATCATCCGCCATGATAAAAACGGATTGCTCATAGTAAAAACCTCGGCCAGAGTATATTGACCACTCATAAGAAGCGGGAAAAAAAGTGAAGGCGGTGGAAATGCATGCAGGTATGGTTCTGAGACAGGACCAATAGAAGCGATCACCCCGTCTTCCAGCATTTTTTTAACCCAGTGACCACCAGCAGGATCATGAAGCGTTCTGGCCTCGGCACTTGCCGCATGATAACCCACAGCTCCTTTTGACCACTCAAATGCATCTTTGTATTTTGCCAGGCTGTACCAACCGCAGTAAAGAGCGGCATCAGGTGCTTCCCCGGCTGCAAATAGCGTATGCTTGTCATCAAGGATTACCTCGAGCCTGCTGCTGCGTAAAGAATCAGCAGTCCGCCGGATATCCTTGTCAAAAGCTGCATAAGGGCCTTCTCCTTTTAACCCCCTTGCATCGAGGTACAGCTTGCCTTTCAGACCGGTTTTTTCAACCTCAATGGCCGTCATAAAAAGCCCCTCAGCCAGCTTTACAGTCGGAGCATCAATCCTGCTCACCATAAATACCTTTTTGACATCTCCTGGAATCTTCCCACGAAAAGGTATGTACTCCGGATTCTGCATATATCCCTCAAGACTGTACTCACCTGCGTTTATAAGTGCGAGCTCAGAATCTACTGCTGCAATGGCATGATGACCACTTAACTTCTGAAAGTCAAAACGAACTTTCTGAATTTCTTTTTTGAGATCACTAATTTGTTTGTCCAGTCCTGAGACGCCTTTGCCCCCCTTAAGCCTTATCTTCAGCTTCTCAAGATCCTGCTCTTTTTCTTCAAGCTCCCATTTTTTATGTTGTATTTCATAATCCTTCACATCTTTTGGCCGGACAGGATTGATCCTCAAGGGTATCCCGTAAACCGTAACAATGCAGCGAATATTTTTACCGGCAGAGATCAGACGGTTTACTGATTCCCTTACAGGCCCTTGAATTTGCCGATTATATTTGACGCGTGAAATCGCCTCAGCCAGCGATGTCTCAACCCGGATAACCTGATCATCCGGCACCCCTCTGGCCCGTGCATAAAGCCTGCCCAGCCTGACTGATTCAGGGGAGGAAGAATTAACAACAATAACAACTTCCTGAGCGGTCAACTCAGCCTCGACAAAGGAACCTGAACAAAAGATTAGGACTGTAATAGTAATTAAGAGGATATATCGCATAGGGATATTATAAAGTTAAACTGACTTTTAAAATCAATCCGACACACTATAAGCATATTACATTATTGAAATCCACAGTAAAATAAAACTCTGAACAAGCAATGTTTGGAGAGAAATGAAAGATAAGAGTATAATAGTATCTATTTTCAGTCAAAGGCATTAGAGGTGCTAAGATTATATATCAAGACTCAATAACACAACTCAGAATACGATGATGTCCAGCTCCATTGGAATAATTAAAGGATTACAGTTTGAAAGATGAAAGCTTAATTATAGGCAGAATTCCTTATGCCAATCTTTACCCTATGTTTTATTATCTGCACACTCAGATAAGCCGGACTCGATACAAATTTATCAGCGGGGTACCATCTACTCTTAACAGGCTTCTGCGTGAAGGCAGACTGGATATCAGCCCCTCTTCATCAGTAGAGTTTCTACAGCACAGAAACGACTATGAAATTCTTCCATGGTTTTCTGTCAGTTCCTGCGGTGAGATAAGAAGTATACTCCTTTTCTCAACTGTCCCGATAGAAAAACTGAACGGGCAGACTATAGCTATTTCCACTGAATCTGATACATCCACTATGCTGCTGAAGATAATTCTCAATCAATTCTATTCTATTAAATGTAAATTTCAGAGAATTTCAGGGGAAAGCGTCAGAACTACCCTTACGCACCTGCCAGCTGTAATGCATATCGGCGATACAGCCTTGATCGAGGCAAAGAATATTACGCAGGATCAGCACCTTAATAAAGAAAATATTCATATATATGACCTGGGAGAAATATGGCAGCAGCACACATCACTGCCTTTTGTATATGCACTCTGGGTAGCCAGAAAGGATCTATCTCAGGAGAAAAAATCTCTCTTAAATGCTCTTTCCCGTGATCTGCTGGATGCCAAAGAGTATATGCGGGAAAACCTCCCTTTAATTGCCCGAGAGGCGCCGCAGAAAGAATGGCTTGGGGAAAAAGAACTACTTGACTACTGGAACCTCATATCATATGACCTTACCAAAAGCCATATGGAGGGACTTACCCTGTTTGATAAATACGCAAAAAAGCTAAATGCCGAAAATTAAAAAGAACCGGTTAGCCGGACTATTCCCGCTATTATTTCTGTCTCACTTTCAGGGAATATTACGGTACCCCCAAGCAGAGGACTGAACTGCATATCGCTATCAAGCACTATCAGCATAAAACTGCCGCCTGCATAAATATTGATATTGTCCGTCACAGCTACAGAAACACCCAGTGAAGCATCAATCCTCCCGCCTTCAGTCTTAAGAGTCACATCCGGCGCAATCGTATTTTCCACCTCAGCTTTAAAATAATGGTTAAGCTCAGCATTTCCCTGTAAAGACCAGCGGCCAAAAGAATACTCCGCTCCCCCGCCTGCGCCGACCTTCCAGAGACTGAAATCCTCGACAACACCTCGAACTGAGACCAGAATGCCATTTTGCACAGTATTATTCCGGTTAAACTGAAGACCATCCCATCCTCCGATACCGTATAGACGATAACTCAGACGATCAAGGTTATCCTGATATCCCGCTTTCAATCCATAGAACTGTCCAAATACATCTATATCATTCTGCTGAGCAAGTACGCCATTCGTAGTCCAGCTCTCTACATCATCCAATGCAAATACCCAGTCGACAAGTGCTCCAAAAAAGAACTTATTTCTCTCCGGCAAGGGTGCGAACTCTAAAGATACACCTAATATGGCAGTCTCTAGGTCTGCATTAGAATTTATAGCAAGTCCAGGTATTGTAATATGCTCCTGATAATTAAGATTACCATAACCCACATGAGCCTCTGCCTTTACTGCTTCCGCACTTGTTGTTGTGCCAAATACAAATAAAACACTCCATAATGCCGCCGTCAATATATTTTTCACTCAGACTTCCTCCAGATTTCAGTTTTGTATTATCAGAATATTCAAACCAGACCTTCAAGGGCACCGTATATTATACTTCCACCAAATGTATTTACTGCGCTCCGCAGCGGACTGGCTTCAGATGCCGCTCCATCCACACCCATTGAAGCCAGTAGCTTAACATATTTCAAGGTTCTGAAGGTCAGTGCAAGCGTCGATGTGCGGGGATATGCCCCCGGCATATTAGAAACAGCATAATGCACGACTCCGTCAACAATATAGATCGGATTGGTATGCGTTGTAGGCCTTGTTGTCTCTATACATCCTCCCTGATCAACAGAGACATCCACTATCACTGCTCCCTTTTTCATCTTCGAAACAATCTCTCTGGAAATCAAAACAGGGGTTTTCGCACCTGTCACATACACCGCACCAATAATAATATCCGCAGCAAGCGCCTCAGATTCGATACTCTCCGTTGATGAATATATCGTCCTTACACTGCCGTTATAACGATGCTCAATATCTCTCAATTCATCCTCAGATATACTCATCACTGTAACATCCGCTCCCATACCATGCGCCACCTTAAGCGCCCCCTGCCCGACTACACCTGAACCAAGTATTAAAATCCTGGCCGCACTGATATCCTCAGTACCGCTTACCAAAAGTCCCTCTCCCCCGTGATATTTCTGCATATAGAATGCAGCCATAACAGGCGCCATCTTACCCGCAATCTCGCTCATAGGCTGAAGCAGCGGCAGTCGCCCCTCTACCGCAAGGGTCTCATATGCAAAACCAGCAATCCGTTTCTCAAGCAGCATGCGCATCAATCCGGGATTAGAGGCAAGGTGCAGAAAGGTAAATATTGCCTGGCCTTCCTGAAACAATAAAAATTCTGAAGGAAGGGGTTCCTTCACCTTAACGATTAGTTCTGCATTTTTAAAAAGCCACTGCCGGCCGGAAAGCTCAGCACCGGCAGCCATATATTCCTGACCACGAAACCCGCTGCCGTCACCGGCACCCTCTTCCACAACCACGCGATGGCCATCGGCAACCAGTTCCCTGACACCATCCGGCGTTACACTGACTCTGTATTCATGTTCTTTGATTTCTTTGGGTATGCCTATGATCATAGAGAATTAAATCAATCGATATTATTTTTAAATTTCATCTGACTATTCAACTTCAGCCATAAAAAGAAGGGCAGGTATAAAACCTGCCCCGGAATACTTTTATTTACTAATATATCAATCAAAATCAGGAAATATCTTTACCGTAACTTTTTTACCGTTATCCTGTTGAAGGACAGCTGACAATATCCCGCCCTCGATATAATCGAGACTGAAATCATTAAAGCCCTGCCTGACAAAACTCTTGGCATCTGCAGGACATCCGCCCTCACAGCCGGCTACGCCCCTGATCATACGGGGTATAAGGGTTTTAATATCCAACTGGTTAAAGTCGACTCCCAGCTTGTCACCGAAAGCTGCAATGTCACTGACTACTGAATCAATATCAAACCTGTGCGGGTTTTCTATATTGACCTCAAAAGACTCACTGTCTATACTGATATCTATATCCATACTTATGTACTCCTCCCTGGTAAATTCATTTTAAAAAATATGTCAGTTATTTTAACAAATTCCATACAACTTTAGTGTTGCATAAAACTTACTTCGTCAATTCAGTGCAGACTGAGAGTGCCCTCTTTTATCGCCTGCAGTAATGCCTCAAGCGCCCTGCCCCTGTGACTCATAGCATGTTTTTCCATATCACTCATTTCTGCAAAGGTACGGTCATGTCCTTCCGGAAAGAATATCGGGTCATATCCAAAACCATTTTCTCCGCGGGGGGAGTTACCTATCACTCCCTCCACATGTCCTCTAAAGGTCATCACCTTACCCTTGACTGCCACGGCAATGCAGCAGACAAACCTGGCACCCCGACTGCTTTCAGGGGTATTCTTCATAGCTGTCAGGAGCTTTCTGAAGTTTGCATCATCATCTGCCCCCTCGCCTGCATACCTTGCAGAGTATACTCCAGGGGCACCGTCCAGCGCATCAACCTCAAGCCCTGAATCATCCGCCACGGCTGTCAGACCTGAGCAGGCCGCTATCTCCAGGGCCTTCTTCATTGCATTTTCTTCAAAAGTCAGACCATCTTCAATTACCTCACCGCAATTTTCAAATGAGTCGGCTGTGAGTATATTTACAGACTCCCCCGCAGCAATCCCGGAGGACTCCATTATCATTTTCAATTCCTGAATTTTTTTCTTATTTCTCGAAGCGAGAACTATATCCATCGCACTACTCCTTATGCCCGTTGATTGCTATGTTAGATATTAAGCCGCAGCGCAAGATTAACGGCCTCTATCATAGAGGACGGATTTGCCTTATTACTCCATGCTATATCAAACGCTGTCCCATGATCAGGCGAAGTCCTGATAACAGGCAGTCCCACTGTCATATTAACACCGGTATCAAAGGCAATCATCTTAAAAGGGATGAGCCCCTGATCATGATACATACAGACCACCATATCAAACTCACCGTTGTTTGCCTTATGAAATATTACATCCGGGGGATACGGACCATGTACATCCATTCCCTGCTGACGGGCAGCCTCTACTGCGGGAATAATTGCACTCAGCTCCTCTTTGCCCATAATGCCTGCTTCTCCAGCATGAGGATTCAGGCCTGCAACGCCTATTTTGGGGGCATCAATGCCCAGCATCAATGCGCCTTTCTCAGCATGCATCAGGGTACTCAGCACACGTTTTTTTGTAATCATATGAGGTACATCTGTAAGCGCAATATGAATAGTGCAGAGTATCACCTTAAGCTTTTCGCTTACAAACATCATTGCAAACCTCTCCGTTCGGGTAAAGTCAGCGAGCATCTCAGTATGACCAGGCCATGGAAAACCGGCCTTTTTTATAGATTCCTTGGAGGCAGGAGCCGTTACAATACCTGCAACATCCCCCTTTTGTGCAAGGGCTACTGCTTTGCGGACAGACTCCACAATAATCCTGCCCGCATTCCGGGAGGGTGCACCTTTCGTAAAGCTGATCGGCCCCATATCCAGCACTTTGAGAACCCCTTTGGGTGCAGGTATGGATATATCCAGTACCGACACAATGGAAAGCTTGCTATTACACATCTTAGCGGCCTCACGCATGACATCTATATCACCCAGCACAACAGGCTCGCAGCCCGCTGTCAAACGGCCTGATTCAACTGCCTTGATAATGACCTCCGGACCTATGCCGCCGGGATCACCCATGGTTATTGCTATTCTTTTTGCTCTCATTCGGGACTGCAGGAAACCGCTACGATGGCATCAACCTCAACTCTGGCACCAAGAGGCAGCCTGGCAGCCTCAATGGTCGTCCTTGCCGGGGGATCTATCTGAAAATATCTACTGTAAACCTCATTAAAACGGGAAAAGTCGTCCATATCCGTCAGATAACAGGTGACCTTCAGCACATCGGTCATTGCCGCCCCGCTCTCCAGGACGATAGCCTGAAGATTATTTAAAATGGCAGAGGTCTCTTCCTCAATCGTACTTTTTATAATATTGCCCGAATCAGGATCAAGGGGTATCTGTCCTGAGACATACATAACACCGCCATGAATAATTGCCTGGGAATAGGGACCTTTGGCTGCAGGTGCCTTAGCAGTATGCACCACTCTTTTAATACTCATCTGCCTCTCTCGTTTCTAGCTTGCAAAAAAAAAACTAAACTGCATTATTAATATTAGATAGCCGGTAGGTTAAAACGGGGGCTGTAGTAACAGCCCCCTTAAAACTGTGCTTACTTCTTTTCTTCTTTTTTATCCTTCTTGTCGGTACCGCACTTTGTACCCTTTTTATCCTTGTTTGCTCCGCATCCGCAACCCATAGTCTTAAGTCCTCCTTTCATATAAGAAATACATTTGTTATTTTAACTAATTCTGGTATATTTAATAAAACAAATTTATCCTAAACAATAAAAGACTCATTTTATTAATCAGTTACAACAGGAGGCCACAATGTCCAAATCCATAAAAGGCAGCAAAACCGAGCAAAATCTCTTAAAGGCCTTTGCAGGCGAGTCCCAGGCAAGAAACAGGTACACTTATTTCTCCGGAGTTGCCAAAAAAGAAGGCTATATACAAATATCCGAGTTTTTTCTTGAGACCGCAGACAATGAAAAGGAACATGCAAAGGTATTTTTCAAGTATCTTGAGGGCGGCGATCTAGAAATAACCGCAACTTACCCTGCCGGGATCACAAAGTCCACGCTTGATAATCTCAATCATGCTGCAGAAGGTGAGCATATGGAGTGGACCTCAATTTATGCTGATTTCGCCAAAATAGCGGATGAAGAAGGCTTTCCTGAGGTCGCTAAATCCTTCAGGGAAATTTCTGTAGTAGAGAAATTTCATGAGGCCCGTTACAGAAAACTTGCAGCAAACATTCAGAACTCCGAAGTGTTTAAAAAGTCAGAGACCACAACATGGCACTGCAGAAACTGCGGTTATGTATATGAGGGTACTGAAGCGGTTGATCTCTGCCCGGCATGCAAACATCCGCAGTCTCATTTTGAGAAACTGGCTGAGAATTATTAGTCGCTATAGTAATTACCATTTATGCAGTATATAACAAACCGTCATCCTGCACTCAGGATGACGGTTTTGATATTACCGCTATTTGCAAAATCAATAAGAGAAGTGCTCAGGGAATCTTCACAAGCTCGTAATCCAGACTGCCAAGTCCTATCTCACTGGCATATTCAAACTGCTGCACATGAGTATTAATCCTGTCTCTTCTGGAAAAAACATCTCTCTTGTCATTCAGCATGTCATAGCAGGCCTTATCTACAGCAAGAATGTCGTCTGAAATAAAAATACCAAGATCAGGAAAAATCCGCCTGTCATCACCTGCAATACAGTCGCACTCCTCGGTAATGTCCATCGCAAAATTTATAAAGGTCTTTCTGGATATTCTGGCAAGTATGCCATGTGCATATTCAGTCATCCTCTCAGCAAACATCTGCTCATCGGACTCCCAGCTGATTGTTACCGCTTCGAGCATGCAGCAGGCAATACATTCACCGCAGCCGATACACTGCCCCGTATTGATAAAGGCGCTGCCGTTCATCTCAGTTATCGCAGACACAGGACAGGTCTCTAAACAGCACCCGCAAAGGTTGCAATTGTCCGTATCAATAACCGGCTTTATAGAAGAGTGCTGGGCCTGTTTGCCTGCCCGGGATGCCATTCCCATGGCCACATTTTTTATGGATGCGGCATAACCGGCCATTATATGCCCGGTGATATGAGTCAGCACGATCAAGTCATCAGCTGCCTTGACATATGAGGGGATCCTCAATTCTTTCAGATTTTTGAAATTTACCTTTATCCTGCGGGAATCATTGCCGAACACGCTGTCAGCTATAATATACGGACATCCAAGTCTCTCCGGTGTAAAGCCCTTCCTGTAGGCCAGGTTCAGATGATCTACCGCATTTTGCCTGCTGCCGCGATAGATCACATTGGTATCAAATACAAAGGGCTTCACACCCCTTTCCTTGAGAGCATCTACCAGCAGTCTGACAAGCTCCGGCTTGATATATCCAGTACTGCCCTCGTCCCCAACTGTCATTTTTATACCTACAATAGATCCACTTTTATAACAGGAGAGAAGTTTCTTTGTTTCTTTCAATAACGACGAAAAACACTCCTCAGCCCCCCTGCCGATCTTCCTGAAATAAACCTCGGGAATTGACATTCTCATTTCTTTAGAGTTACCCTGTATTTTTTTATGAACTTCACCGGATGGTATGAAGATTTGGAATGTCTGAGCCCCTCCAGCCCAAGATCCTGCTCACGGTTTACAAATCTGCAGTCTGCTGCTGCATTCATCAGAAACTCCTGATTTATGACCTGATACAGTCCCGGGATTTCGGCATCGGCCTTCTCTATATGAATAATGAGCTGATCGCCGATTCTCTCACCTATGGTCAGGGCACTCAGTTTATTATCGACCCTTATAACTCCGCCCAGCAAATCAAGTGTACTAAAGTTTTTCAGAAGCTCCTGTATCGCCCTTTTTTCACTTCCGAGTGACGGGAACTTATCACATTCCCGCGTCTCACACCAGGCATCCTCAAACTCCATACACTCACCGATTAAATCAGGGGTAAGGCTAAGGTATTCATAACTGTACGAATTCCTGAATTTATTAACCTTATTTTTTTTATCATGATAATGATGTCCCTTCAGGGCAATCAAATCGCTGACATTGTACACATAATCAAAATGCCCTACCTGCTCCCGAACCTCATACAAACCGCTTTGCATAAGATGGGTTTCCACGAATTTTTCCGGTACCCTTTCCAGACTTGGAGATTCAGTGTATCTTCCCATATACTCAAAAACACTGGAAAGAGTTTCCTCCATAGCCGTACCTCCAAAAGGACAAAACGCCGAGACAGCTTCAGAACCATGAAACACCACAAGGTTTCCATTAAGGGCAGACACCTTGAAATCATATGCCATCCTGAAAGCAAAGAGGTTGGTAAAGGTATATTCCGAGGCCTCAAGCGGTTCACTGGCAATACATCTGTCAATATCTCCCTTAAGGTCGATACTGATATCTGTAATCGTTGGAAAGTCCGGCAGCATTAGTTTGATATATCCTGTTATTTACCGGCTGACTTCTTTTCAATAATTTTACCTCGAAAGCTGAGTGATACTGACTCACCGCCATGATTTTCCCACATAGGGCAGAAAAACTCCTGATCCGTAGTGTAGTACTCAAGCCCTTCGGGACTGAGTGTCCCCTGCAACCACTTTATGCCTTTTTTTTCTATTGGGTGATACATCCCGCTCACAGCATGATAATGAATATTGAAATCTACAAAGTCCGAAGCTTCAAAATCATAGACAAGAACCTGCCCGGGATATAACTCAATACAGTCCTCATACATCTTGGCAGGTGCAATAGTCTCACTTATACGCACCACTTTTATAACCTTCTCATCTTTACTGCCACCGGTTGTGGCGCAAGAGGATAAAAATACCCCGACAAGCAATACAGTTACCACGGCTTTCAAGCGATTCATAAGCATGCCTCCAGAAATATTCACAGCAGGTTTACATTTCATTATACCGTAATTATCTGCTCATGTTGTCAACAAATAGAATTGACCGGTTTTAGAGCAAATAAACTGTCCGGCTCTAAGCAATTAGAATTAAGCAGCCTTTTCATCTTTAGCCCTCCCAGGTACTAAATCTTAACCGGACAGTTTATGTGCTACAGATCAGGACAGTTTATGTGTTCTCTACATTGAAATATTAAAGATCATTCGCTAAAATAATGCATCGTAACGGCTCTATAAGTACCAGATCAGTAAACAAGAAAAAGCGGACAGTTCGAGAGATCTGTTCTTAATTACATATAGTTACAATTACTATACAGAATTAGTATTCAGTGTACTATATAGAATGTCATATATTACTTATTAGCTAATTCTGTCTAATATACTGTTAAGCGAAAAGGAGATATCTACATGAATAAAATTTATATCTTGCTAATGATATTTATATTTGGATGCGCTAGTACTGGTGTAATCCCAATGGATTCTGGAACATACATGATTGCAAAAAGGAGTGCACAGGCAGGATTTGGACCTCCTGATGGTGTCAAAGCTGATGTTTATAAAGAGGCAAATGAATTTTGTTCAAAAAAACAACAACAAGTAGTAACAGTTGACTTGAAAATTACAAATTCTGGTTTTGCGAGGCCAGGCAATGTGTCACTAATTTTTCGCTGTGAATAAATGAATGCTTAACAAGACACTGGATAGAATTTTGAACAGGAGACTATGGCAGCCTAACTTAACTCTGTGTCCATAAAATCGGGGGAAGTCCAGCTGCTAGGCAAAGCTCTATTTATTTTGATATGATAAGAAGACTTCGATTAAAATAACTATATTACATTAAATACTATTCGAGCCAGCGCTGAAAAAAGGGCATATTTTTTGCGGGAAAGAAAACAAGGTGATGCAGGTGGTTGAAGAAAGAACGTCTAAGCCACATCATATACTAGATAATTTCTCGAGAGTCGAGATTATATTCAATTGTATTGATTCCCCTAAAGATGATGTGTTCACGAAGACGGGTCGCAATAAATATTCACGTTTACGGAATCGAAGTCATTATTAGATGACGGTATTATTACTCCCGAAGAATTCGCAATAGAAAAGAGAACAATACTCGAATAATATTTGACTATCAGAATATTTTAGTTGTAATGACTAATGAGGAACCTTTTGAATGATCAATATATTATGCCTAATGTGATTCTCAGCGTGACTAATATAAATACTGTAAGTATATCTCAGTATAATCAATATGTGAGTTGGTTAAACGAACATGAAAAAAAACGGATGATGCAATGTGAACTACTTATTGCACAAAAAAGATTTGTCATCGCTAGAGGAATTCTACGAGATTATTTATCGCTGCATATGAATTGCCATCCAAAGGATGTACATATTGAGGTTCAAATAAATGGTAAACCGATGTTGGCGTGTCGATCTTTCCATTTTAGCATTAGCCATAGTGGTAACCAAGTCGCAATAGCAATTTCTAGTAGTTATCCGGTAGGAGTTGATATTGAATGTGTAAAACATGGAAGAGATCTCCTGTCATTAAGCGATGCTGTTTTTCTAAATAATCCCGACTTGGAACTCTTGAGCCGTGAGCAGCTTACAGATTGGTTTTATGAAAAGTGGACCCTGTTTGAAGCATTCCTGAAGGTGCAAGAAGGGGAATCTTCACTATTCAGCCGCAATGATCAAAAAAAGTTCACTGAAATTGATAGTAGTAATAATTGCTGGTATAGGCAGAAAAAATTGCCGGATCAATATTATTTATCATTAGTAGTAAATAGCAATGCAAATGCCTCATTACAGGAAATTGTGCTTATGGATTGGAATCAATCATTTTCTAAATCTCAAGTTGCTAGCAGAGAATCTTCAGGACAGTTGGGCGGAGGTTGCGCTAGTGATATTTAACGATAATACCCAAGAAATAACCGCTATGGAAGCAAAATCCTTTGCGCAGTGGATTGCGTTTAGTCCGTTTATTTTCCAAGCTACTACTGTTTTGCGTGACTTAGGCATACTGGATGCCATAAGTAATACAGATGACCGCGGCATGAGCATTGAAGAAATAACAAAGTTAACCAATATTTCGACATATGGCATTAAAGTTTTACTTGATTTTGGCATAAACATCGGGTTAGTAAAAAAAATAGATAACTTATACGTTTTAGGAATGACGGGGTATTTTATTTTACAGGATGAAATGACTAAGGTTAATATGGACTTCACTCAGGATATATGCTATTTGCCACTAAAAAATCTTAAGGAATCAATCCAGGAAGAATCTGCCGTAGGCTTAAAAACCTTTGGCCCATGGAATACACTTTATGAAGGCCTAATGCTTTTGCCGGAAGATGCCAAGCGCAGTTGGTTAAACTTTGATCATTACTACTCTGATAAAGCCTTTAATGAATGTCTATCGATTGTATTTGAAGAGCCTGTGCGTGAATTGCTTGATATAGGCGGCAATACTGGTCGTTGGGCAAAACGTTGTTTCAAACACAATCCTGATGTCCGCGTAACAATTATGGACCTCCCGCAGCAACTCACTGCCGCCACATCAGAAATCATGAGTGCCGGCTACTCTGATCGGTTTAACCCTTATCCAATTAATATTTTGGACGATATTACTACTCCATTTTATAAAGATGCCGATGTTATATGGATGAGCCAGTTTTTAGACTGCTTTTCAGAACAGGAAATATTGAGTATTTTAAAGCGCACTTCTGCCGTTATGAATGAAAATACCAAATTATATATCGTTGAATTATTTTGTGATAGACAAAAATTTTCTACTGCTGAATTTAGTCTCAATGCAACTTCACTCTACTTCACCTGTGTTGCTAATGGAAAAAGCAGAATGTATCCGTCTGCAGACATACTTGAGATTATTCATAAAGCCGGCTTAACCGTTGTAAAAGATATTAATGACATAGGGATAGGTCATACCGTTTTAGTATGCAAGCTGGCAATATAGCTATTAAATCAAGGTTTATTACTTAGGGAATGTTTGTATGATCAATGGGGCAATAAAATTATCAGTAGAATCTTTTTCTAGTTGGACAAGCAACTCAAATTCAATACTTCAAACAAATAAAATACCGCCAATGGTGAAGAGAAGATCGAGCAACTTAACTAAAATAGCGGTATCAGTTGCTCTCGAATGCGATATGAACAATAATGCCAATTACAGTATATTTTGCTCACGACACGGAGAATTGCATCACACCGAGCACCTTTTGAAAAATCTCGCTCTAAAGGAAGATTTATCACCTACTGAATTTAGCCAGTCAGTACATAATACAGCAGCAGGGTTGTATTCCATAATTACGAATAATCAGTCTCCATCAACAGCGATTGC
>JADHUV010000017.1 GCA_016784355.1 Nitrospira sp. | reverse complement strand
GCTCGGGGTCTCATCTCCATGCACACCGCACAGGATCAGATTGACAGGTCCGTCATTGTCAGGGTCGTTGAAGCCGAATTCCTGGTAAAGCAGGGGATTGCCCTTAGCAGAATAGTCATAGACCATCCAGCGGTCTGCATTGCATATTATGCTGTTCCAGCCAAAATCCTTAAACTTCTGGTTGACGGAGTCGCAGAAGGCTCGTTCAGATTTTTGTAATGATGCATCTGCATTCGCAGTAACAGGCAGTGCGAGCAGCAGCATGCCTGCAATAATAAATGCAGTAAGGAGTATAAAATTATTTAGGCGTATATACATTTTTTAACTTTTTACCGGGTGCATTAATAAATATTTATGATTCTCTGGTCTTAATATGCCAAGGTTCAAATCGAACACCAAGCATGTTGTTTTCAGGATATCTCAGTTTCAGGTATCCAAGGTCACACAGGCGTTTATAAACTTCAGTCGTAGTGAAACGCTCAGTAAAGTTGGATACCCCGAAACCCTTCTTGCCAACATCGAAATCGCCATTGCCATGAAATGAGTAACCGGGCGGTGCCAGTGCTCTTGATGCCAGGGAAAGGTTGCCATCGCTCCTGCGAGTCTTGTTCAGGAAAAGATAAAACTGCTTAATGACTCCTCTGACACCCGAGGTCAGGATCACGTCTGGGCCGAGTTTATCTTTTATTTGATCATAGGTGCGAACTGGTATGCCCTTGTAAAGGTAATTGCCGGTATAGGGGACCTTTATAATATCTTTTTCCGAGATGTTTTCAGTAATGTTTTTTATGGGTTTACTTCCGTAAAAGCCATATTCGCGGGCGTCTCTATAAAAAATCTTCTCCATAAATTCAAGTTCTTTTTTTGTAAAGGATCCTATTTTAGAGTAGTTATTGCCTGCGCGTATCGCCTGATCCAGACCGACTTTCTGGAAGTGACCATTACCCATGATCTTTTGGACCTTGCGTATCCTGTGCAGAGTAGCTTGAAATGTTTGTAAGTCATTATCAGATAGGATAAGATCATTCTTATGAGGTGCATTAAAATTTCTCATTTTCTGAATGTAGTCTTTGTTTTTTGTAAGATCCTGCCCCTGTAATGATGAGGCAACTTCTAGGGGAAGCAGAAAATCCCGGATATAATCATCATAGTCTTCCGGACTGAAACGGGATGCGAATGCTTCAGGTGATATGGCTGAACTTAGCAGTGTAAGCGCAGAAATTCTTAAGAAATCTCGTCTATTCATTTATATTAAAAATAAACTTACTGGCCATGTATTGTCAACCCTTTATTTTTTAACGGTAAATAACTTGACAGTCTCTACGTGTCCTTGCAATCATTAAGAGTAATTCTTAAAATAAGAACCATGTTAAAAATTAGAGACTTATCAAGTGTAAAGCTTGCCTTTTGCCTGGTCATTATTTTGCTGGTACAGGCATCACCCTCCCATGGAGGTGATCTGATATATACCCTTCAGGCAGCCAGTTTTCCGAGCGAGTTGTATGCACAGCAGCAGTATGACCTTCTTGCCAGCAGGCTGAACAATTCAGAGCATCAGCATCTAAGGATTGAGAAGGTAGGACGTTTTTATTCGGTAAGAATAGGTGGATTTTCCAATAAGAAATCAGCAGATAGCTTCGCAGATGCAATACGTCCAAAAGTGGGTCAATTGCTCGTTATAAAGGCTTATATCAAAAAAGATCGGATTATACGTCAATATCCAGACCCTGCGCACATTGATTCCGGCGGTGCGCCTGATGCACGCGCTGAAAAAAAAGTGCTTAAAGAGCCTGCTCTATCTGTGACAACAGCGATATCTGAAGAGGTTTTTGATGAGACGGCAGCCATGATGCACCAGGCAAAGGGAGATATTTACTGGGAGTTGAGCCGGACGTTTATGGCCATGGAGGAATATGAACAGGCGATCAGGTTTGGTCTTAAGCACCCTGACTTTTTCAGACAGTATGCCAAACTGCTTTTTTTAAATGGTTATATCAGGGAAGCAATAATACAGATGGAGAAGGCCGTGCAGATGAGATCGGATTTTGATGCTTTCCGTATCGACCTGGGAATACTTTATCTGGCGGACAGGAAACTTGAAAAGGCGCAGGCTGAGTTCGTGTCTGCTTTGGAGCTTAACCCAACCACAACCCATATATATATCTATCTGGCTGATATCTCCCTGAAGACAGGTGCTTATGATATGGCGTGGTTTTATATCAGGAGGGCAGAGCATCTGGGGCATAAGGGGCAGGGTTTGGTATCAAAACTAAGTGCACTATCGTCGGAACCTGATCTTTCTGTCCTAAATTCAGGCGGTAAGGGTCTTTTTATCAGGCAAATACTTGTTTCTTCCCGTCAGAAGGCTCAGGAGGTACTGCTTCGGATAGGCAAGGATGAGCTTTTTGAACTTATTGCTGAAAAGGAATCACTGGGGCCTAATGCCGCTAAGGGCGGCTATATAGGTGAGGTTGATTCCTCTGCAATGCATCCGGAGATTGTGGCTGCATTAATTGACAGTAAGGTGCTCAGTCAGCCGGTAATAGTTGAGACGGAAAATGGTTTTCATGTTTTGCAGAGGGTTGAACCCTTTAATCATAGTGTCGTGAGTAAGGCACTTGCAGGATCTTAGGTAATTGTAATTTAATCGCTGAATCAATCTGAATTTTATAAGCCGTAAGCATTTATACTCATGGACTTTTTTAATCCCGTAGTTACTGAACAGCAGGTCAAGACAGAAAAGCAGAAGGCCCGGGATATGCGCAAGACCCAGTGGTGGAAGCAGAAATGCGCCGAAGGATGCTGCTATTACTGCGGGCAAGAGAGCCTTGCTGCAGAGCTTACCATGGATCATGTTGTACCGATTATAAGGGGCGGAAGGTCTGCCAAAAATAATCTTGTGCCGTGCTGCAAGGAGTGTAACAGCAAAAAGAAGTATATGCTGCCTTCGGAGTGGCATGAATATCTGGAACGTATTAAAGGGGAAGAGGCGGGGTGAGTCTGTTATACCTTGTTCAGGTCGTTTATGAACTGTTCCAGGGCTGTTTGCTTTGCATCATCCAGGTCTATAAATTTAAAACCTGTTTCAAAGCCCGTCTGTGTGTTCTCCTCAGCATTATGTCCAAGCGGATAAGACCATATCACCCTGCCGGTCAGTGTTATGCTGCCGCTTTCTGAAAAGACCTTAATTGTACTTTTGCTCTCTTGCGTAAGGGCAAGAGGAATGATGATGCAGGTACCGTATATACTTATATTCTTAATGAAAAGCTTGGTCGTGCCCTCCAGTTCAGCCCAGCAGTGATCCTGCGCGGCAAGTCTTTTATATGCCCTGTTTTCATCTTGTGTATTTTCGAAAGACATGGTATCTATATTTACATATATATATTTTTTCATCAAGTTAGGATCCGTATGACCTCTTCTAACTTATAGTTATAGATCATCTTATACCGGGTTGTGCTTTAATAAAAGACCGCAAGCCATACACAGTCCACCTCAGGATCGGTCCATTCCACTCTGTGCTGCAGTCCCGCAGGGATCAGGAGATAATCTCCGGTATTCATCTCGATGGTGTTTCCATCCTTCTTATAACGTAGTCGTGCCCTGCCGCTCAAAAGGATCACAAATTCGTCCTGCTCTTGATCGTACCAGCCTTTATCAGGGCTTGAATGTCCGCGGGATACGATCCTTTCAATACGTAAATCTTTCTTTGCTGCGAGCACTTCACATAGCTCCTCGGGTAGTGATGCGGGGATCTTAGAGAATATGTTTTCCTCTTTCATCTGGTAAAAAGGGTCAGTACGCCGTTCTTAAAATAATAGAACCCGACGAAATGTTCTGTAATTCGTAAGCTGATCAGGCCTGTGAGTGTGGCCATAGCGCCTATAAGCATGAGCTTTTTTTCTTTTTCTGTATACTGACTTACCAGTCGGAAAGGATTAAACACAATGAGTTTTTTTGTCCTGAGCTGAAAAAGTATTATTGAGGCCAATAACATGACCATGCCCGTGCAGAATAGCAGGAGGGGCAGGAGTAGATATTTATTTGCCAGCAATCACTTTATGGCCATATTATTGCTTTCTCTCAGTAGTGCGGCGGTCTTTCATCTGCAGGGCTCTTGCCGGTACTGGATTTGATGCTGTTTATCAGCATGGTGCATGTTTTCTGCAGTTCATCAATTTGAAGCTGCTGATTGCAGGCGACCTCATTTAATTCTCTTATTATCTCTTCCTGAAAGGATAGTTTAGTCTCGATCTCGATAAACCTGTCTTCACTCATAATCTTTAAGTCTCCATGGCCCGTAACTGTTTAAGGTAATGCATGTTACCTGCGGGCGGCTGTTGTATTATAATATGCGGGCCAAAATGATTTCCGGTAAATCTTAGACGGGTGGAGGTAAATGAATACAACGGTTGTTTGCGGAATACTGGGTGCGGGTAAGACCACGTATTTGCAGAGTATTATTAAAAAGAGCGATGCTGATACGGTTGTTCTTGTCAATGATTTTGGCAGTGCCGGTATAGATGGAGATATTCTTTCAGCCGGCGGCATTGAGACCATTGAGCTGAAGAGCGGCTGCGTATGCTGTTCTTTACGCTTTGAACTGCTTGCTACTTTAGAAACAGTGCTTCAGAAATATAAACCGAAATTTCTTTATATTGAGCCAAGCGGAGTTGCTTCCCCCTCTGCCGTGCTTGAGGTGCTTCAGCAATTGCATATAGCCCCTATTACGGTAATTGGCTTATTGGATGCAACGGCATTTGCGGAGTCGTATGAGTCGGGCCAGTATGGCTGGTTTTTTAAAAGTCAGGTGACCTGTTCGGATCTGATCCTTGTAAATAAGGCAGATCTTGTGGACAGGGCTAAGTTGGAGTATGCGGTAAGTCTGGCCGCTGAAATTAATCCTGCAGCAGTGCTGGTTACCGCAATCAATGCAGTACCGCAACAGGAGGTATCTGAAATACGGGCAGGGCTAGGAGGGCGTGGTACGAGTCTCGGGCATTCGCTTGATCTGCAAACCGTATCTATCAGTCTGGATAATTGCCCTGATCCGGGCCTTATTGAGGCATTCTTTGCCGCATTGAAGGCAGGGGACTATGGAAAGGTGATGCGGGCAAAGGGGTTGGTGAGGACAACCAGGGGGCCTTACCGTTATGACCTTGCCTCGGGGCAGATAAAGGCATTAAAGTTTGAGGAACAAATTGCCGATAGTCGTATCGTCATCATTGGCGAGGACCTGGATGAAGAAAGAATCAGGCGATTTCAGGAGTTTTAATCTGGGCAAATGTGAAAATTCACTTGTTAGTTCGCTGTAATTGTGATAAAAATATCTGGAGGCAGTATATTGGAGATAATTAATGATATACGTTTTTACTACTATATATCGGGAGTTTTTCTAAATCAGGATAAAGACAGGCTTTGCCGTGAGTGTAAGGCCTTTGTCAATACTGCCTCGGCAATTAAGCTGGCCCTTGCAGAGATAAGGCAAGGCGTTTCAGCCGATACCTCCTCTCTTCCGGCCGATTTACAGAAAATGCTTGATGAGTCTACTGCACGTATGGAAGGCCTTGAGTTGTCAGGAAATTCCATCGGCCAGAAAAAGACAGGTAACTGCAGGATGCCGTCCGGTGCATGCTTTATTAAAACATCGAAAAAGCTCCTTAACGCTTCACAAGTCTGATGGGGCCTTCCCTGGGTGAATGATTGAAGCTCGTCTATATGCTGAAAAGTCGAGGAGTGAATTAGTAAAATATATAGACTTTTTATAGGGGAAATGTAAAAATTATTGAACTGACCGCATGAGAGGGAGTTTTTTAAATAATTATGAGATTACACGCTAAATTAGTTGCCGGATATTTTATTATGGCTGTACTGGCTGCGCTGGTTGGTTCTTATGGGATTGTTGCGACGAAGTCTACGGATAAGGATTTTGAAGAGGTTATCCGGGAATCTATTCCAGAGCTTCTGGTATTTGAGGATATGAAGGCCGCGAGTCTGAGAATTGTCTCTTCCTCTAATGAGTATGGATTTCTTAAGAGTGTGAGTGATGATGAGGGAGACTTTGCTAAAAGTCAGGAAAAAAATTTACTGGCAGGCGGCATTAATCTTTTAGATGACGCCTTTTTCAGGTATAAGCTCATTTTACAGGAATTTCCAGAGGAGCTTTCGTTTGAAGAGGACCTGAAAGAATATGCAGCCCTCTTGATAAAAGTGAGCGGGGAGATGATATCGGCTTTGGAGGAAGGTGTCTCGAATCAGAGGATTACCGCTATGAAAGAAGAACAGGAAAAATATGAAGAGGCCTTTCTTCAGGAGATAGAAAAGGGCATTGCTCATGAAAAAACGGAGCTTTCTGATAGGGCCAGGAAGGTGAAAGCTAACATTCATGACGCTATCTATGATATTTGGCTGTTATGCATTCTGCTTTTTGTAGTTGCCATTTGCACAGGTTTATTTGTGGCAGGCAGGATAGCAGGCCCGATCAGAAAACTCACTGATGCAACTGCCCGAGTCGGTCGCGGGGAGCTGCAGCTGCAGATAGAGTCTTCATCAAAGGATGAGGTGGGTAAGTTAGCGGAATCATTTAACCAGATGACACGGGATCTGAAGAGTTATCAGGATCAGATACGCAATCTCTCTCATGGGGTAGAACAGAGTCCGGTAAGCATAGTGATAGTTGATCTTGAGGGTAATGTAGAGTACGCAAACCCGAAGTCGCTTGAGTATACTGGTATCTCATTTGCGGAAGTACAGGGTCGTTCAGTCGAGCTTCTTGATCTCGAGTCGGAGACCGATTCGCTGCATAGTTTAATTATGAGAGCAGTGCATTCTCTGAGTCGTGAAAAGGGTGTGATTCAGCGCAAGCGCAGCGGCGGGGAGTTTTACTGGGAGTCTGTGACGGTATCGCCCATACGTAATTCAGATAATATCATCACGCAGTTTATAGCCATAATGGAGGATATTACCCTGCGCAAGCAGGCCGAGGATAAGCTGCAGCATAAGGCCTATCATGATTCCCTGACAGGTTTGCCTAACCGACTGCTTTTTACAAAGAAACTGAAACGCAATGCAGAGCGCAGGAAGCGAAACAGTGAATATACATTTGCAGTATTATTTATTGATCTGGACAGATTTAAGATTATAAATGATAGTTTTGGTCATACAGTGGGAGATAAACTTCTGATTGAGGTAGGCAGGAAAATGAAGCTGCATGTAAGGGCCAATGATGTTGTAGCCAGATTTGGAGGTGATGAGTTTGTGCTGCTCTTAGATGATATTAAAAATGCAGATAATGCCAGGCAGAAGGCGGATAAAATCCTGCAGGATATTTCTCAAACATTCAAGATCGAAGGTCATGATGTATATACCTCTGCCAGCATTGGTATTGCTATAAGCAGTGAAGAGTACAGTATGGCCGATGATGTGCTTCGTGATGCGGATTCCGCAATGTATCATGCCAAAGCACTTGGAAAGGCGCGCTATGAGCTTTTTGACAACTCTATGCATACATCCATCATTACAAGCCTGGATCTTGAGAATGATTTAAAGCAGGCCATTGTTAATGATGAATTTGAGCTGCACTATCAGCCGGTAATATCCCTGCAGAACGGCCGCATAACCGGGATCGAGGCAATAATTCGCTGGAATCATCCGAAGCGCGGTCAGGTGCTGCCGGCCGAGTTTATCCCTCTTGCCGAGGAAACCGGGCAGATTATTCAGATAGGTGCGTGGGTGCTTAAGACCGCCTGTGCGCAGCAGCGTCTTTGGTATAACGCGGGACATGCAGCGATACCGGCTTGCATTAATATATCCTCCCGGCAGTTTCACAATCATGGCTTTATACCTCTTGTCAGGGAAACACTGCAGGAGACAGGATTGCCGGCGGACTGCCTGACCGTGGAAATTACCGAGAGTATGGCTATGGATTCCCAGAGTCTATCTATATTGCATGAGCTGAAGTCCCTGGGTGTCAGGACATCTATTGATGATTTTGGTATCGGACACTCTTCTTTAAGCGCGCTTAAGCAATTGCCTGTTCATGCGATTAAGATTGGCCGGACATTTACTACAGAGATTGGTCTCGATCCTAATGTCGAGGCGATTATACGTGCGATTATATTAATGGGACACAGCTTTAAGATGATTGTTATGGCCATAGGGGCAGAGACTGAGGAGCATGTGGAGTTTCTCCGGACAAATAAGTGTGATATGATTCAGGGTTATCTTTTCAGCAGACCAGTACAGGCTGAAGAAATGACATTGCTCCTGCAGGATGAACATGAGCAGCGGGCCTATGAAAATATTTCCTTTGAAAAAGAAGAGCCCATTGTTATTTCAAGGAACACGGACTTTGTCGATAAAGCTAATAGAGATACTGATAAAGCGTGATATATTATCTCGGGGAGAGAAGCAACACTCCTTGCTCCGGCCTGAGATCCATTTCAAATCTCTTCAGGTAATTAAGGCCTAGCAGGCCTAGTCCGGGACGGTCTGGAATGTCCAGCACATATGCCCTTACATCATATTCTGTCCAGCCGTTTATCTCAATGGATTCTATGAGCACTTCACGTACTATTTCTGTTCCGCTTGCTGTGGATATCCTTCTGTTGTCATGAAGTATCTGCATAGCCAGTGACTCGGCAAGGAGCGAAGGTATGGTCATAAGCGTTGCGCCTGTATCAACAATAAAATTCTGGTCAACGGCTTGATTAATAGAGGCAGTTACCGGTATCCGCGCTGCCCCGGGGTTGAAGGTTATCATAATTTTGCCATCCCTGCTCTTCATCTCAGATATACGTTTAGCGAGAATCTCAAAGCGGTCCTGCAGGGCGGAGGGATAATCTCTGGAATAAAGAAGGCGTTCGGCTTCCTGCCAGTCATTATGCAGAAGGGCCAGTTCAACCGAAAGCAGGTGAAGATACGGATCGCCTTCGAAATACTCCTGAGAGGCCTCATAGACCCGCTCACCTGCTGATATATACTGTTCAGCAACCAGTTCCCCCACTAAGGCTTTATATAATGTAAGGTGCATATCCTGAAGCTTATTAAGGTCAGAATCGATATGTGACTTGATGGTGTAGCCAATGTCCTGAATTTCAGCGATTGCAGCTTCATAGCCGCGCGTTTCAGCAATAGCGGGAACCAGCAGCATAAACAGTTTCAAGTCCCCTATTTCCTGCAGCATATGTCTATCAAACATTGCTGCCACTCTCTCGCTGCCCCCCTGTTTCAGGGCATCAGAAAGAAGTTCTCTCATGTGCGTAACAGCGGCTTCCGGAAGCATATGAGGTGGGGTCTCCTGCGGTGAAAGCCTTGGCTGAAGACGGAAAGCTTCTATAAAGGCAGACAGCTGTTGAAGTGTATTGTGGCTGTCATGCATTGCCCTAGCCCGTGCGATTTTTTCCTCACGGCCGTTTGCGAATGTCTGGTCATAGAAGTGCTTAATGTTAGTGTTATTCTGCAGCTTCTCACCTGAAGTAAAGGCCCACATCCAGGCCTTGTCTGAGTGCTTGTCAAATGACCAGCCGACTATATTGGAGCCTTGCATAAATACTCCTGCGCCGCCTATGTTGTCTGGCATGGATGTCTTTATGAAATATCCTGCAATCACTCCCTGAGTAAGCCTGATACCCTCATAGTGTTCATCAGTTTCAAGGCTCATCCAGGACATGTCCTGTTCCGGCTGCCACGCGGCGAGTAAGGCTGGTGCATCATTTTCCAGTGCTTCATCTGTATGCCACAGGCCAACCTGGTCTCCGGGTATCCAGCGTCCTGTGCGCAGTCGGGCTTCCCCGCCTGAGTCCGCCTGAAAGATCCAGGTTGTACCACCCAGACACCGGCTGCGCTGCAGAGCAACCCATCCTCCGCCGGTAAGTCCCGCCCTGATTTTGGTAATTTCTGCCCCCCAGGCGTCTTTTATAATGACCCATCCGGCCAGGATCTCGGCAGGCACCGGCGATATATCAGGTTCTTCATGCGGTACGGTACTGAGAGCTTGGCTAATCATGTTGTCAGGCGGAGGGTTTAGTGCAGTCTGCAGTCGTTGTTGAAGGGTATCCCGCTGCTGAAGTTTCCATTGTTCAAAGGAATCTTTGTCTGTTGCAGAAATAGTCTCACGCGGTATCGTCGGAAAAAAAGAATTGCGAAAGATATAAATAATACCGGGGACTGTCACTAAAATTATAAGCGCTGCTGCAAAAACTATCAGCCTTGTGTTTCGATCGTTAGTCCTTCGGTACTGAAGCAGTGCTTCACATTCATCACAGTGGCTATGAAGATCAGGATTATCTTTGTTGCACTCGGGACACTTCAATACAGGCTCCTTGGTCTCAATCTAAGTTATTGCATGTATATTTTATATTAAATCGAGATCAAATCACCGAAATGGAAAATGTATTACGGTGCAGTTAAACGCCGGGAGCTGATACTGCAGGGTTTGATTCAAGATAGTTGGAGATTTCGTCAATAAATTCCCTGCCATACCGCTCAAGCTTGGTCTTGCCTACCCCGTTTATCTCTGTCATAGCCTCAGGAGTTACAGGATAACTCCTGCACATATCATGCAGGGTCTTGTCGGAGAATATTATATAAGGCGGGACATTCTGGTCATCTGCCAGGCGTTTTCTCATGATGCGGAGTTTTTCAAAAAGCCCGGTATCGTAATCGCCGCCAGCGGATTTCTTCTTTTTAGCCCGGGCGGGCAGTTCCTCTTTTTTCAATGCCCGAATAGTTTCCCTGCCAAATAATACCTCGTTGCCTTTTTCAGTGAGCGTTAAAATCGGATACTTATCACCCTCCTGCAATACCGCGCCCTGTGCGACTATTTCATCGATAATGGAGCGCCAGAATCTCTTGTCCTTATCTTTACCTGCTCCGAAGGTCTTGATCTGATCATGCTGAAGCTCGCGGATACGCTTTGTGTTGCTGCCGGTGACAATATCTATTACATGCCCCGCCCCGAACCGCTGGCCGGTCCTTGAGATGGCGGACATGATTTTCTGGGCCTCAATAGTAATATCGATCAGTTCAAGTGATCCCGTGCATATATCACAGGTCCCGCAGTTGTCGGCTGGATATGCCTCTCCGAAAAATCCGAGCAATTGCCTTCTGCGGCATATATTATGGGTTGCAAAGCCAACAGTCTGATAGAGTTTTTCGGTCTCTATTGCCCGAACTGCATCATCCTGGACCTGATTAATAAAATACCTGATTTTAGGAATATCGCCCCGCCCGAAATATAGCATGCAATGTGCGGGTTCACCATCACGCCCGGCTCGACCAGTCTCCTGATAATACCCTTCGATGTTTTTAGGCAAGTCACCGTGCACTACAAATCTTACATTTGATTTGTCAATGCCCATACCAAAGGCTATGGTAGCCACTATGATCTGCACAGTGTCTTTATTAAATGCCTCCTGGTTGTTATTTCGTGCCTTTGCACTTAAGCCGGCGTGATATGGAAGGGCAGATATCCCCTCCGATTTTAAAAAGTCAGCCGTCTCCTCAACCGATTTTCGGGAGGTGCGGTAAATTATCCCCGGCTCTCCCTTGCGCTCTTTAAGAAACTCCATGACCTGATCCTGCAGATTTACTTTTTCTTTGACCTCATAAAACAGGTTCGGCCGGTTAAAGGATGCCCTAAGCTGAAACGGATCTCTCAGACCTATTTTTTCTATGATATCCGCTTGTACCTTCTGTGTTGCAGTTGCAGTAAATGCAGCTACGGGAATACCGGAAAACATCTTCGGAATTTGAGCCAGCGCAAGGTAGTCAGGTCTGAAGGCATGTCCCCATTCCGAGATGCAATGGGCCTCATCAATAGCAAAGAGCGAAATCTTAAGAGTCTTCAATTTCTCAAGAAAATGAGGCATTGCAAATCGCTCCGGGGCGATGTAAAGCAGTTTGATTTTGTCCTGCCTGAGTTTCTCATATACTTCAGAAACCTTATTGGCATCCATGGAGCTGTTTATGAAGGCGGACTCAATTCCATTTTCAGCCGCTGCATCGACCTGGTCTTTCATTAAGGATATAAGCGGACTGATTATTACTGCCGTACCCGCAAGCATGGTAGCCGGAAGCTGATAGCAAAGCGATTTTCCCCCTCCGGTAGGCATGACAGCAAAGACGTCTCTGCCGGAAAAAACAGCATCGATAATGGGTTCCTGACTTTCCCTGAATGCCTGAAACCCGAATATATCTCTGAGTGTATCTTTAAGCGCGGATTTACTTATTTTTTTGTTCATAGTCATAAGAATTGCCTGAACAGTCTGTACTGTTCTCGTTATTAAAACCGTTTGTCCCCTTCCGGTTTAATTAAGAGCCCTGTGTAATGTGGATATTATAGATATATTTATTATGGAATGCAAAGGTGGAGAATTTTTAAAAAAGGATAGTGACGAGTAGCGAACCTGTCTTTACTTCGTAACTCGTGATTCGCTATTCGTTAATGTTTCCTGTTGTCATTTAATAGCATGAATACCCGATCAATAGACCTCGGGAATAATTGGTAGCTCATGCAGCGTCCGCTTGCGGCGGGGGAGTTTATTTCGTTATCATAAACGAACCATTATAATTAAATATTAGTGAACGGGCATGAATAAAAAAAGAAAACCAGTCAATCAATTAAAATCCGGTCCGGTAAGCAGTGGCAGGCTCCGTATAGGCGATAACTGGAACGCCATTACAATAATCGCCCTTTCCCAGAGTAATCCATTAAAAGCTATAGCCGAGTTTGTTGAAAACAGCATTGATGCAGGCGCGAAGAATATAACGATCATTCGCGGCAAGGAAAAAGGTGAGAACTTTCTCAGGATCATTGATGATGGTGAAGGTATCAGAATGGATGAATCAGGAGTTCCTGATTTCAAGTATGTTGCCACGCATATTTGTGATTCCATTAAGCGGCAGTTAAAGAAGGACGGCGCGGGAGGAATACAGGGAGAGTTCGGAATCGGCCTTCTGAGTTTCTGGACAGTGGGTGAGCATATCAGCGTTCTTTCTTCCGGCCGGGACGGCAGGACATATCAGATGCAGATGGCCAAAGGTGATCCGGGGTATAGCATTAAACAGAAACGTACACTTATACCGGTAAGCGGCACGGAGCTTACCATATCTCCCTTGCTTCCCGGTGTTTCTCATATTAACGGTGAGAAGATACAGCGCTACCTTGCTTCGGAACTCAGGGACAGGATTCGCAAATCAGATATTGTCCTGCGCATAACGGATAGAACGGCCCGTAAGGAGCTATTGGTTGAGCCGCGCGAGTTTGCAGGCCGGCTGCTGCATCGTCTGCCCGTAGTTTCTACTGACAGGGGGGAGGTCTACACGGAACTGTATTTGAACGAGGTAAGCCGTGAAAATACAATCGGTGTCTACCGTGCTGGCACCAGGGTCTTAAGTTCAATTACGGAACTCGATATGTTCAGTTCCGAGCCGTGGGCATCGGGCTGGCTGCAGGGCATTATTGATATTCCTTTTCTTAACCTCACACCCGGTACAAGAAGCGGGATTATACACGATGAAAATTTCACTGAATTTATAGAATCTGTTATACCACTTGAGACAAAGCTGAACGAAATTATTTCTGAACAGCGCAAGGCAGAAGAGGAAAGAGCAAGCCATAAGATTCTCAAATCTGTTCAGAATGCCCTGAAAGAGGCGATTCTCGCCCTGCCGAAAGATGAGTATGACTGGTTTGATATTCATCTGGACAGCCGTAGAAAACCCGGATCGACAGCTGGCAGCTTTGACGCTCAATCCGGGGAAGAGACGGAGCGCCCAATGGGAATGACTTCTGATGAAGATCAAAGCGAACAGAAAGAATTTTTCGAGTTTGCAGGCCCCCTTTTCAGCGTCAAGGTATCTCCGGCATCAGCCGTGGTTTCAGTTGGCAAGTCCAGGACATTCCGGGCAATGCCTCGTGACCAGAGGCGAAGACTTGTTGAAGAGGGTCTGATATTCCATTGGGAAATTAAAGAGGGTGACGGGACACTTGAGAATCCTTCCGGTGAAATAGTCACATTCATGGCTGCTAATGATCCTGGCCTGACAACACTTTCACTGAGTGTGTCGCAGGGTGATGCCGTATGCACAGCCGAGGGGCTGGTCACGGTGACGGACTCAATTATCCCGAAATATGATGAGAGCAGTGTTGAAAGTAAAGGTATGCCCGGATACACGTTCAGACGTGCGCCGGGGGAACTGTGGCGCTCTCAGTACGATGATAAGCAGAACGTAATAATTATTAATAATGGTCATAGAGACTTTGTCTATGCCTCAAAGAGCAGGGCGGGAAAGCTCAGGTACATCTGCCGCCTGTTTTCAAAAGAACTCGTTTATCGCAATTTCCCAGGCCTTCCCGCAGATCAGCTCCTTGAACGTATGATAGAGCTGAACCTTTATACTGAGGATAATCTGAAATCGTAGATGATGTTAAATCTTGAATTCAGAACGTATAATAAAGTTGTTAATATTATAAACTAGATGAAAAATTTCATATTGCAGGTGGTAGAAGTTGAATGCACATCCTACATTAAATAACGCACCTATTGCAGAAGCGCTTATAGATATTCGTGTGAAATTGCCCGCGACATTGAAAGTGGAAATAATAGACACTATCTATGACGCAATTAAAGACAAGTATCCTGATAAGCAGGAACAAAAGATATCAGAACTAAAACTTGATCTTAGGTCAGAGGATACAGTGAACTCATCGGGTGCTATTGTTAATGGATACCGCTACATTTCATCTGATAAAAAACAAATAGTGCAAACCAGACTTGATGGATTTACCCTCAGTAGATTACACCCATATGTTAAGTGGGATGAGATGCGTGATGAAGCGTTTCGGTTATGGGAGCTTTATAAAGACATAACTTCCCCCGATTCGATAATTAGAGTTGCTGTCAGATATATTAACATCCTGAATATTCAGTTGCCTATAAAAGATTTCGGGGATTATTTGTCTGCGCCCCCTATCGTTCCTGATGGGTTACCGCAGGGAATTAGTAGCTTTTTAAATAGAATTGTTATTTCTGAACCGTCTATTGGTGCAAGTGCGATAATTACTCAGGCTCTTGAACAGATAGCATTGGACGCGGCACCGATTATATTGGATATTGATGCGTTCAAATTGAAACCGAACGGCATGGAAGAGAAAGATGCATGGGAAGCTATAGATCAATTGCGGCATTTTAAAAACAGGATATTTTTTAATAGTATTACGGATAGACTGAAGGAGGAGTACAAATGAGTACAGCAATTCCATCTACTGAATGCAACAGCATCTCCAGTTTCCCCAGCATTGGATTCGGGACTGATTTACTAGGGCTGAAAAAATACTATGATAGGGTTGTTAGTGACCTGAAAAAAGCGGAAACGCTGGGGCAAGTGGATACGGTGCTTCAGGAACTGCACGAAGTATACCTGGAATGCTCAGAAGAAGGATGGGACGGGTATGATGCTCAATCGATCAGTGAGGCGGCATATGTTGAAGTCAGGAAATTTATCGAGTACTTGCCCTTAATATCATCCATACCCGTACCCGAGATTATCCCGGAACCCGGTGGCGAGATAGGGCTTGAATGGTCCAGAGGAACCAGGCAGGTCTTTATTGCCAGTTTTGCCGGAAACAATGAAATTATTTATGCCGGGTTATTTGGAACAAACAAAACCCACGGTACGGAATATTTCGGGGATTCCATTCCTTCAAAAATCATGGATAACTTGAAAATATTAAGTTTTTAAGGAGTGCTGATATTTGCCGCCTATAGATCATTTAGAAGATTTATCACGATTTATTCTTGATAAACGCCATTGGTTTAAAACTGATAACCCTCCTGTGCAATCACGCGTCAAGTATGTTGTTTTTCTGCCAAATCCAAATAATGGGGAAACATCCGTTTTCCGCACATCCGATATTGAGGACGAATTGATATGGAGTATCGGAGATCGTGAAGTCAGCGCTCATAGAGAGAAGCCAATATTAGGGCGGGTTGATATCGCAGTTGCTGTTGTTATTTCGAAGGATTTAGAAGTCATATCCAGCGAGCCCCCTGAAAGGCATGCAAATATAACATCATGGTCTGATGAGAAATCAAATCAGAAATTGATCGCGCTTGAGTTAGCGGCTAAGGCCCGGTTGTATTTAAGATAGGTTTGTTGCAAAAACCCCTGATTTTTGTTTCAGAAATATAGAGTGAAGTAGATGCCGCAGGAACATCATTGGCGTTTATTGACTTGCGAGGTATGGAAGAATGGCATACCTAACCCTAATTCATCACACTACACTTCTTATGTTTTCTCCCGCTCTCTAGGGTAAGGCTCATTCCTCCCGATCTTCGGGTATGCCTGTAGTGATTCTTTTTGTGCCGGCAGGCAGATCTGATTCTGAAAAATTAATACCTTCAATGCTCAGTAATGACCACCAGATCTGCACCTGACGCTACGACTTAAAGCTGGTCTTCAGCATAAAAGACGAAATTTCCAAGGGTGTCGTCGTGTTTAAACAAAATATGAAAGAGAGTAACGTCTGACGTACTGGAAAATCTGTGAGTACATATATTACCAGCTGAACATTGAATGAAGAATGGAGATCTGACACCTGTAACTGATTACATCTATCTTTTTCCCCTTTAATGACCTATCATGACCTTAAGAACACATTTACAGGAATTATTTTTTGCATGAGATAGATATGATGATTCAAAAAAATGCTCATATTCTCGGAATAGATATCGGCTCGGTATCCATATCAATTGCTGAAATTACCTCATTAAAAGAGGTTATCAAGACCGCCTATGCATTCCATCATGGTGATATTATATCTACCTTTACGGAACTTCTGAAGGGATTTGATTTATCCGGAATCCACGGGATTGCATCTACCTCCTCAACCCCTTCAATTATTAAAGTAAGTAAACGATATGATTCCCGGCTCTCTATTATTGCGGCAGTCAATCAATTTCATGGGCAAGCAGGTTCCATCTTAATAGTAGGAGGAGAAAAATTCGGGTTAATAAGTTTCGATATAAATGGTAATTACCGCAGCTTTAAATCCAATACACTCTGTGCAGCCGGTACCGGAAGTTTTCTTGATCAGCAGGCTAATAGGCTGAACTTAAGCGGGATAGAAGAGATGAGTGAGCTTGCCTTTCACAATAAGGGGGTTATACCAAAGATTGCGACACGCTGCGCCGTATTTGCTAAAACAGACCTTGTGCATGCGCAGCAGGAAGGCTATTCTCTGGAGGAGATATGCGACGGTCTCTGCCATGGACTCGCCAGAAATATAGTGGATACGCTTATGAGCGGGAATCAGACTAATCCGCCTCTGATCTTTACCGGCGGTGTATCGAGAAACAAGGCAGTGGCAAGGCATTTACAGGCGATTATCGGATTGAATGTTATTACAGGAGATATGTCATGGCTCTATGGGGCGA
The DNA here is from genome assembly GCA_016784355.1 of Nitrospira sp. GTDB lineage: Bacteria > Nitrospirota > Thermodesulfovibrionia > UBA6902 > UBA6902 > JACNKH01. The sequence goes on along the minus strand of JADHUV010000017.1, from coordinate 34,847 downwards.
TAGGCGCAGGATTAATGCTTCTGCAGGAAGCGAATCAGTTAAGTGAAATAGAGCTTAAGTCTCCTGATGATATTATCCTGCACAGGGCGCTGCAAAAGAGACATTACTATGAGCCTTTAAGCCTGAAACTTTCTGATTACCCCGATTTCATGAGTTACAGCAAGTATGAGTATGCAGGATCTGAGGCGCTAAATCCCTTTAATGTGGAGGTGGATATTTATGAAAAATTGCTGCCGGGGGAAATCTATGAAGTTCACCTCGGCATTGACATAGGCTCTACGAGTACAAAGGCCGTCCTTGTAAACAATGAGAAGAAGGTTCTTGCCGGTTTTTACACCAGGACTGCCGGAAGACCGGTTCATGCTGTACAGAAACTCTTTGCGGCTATTGATGATGTTGCAGCTGAAAACAAGATTAAAATGAGGATAAGCGGTACTGCTACGACCGGGGCAGGGAGGCAATTTGCCGGCAAGATCATAGGTGCTGATTTAATAATTGATGAGATTACAGCTCATGCGCGTGCTGCTGTAGAACTGGATCCCGCTGTGGACACAATATTAGAGATCGGCGGGCAGGATGCAAAATTTACTACGCTGCTAAACGGCATGGTCACATTTTCGGCTATGAATAATGTCTGTGCTGCCGGTACAGGGAGCTTTATCGAGGAACAGGCACAGAAATTAAACTGCACATTGACTGAATATTCCTCAAGGGCGGAGGGTCAAAGGGCTCCTATCTCAAGTGACAGGTGTACCGTTTTTATGGAGCGGGATATCAATCATTATTTAAGTGAAGGATATTCAGTGGATGAAGTCCTTGCATCGGTGCTTCACTCTATACGGGAAAATTATCTCTCTAAGGTTGCTATTGAAAACAGCATAGGTAACACAATATGTTTTCAGGGGGCGACAGCTAAGAACAGAGCACTTGTAGCGGCCTTTGAACAAAGACTTGGGAAGGTGATACATGTCTCAAAATACTGCCACCTGACTGGCGCCCTCGGTGCGGCCTTGATGCAGCTTGAGCTGGGTTTGGCGCAAAGTAAATTCAAAGGTATCAATCTATATAAAAAAGATATTCCGATTACGTCAGAGGTCTGCGGGTTATGCTCCAATCACTGCAAATTAACCCTTGCCGATATTGATGGCGAGCGGGTGGCCTATGGATTTTTATGCGGAAGGGATTATGAGACAAGAAAATTTATTAATAATAATCAATCCGGCTTTAATCTTCTTAAAGCAAGGAAGGAGGTCTTTTCCTTTAAACCGGTAAAGCGGCATACCTCCGTGGGAATTCCGGCTGCGCTGCATATGTATGAAGACCTGCCGATGTGGAAGTATTTTTTTGAACAGCTTTCCATCAAGACTATCTCAAGCGAGCCATATAATGAAGCGCTTAAAGCCGGAAAAAGTATTGCGGGAGCAGAATTCTGCGCCCCGATGACAGCTCTTTACGGGCATGTGCAATATCTGATTGAGAGATCGGATTATGTGTTTCTGCCGTTTTATCTTGAAAAAAAACAGGAAGAAAAAAATGTGAGACGGCAGTTTTGCTACTATACGCAATTCTCGCCTTCACTTGTCTCAAAAAGCATCTCAGGGGATAATGGAAGCAGGTTTCTGATGCCTCTGATTAATTATCTGTATAATCCGCTTCACACTAAGGTGCAGCTCTACAATATGCTGCAGCCTGTTCTAAATCATGACCTTAGTTATTTCGATGTGTCTGCCGCCTATGACAAGGCCCTTGAATTTAAGGAATCCTGCACACAGCAGTTAAAAGATCTCTACAAGAGAGAATCAGCAAAAATCGAAGACATACACGTAGTGTTTATAGGAAGGCCCTATTCTATTTTGCCCGCCTCCATGAACAGTGGTATCCCGGAAATATTTGCCAGGAATGGAGTGAAAACATTTTATCAGGATATGCTCTCATATTCTGCAGAGGATATTGAGCGGATCGCACCTCTTTGTCAGGAATTGCCCTGGCATTATGCCTCAGAAATATTGAAGGCCGCAGAAGTAATTGCAAAGACTGAGGGTGCATACCCGGTTTTTATAACCTCCTTTAAGTGCACCCCTGACTCTTTTGTAACAGAGTATATAAAGAAATTAATGGAATCGCATGTCAGACCTTACCTGATACTTCAACTGGATGAGCACTCTTCAAGCGTAGGGTATGAGACAAGAATAGAGGCGGCAATTCGCTCATTTAGAAATCATCATATGGCGCATACGGCAGGAAGATTTGAGGAGCCCGTACAATATTCGCCTTCGCTGCTTCCGCACCGGACAAATGACCTTGCGAAAAAAACGCTGATTATCCCTAACTGGGACAGTCTCACCATGCCGTTGATTGTTGCCAATCTTCAAAGTGAGGGAATCGATGCCAGGTTAATGGAAGAGACGGATCTTAGTATTCAGAAAAGCCTGCGGCACAACAGCGGGCAGTGTATACCTCTTAGCATCATTGCCCAGGAATTTATTGAATATATAGAAAAATATGAACTTGATCCTTCAAGGACAGTGCTCTGGATTATGGCCACTACACTGGCCTGTAATTTAAAGATGTTTCCTCATCACATGAAAAATATATTTCACTCTTACGGGCGAGGCATGACAGAGGCCGGGATATATACAGGAAGCATGTCCTTTGCTGATGTTTCGGCGAAACTCCCGCTTAACTCATATCTGGCATATATGTTTGGCGGACTTCTCAGGAAGATGGGATGTAAGGTGCGGCCATATGAAATAGTGACGGGGAGTACAGACAGGATAATGCAAAAGAGTATCGCGATCCTGGCAGATTCATTTCGCGGAAACCGTCCGAAAGAGTCAGCAGTTAAAGAGGTGGTATCATATTTTGAAAAAATTGAGGTGCATCGTGAGCAAAGACCGAAGGTAGCGATCTTTGGTGACCTCTATGCGCGGGACAATGATGTTATGAACCAGGGTCTGATACATTTTATTGAGGACAATGGAGGTGAGGTTGTTACCACGCCTTTCAGTTCATATTTAAAGATGATCTCCGGGCAATATTTCAGAAAATGGTTTGTTGAAGGACAGTATCTGAATGTTCTTTCAACCAGAACATTTTATGCTGCTGCAACCATGCTGGAAAGGTTTTATTATAAATATTTTGAAAGGGTCCTTGGGGAACCTGATTTTGAATATAATGACTCTCCCGAGGAAATACTTGCTGGGTATAATATCAGGAAAGAAAATACCGGGGAATCAATGGATAACATACTAAAGATATATTATCTGAAAAAACACTATCCTGAATTAGCCCTCTTTGTTCAGGCAAGTCCTGCATTCTGCTGCCCCGCTCTCGTTACTGAGGCAATGGCAAAAGAGATAGAGTTGAGAACAGGGATTCCTATGGTAACAATCACCTATGATGGGACCGGCGGGTGTAAAAATGATATTATTATTCCTTATCTCAGGTACTCGGCGGCGGCATTAAAGGGGCGGTCTATACAGCCTGATTGCTCGTCGCCCTGCTGACCATAGAGACTTAAGCGGTGATCCATTTTACTATTGACGGCCGGTTCTTTTCATACTAATATTTATCATAGAAGAGTGGTGGATATAAGAATGTATGAAGGATGCGGGGGGAGGCGTTAGATGCTCTCTGGTACAGGAACTTCTGACGGGCGAATAATGATGCCGGAGTGGTATGAGTCTACGGCGAAGTATGGGCAGTCCGACAGCAGGAAGGCCTTAGTACAGCTGATTAATACATTCATTCCATACGCAGTTCTCTGGGTTATGATGATCTATTCAGTGCAGCAGGGATATTCTTACGGAATTACCCTGATTCTTGCTGTGGCCGCCGGGCTTTTGCTTGTAAGGGTATTTATTTTTTTTCACGATTGCTGTCACGGCTCTTTTTTTGATACCCCCGGGACAAACAGGATCATAGGCTATATCTGCGGTATCTTTACATTCACTCCCTATGAAGACTGGCGTCGTGCTCATGCTATTCATCACTCCACTGTAGCTGATCTGGATCGTCGCGGGGTAGGTGACATTGCACTTCTGACTGTAGAGGAATATCAGGTAGCAACAAGGTGGAAACGGCTTGCATATCGCTTGTATCGAAATCCTTTCGTTATGTTTTGTATTGGCCCGACATATTTATTTCTGATTAATTTCAGGTTTCCTCAAAAGGGGGCACGGAAGCATGAGCGTAAAAGTGTGCTGTATACGAATTTTGCGCTGCTTGCGATTATTGGACTAGCGGCATTGACTATCGGACTTAAAACGTATTTTATGATACAGTTTCCTGTCATGCTGGTAGCCGGTGCGGTAGGGGTCTGGCTGTTTTATATTCAGCATGATTTTGAAGGGATGTACTGGGCCCGCCATAAAGACTGGGACAAAATGAAGGCCTCACTAGAGGGTTGTTCTTATTATAAACTGCCGAAAGTCCTTCAATGGATATCCGGAAACATCGGTCTGCATCATATTCATCATATACGTCCGCGCATTCCCAATTACCACCTTCAGCAATGCTATGATGAGACCCCGGCTCTGCAGAAGATCGTGCCGCTGACCTTAAGTAAGAGCCTTAAATCCCCATGGCTGAATCTCTGGGACGAGCGGCATCATAAAATGATTAGTTTCAGGCTGTTGAGCAACTGATATTGTCTGAATCCGGCTATCTCGTAAGGTGCCTGTACTTTATCCTGTGCGGCTGATCTGCCTCTGCCCCCAGGCGTTCTTTTCTGTCGGCCTCGTATTCTGAGTAATTGCCATCAAACCAGACAACCTTGCTGTCACCCTCAAATGCGAGAATATGCGTGGCAATGCGGTCAAGGAACCATCTGTCATGACTGATAACCACGGCGCATCCCGCGAAGTTTTCAAGGGCCTCTTCTAATGCGCGCATTGTATTAACATCAAGATCGTTTGTGGGCTCATCTAACAGCAGGACATTTGCGCCTTCCTTGAGCATGCGGGCAAGATGTACCCGGTTGCGCTCTCCGCCTGAGAGCATAGAAACACTTTTCTGCTGGTCGCTTCCCGAAAAATTAAAGCGCGCAACATAGGCACGGGAGTTGATCTCTCTCTTGCCTAGTGTGATGACGTCATGTCCATCGGAGATGACCTCCCATATAGTCTTTTTAGGATCAAGATCATCACGGCTCTGATCCACATAGGCAAGCTTTACGGTTTCCCCTGTTTTAAAGGTGCCGGAATCAGGTTTCTCCTGTCCTGTTATCATCCTGAACAGGGTGGTCTTTCCTGCACCATTGGGTCCGATTATCCCGACTATTCCGCCGGGCGGCAGTGCAAAGGTGACTCCCTCTACCAGTATATTGTCGCCATAAGACTTGCTGATATCTTTGGCCTCTATGACAATATCACCCAGACGCGGGCCGGGCGGCATGAATATCTCAAGCTCTTTCGATGCTTTCTCAGTGTCCTGGGACAGAAGAGTCTCATAGGAACTTATGCGGGCCTTGGATTTTGCGTGACGGCCTTTCGGTGACATTCGTATCCATTCAAGTTCGCGCATAAGGGTCTTCTGCCGGTCGCTCTCAGACTTTTCTTCCTGCTGAAGGCGGGTGCTTTTTTGTTCAAGCCAGGAAGTGTAATTACCCTTCCATGGTATACCTACCCCACGGTCAAGTTCCAGTATCCAACCTGCGACATTATCAAGAAAATACCGGTCATGTGTTACAGCTATAATGGTACCCTCATATCTCTTCAGGTGCTGTTCAAGCCATGAGATGGTCTCGGCATCAAGATGGTTTGTGGGTTCGTCAAGTAATAGGATATCAGGCTTCTGAAGAAGAAGGCGGCACAATGCAACGCGCCTTTTTTCTCCGCCTGACAATACACTTACGACTGTATCTCCGGGGGGGCAGCGCAGGGCATCCATAGCCATCTCAAGTCGTGAGTCCAGATCCCAGGCATCCCAGTTATCAAGTTTTTCCTGGACCTTGCCCTGTTTTTCTATTAGTGCCGTCATTTCATCATCTGACATGGGCTCTGCAAATTTCTCATTGATAGCATTGTAATCGCTCATGGCGTCCACGATTTCCTGAACACCTTCCTCCACTATCTGGCGAACGGTTTTTGTCTCATCAAGTTTGGGTTCCTGCTCCAGCATGCCGATTGTGTGTCCGGGGGCAAGTACTGTTTCCCCATTGAAATCCTTGTCTTTTCCAGCCAGAATATTGAGCAGGGAACTCTTGCCCGAGCCGTTCAGACCAATCACGCCGATCTTGGCACCGTAGAAGTAGGAGAGATAAATATTTTTTAATACCTGTTTTTTCTGATGAAATTTACTTACCCCGATCATGGAGTATATGACTTTATTCGGCTCGTCGCTCATAGTGATTTATTCCTTTTATATAGTATTGCGTGATGTTTTCACGGTTATTTTTTAGCAGAAAAAGACTTATTTTTCAAGGCCTCATAAAAAGGGTTTCCAGCAAATGGTGAAGGTTTTTCCTGCTCCCGCTTTTTCTGTTTCTGACGTTCCTGCGGCTTTGAAGCGGTTTTATTCTTTTTCGGTCCCTCTGCAGGTTTCTGTCCTGTCTTCATGGAAAAGGCGATGCGCTTTCTTTGCAGATCTACTTCCATGACGGTCACCATAACTTTCTGATGAACCTTAACCACGTCCGAGGGATTCTTTACAAAGGTGTCAGAGAGTTCGCTGATATGAACGAGTCCATCCTGATGTACTCCGACATCCACAAAGGCCCCGAAGGCCGTAACATTGGTTACTATGCCGGGCAGTTTCATTCCGGGGGTGACGTCTTCTAGTTTATCCACCCCCTCAGCAAAACTGAAGGCCTCAAAGCCTTTACGAGGATCACGGCCCGGCTTTGCCAGTTCCGCCATGATATCATTTAAAGTAGGCATGCCCGCGGTATCTGTTACATAACGGGTGAGGTCTATATTGTTTCTGGCAGCAGTATCATTCATAAGTGAGACAACTGTGCAGTTACTGTCTTTTGCCATGGCATCTACTATCACATAACTTTCAGGATGGACCGCGGAGCTGTCAAGGGGGTTTTCTCCATCTCTTATGCGTAGAAAGCCGGCGGCCTGTTCAAAGGCCTTCGGTCCTAGTCTGGGCACCTGCTTTAACTCGGCACGTTTTTTAAAGGGGCCGTGTTCATCGCGATAATCAACGATACTTTTTGCAAGCTGCGGCCCCAGTCCTGATACATAGGTAAGTAGTTGTTTGCTTGCGGTATTGACCTCTACTCCGACCGCATTTACGCAGCTTATTACTACATCATCGAGGGTCTTTTTAAGTGCTGACTGATCCACATCATGCTGGTACTGTCCTACGCCTATGGATTTAGGGTCAATCTTTACAAGCTCGGCCAGCGGATCCATCAGTCTTCGGCCGATGGATACGGATCCTCTCACTGTGAGATCATATTCAGGGAATTCTTCCCGCGCTGCATCAGAGGCGGAATATATGGATGCCCCGCTTTCATTGACCATTACTATATTTATTTCCTTTGGCAGGCCGAGGCCTCGTATGAAAGATTCTGTCTCTCTGCCAGCGGTGCCATTGCCGATGGCTATGGCCTCTATCTCAAATTTTGAGCAAAGGGCCAGGATTTTTCCGGCGGCCTCTTCATCTTTTCTAACGGACATATTCGGATAAACAGTGTCATTGTAAAGGAGCTTGCTCTGACGGTCAAGGCATACTACCTTGCATCCTGTCCTGAATCCCGGGTCTATTGCCAGGACATTTTTCTGACCCAGCGGCGCAGCAAGCAGCAGTTCTCTGAGGTTTTCCACGAAAACATGTATTGCCTCCTCATCGGCCTTCTTTTTTGAGGCAAGGCGTATCTCCACTTCCATAGAGGGGCATAACAGCCGTTTGTAGCAGTCCTGAACAGCGGCTTTGACCTGCTCTGCTGCCAGACCGGGGTTTTTTATGCAGAGCTTTTCCATAAGGACAACAGCGTCTTCTTCCGGAGGGGTTATACGCAAGGAGAGGAATCCTTCGCTCTCACCTCTTCTTAATGCAAGGATCCTGTGAGAGGGGGCCTTTGAGACGAGCTCCTCCCATTCAAAGTAATCTCTGAACTTGCTGCCTTCATCTTCTTTGCCTGTGATTACCTTTGCCTTTGCGATGCCCTTTTCCTGAAACAGGTTACGTATTTTTTCTCTAACCTGCTGGTCTTCATTGACCCATTCGGCAATTATATCGCGCGCGCCTGAAAGGGCGTCTTCAGCAGATTCGACACCCTTTTCTGAATCAATATATTTGGCAGCCTCAGAAACGGGGTCTATCTCTCCCTGTTCAAAAATCAGAAGTGCCAGCGGCTCAAGACCTTTTTCTCTGGCCATCGTGGCCCTGGTTCTGCGTTTGGGGCGGAAAGGCAGGTAGATATCTTCTAATGTAGTCAGTGTATCTGCCCCGTTTACCTTGTCCTTAAGTTCATCTGAAAGGAGATTGCGTTCTTCAAGGGATTTAAGGATTGCTTCACGGCGTTTGTCCAGTTCCCGGAGCTGCTCAAGTCTGTCCCTTACAGCTGCAACGGCAACCTCATCCAGGCTGCCAGTGACTTCCTTACGGTATCTTGATATAAAAGGGACTGTTGCCCCGTCATCAAGCATCTCGGCGGTCGCGATTACCTGCTGCTGCTTTATGCCAAGTTCGGCGGCTATTTTTGTTACGTGGGATTCGTTCATTTATAACCTCTGAAAGTATTTAGGGTCTCTTGGGAGTGTGCTGATTTAAAGGAATGATAATATTGCATGTACTGAAATATGTTTATTAATATAGTTCCAGATATCGGGAATCAGGCCAGTCGGCTATTTCTTGCCAGGACGGGGCCGCCCTCGATTTTGACTCCCCGGGCCGCCGGCGGCGTGTCCATGTGAAGATTTTTTTGGCGCGCCGGATCTGTTGGCACCTGTAGGCAGACTCTTTTTTGGAGAATGCCTCGATACCTTTTTGTATCCGGTTACTACCATTTCATCCGTAACGGGTATTACCCGTATTGATTTTTTAATATATTCTTCAACATCGGCAAGAGCATGCACGTAGGTCTCGCATGCAAGACAGATCGCCTTGCCGCAGGCACCAGCCCGGGCGGTCCTGCCTATGCGATGTACGTAGTCTTCAGGATCCTCAGGGATATCATAATTGATGACATGCGTTACACCGTCAATATGAAGGCCTCGGCTGGCCACAGACGTTGCAACTAATATGGGCACTGCTCCTTCCTTAAACTGCGCAAGCACTTTCATTCTTTTTTGCTGCTGCAGTTCACCTGTAATAGATGAGGTAGGATGGCCGTTAGCATTAAGAAATCGGTCGATCATATCTACTACAACGCGTGTATTGCAGAATATCAGGTAGCGCCCTTCGGGTTCGTGTCTTAATATCCCGAGCAGCAGACCTAATTTTTCTGATTTGCCCACATGATACAGTCCCTGATCTATAAGATCCACGGTGATTGTTTCCGGAGTAACCTCGAATTTCTTCGGCAGGTTCATGTGTTCATAACACAGTTCAAGTACACGGTGAGATAAAGTTGCAGAATAAAGCATGGACTGTCTCTTGTCATAAGGCGAGAGCCTTTTAAGCAGGAATCTCAGATCACTTATGAAGCCCATATCAAAAAGGCGGTCGGCCTCGTCTATTACGAGAAACTGCGTGTGCTTAAGGCTGTAAACTTTTTGTTTTAAATAATCTATCAGGCGGCCTGGCGTGCCTATAAGAACGTCTACGCCTTTGGAGATCTCATCGCGCTGCTTTTGATAATCAATTCCCCCATATACTGCGAGCATCTTAAAGCCTGTGGATCCGCCTATCAGATCGGCTTCTGCCATTATCTGTACGGCAAGTTCTCTTGTAGGGGCAATAATGAGTGCCCGTGGTGAACCTTTCCCCGATGGAGGCATCTTAAGCATGCGCGAAAACATCGCAATCAGAAATGCAGCGGTCTTGCCTGTGCCGGTCTGAGACTGTGCGGCTATGTCTGTTCCCTGCAGGGCAACCGGCAGTGTTTGAGCCTGTACAGGGGAGCATTCGGTAAAGCCTGCAGCTTTTATTCCCTCAAGGACTTTTTCATGGATGTCTAGATCTTTAAATTTCACTATAATCACTTATACACTGAGCACGTTATAAGTACAATGGGCATATACGGGTAAGTATGGAATGACATCGGCCCTGGCTAATACGTGCTGTTTTATTGAATTTCAGGGTGTTTCATCAAAAGAACAACACTGATTGTTAAGGATTATAGCAGATATACCGATGTAATAATACTATGAGGGGTTTATTTAAACAACATTGTCTGTGTCATGAGGATCTGGGCAGGGCCTGGCCGGAGATACTAAAGCTGTTTTCCATATTGTTTTTGCCGGGACTGTTAGCAATTGCGGGGGGGATATGGATTCTTTATTCAGCGGAGACAGAACATGAAATGACCAGGATCTCAATGTATGAGGCCCATAATGTTGAACAGGCCCTGGATGTTCTGGACGATGATTTTATAACGGCCAGTTCCGATCTAATTTATCTGAGTAATCAGCGTGAACTTCAGGGTCTTCTGTCATCCGAGATACAGAATCCTGCAAAGCTGGCCCATGACTATCTTGAATACTCAAGGGCAAAAAAGATATATGACCAGATACGATTTATAGACAATGCCGGTATGGAGATTGTAAGGGTAGACTATACGAGCGGTAACCCTGTTATTGTCCCGAAAGAAGAACTTCAGAACAAGGCCGCAAGTTACTATTTCAGAGATACCCTGCAGCTGCACAAGGGGGAAGTCTATATTTCTCCATTGGATCTAAATATCGACAATGGAAGGGTGGAGCAGCCTATTAAACCAATGATACGCTTTGGTATGCCGGTTTTTGATAATCAAGATACAAAACGCGGGATAATAATGCTCAACTATTTTGGCAACAGGATGCTTTCTAACTTTGTTTCGGTTTCAAAAAGCGGGAGTAAGATGCTGCTTTTAAACATGGAAGGTTATTACTTGAAGGGATTCAGGCCAGAAGATGAATGGGGCTTTATGTATGATAAAAAAGCAGGTCGAACCCTGCAGGCAGAGAATCCGGAGGCGTGGCTTATTATCTCAGGGGATGAAAAGGGACAGTTTATTAGTGACGGGAATCTGTACACCTACAGGACGCTTTACCCTTTGAAGATGAAATCGACATATATAGCCGATTCGGCCCGGGCATTTCAACCCAGTAAGGATTTGTTAGGGGTTGATCAGTACTACTGGAAGATTGTCTCTTATGTCCCGGCCTTAGCCATAGAAACGGCATCTATGGGTGTCATTAAGAGGTTATCCGGTCTAACTATTATAATGGTTCTGCTTCTAGCTGCTGTCTCATGGCGCATTACCATGTTTATGTTTAAGGAAAAACGTATGCACCAGCGGGCTGAAGATTCTTCTTCTGAACTGGAAAAGACAAAAAACGATCTGGATCAGAACAGAGAAAAGATTGTTAATGCACTGGAGAGAATAACAACAATCATGGTTAAGTCCGAGGCCGGTGCAAAGCTGACGTTTGATAATCCTAATTTGCAGAAGTGCTACGATGTGCTTAATTGTGATGATCAAGGTTGTGTATGTTATGGAAAAGAGGCGGAAAGGTGCTGGACGGTTGAAGGTACATGCGGGGCAAACGGTTGTGACGGGCAACCGGCACGGAAATTCATTCACTGCTCATGCTGCCAGGTGTTTAAGGAAGCGACCGTGGACCCAACTTACTATATCGGTGAGCATTTCAATGCTGTTGTCCATGTACTTGAGAGTAAGCACAACGACAATGGAAAAACTCTCTGATCTTTGGCTTGTCTTATATAATGTTTAGTGCGCTTTTCCCCTGAAGTATTCATAATTCCTTCACACGATATATATATCATAAACTTATGAAGAGCAAGAATCGGGAAACAGCTTATGACAGATTTAAAGGTTTGCAGTTGGCTTTTGCGGCAGAAGAAGACAATATGATCCTTCTTGCCAATGAGCTTATTCAGGCAAAGGATGCTGAGGGTATTGATCTGTTTTGGGACAGTGAAGAAGAGGAGTTTATGCGGACCATCATAGATGACTTTGAGCATTGCCCGCCTTGCTGAATAATTAATATTACAGAGCGTTGTTTATGATCCTGTAATGCATATCACGCTGAACCGGTCTGAATCCAGCTCCCCGTACGGCATTAATAATATCCTGAATCGTAGCCCTGTTACTTACCCCTGCCGCTGCAACTACATTTTCCTCAAGCATTGTTGAGCCGAAGTCATTAGCCCCGAACCGAAGTGCAACCTGTGCCATCTTCAGCCCCTGCGTAACCCATGAGGCCTGTATATTTGGGAAATTGTCCAGAAATACCCTTGAGAGCGCAAGTATCCGGAGGTATTCAATCCCCGTAGCCTCCTGCCCCCTAACCCCTAACCCCGGCCCCCTAACCCCTGCCCCCTGAAGTTCCGTATTCCCCGGCTGAAAACTCCATGGTATAAAGGCGGTAAATCCACCTGTTTTATCCTGCAATTTTCTGAGCACATCAAGATGTGTGATGATATCCTCGGGCCGTTCAATGCTGCCGAACATCATGGTAGCGGTCGTTTGCATGCCTATGCCGTGAGCTTCCTCCATAACCTTGAGCCACTGCCTTGATCCTATTTTTTTAGGGCTTACCTGCTTTCTCACCCTGTCGGCCAGTATCTCCGCCCCGCCGCCCGGTATCGAGTCCAGGCCTGCATCCTGCAGGACAAGAAGAGTGTCCTTTATCGCAAGGCCTGCCTGTTCAGCAATAAAGGTTACCTCTGGAGGGGAAAGTGCATGGATATGAATATCGAATTTACTTTTTATCGCCTTAAGGAGTGAAGTGTAATATTCCAGTCCCAGTTCAGGGTGAAGTCCGCCCTGCATCAATATCTGAGTTCCGCCGCAGGCAATGGTCTCGCGGATTTTTTTATACAAAACCCTTCTGCTTAGAACATATGCGTCTTTATCCTCTAAGTTTCTGTAGAAAGCGCAGAAACGGCACTGATTTATGCAGACGTTTGTGTAATTTATATTGCGGTCAATAATGAAGGACACATCCCCCTCTGGATGAAGTGCCTTGCGCATGTTATCGGCCATCATGCCGAGACCCAGAAGGTCGGCATTCTTCAGTAGGTCCAGTGCCTCAACTTTTGTTATGCGAGGCGATGTGCTTTCGGATGTGTTATTCATAGCGTACTATTTTATATTCTTTGGGGAGTAAAGTGTATTTTGTAATATAGATTCATATTTAAAAGTTAATTAGAGATCTTATAAAAAAAGCCCTGCAGCATTAACCGCAGGGCTCCGTATTGTGAATTTATTGATTGTTATACCTGATTGTTATACCTGATTGTTATACCTGATTGGCAGATCCCAGCACATTTATATTTTTATGCTTGTACAGCTCTTTCAGCGCATCTCTGGCAGGTCCGAGGTATTTTCTAGGATCGAATTCACCCGGCTTTTCAACGAAAACCTTTCTGACCGCCGCAGTCATTGCAAGACGTCCGTCTGAATCGATATTGATCTTGCATACGGCAGATTTTGCCGCCCTTCTCAGCTGGTCTTCCGGGATACCGATCGCGTCTTTAAGCTGTCCGCCATGGTCATTAATCATCTTGATTATGTCTTGGGGCACTGAAGATGAGCCATGTAAGACGATTGAAAATCCGGGAAGCTGTTTTTCGATTTCCTCAAGTATGTCAAAGCGCAGAGGCGGTGGAGACAGGATGCCCTCGGCATTTCTGGTACACTGTTCAGGGGTGAACTTATTGGCTCCGTGAGATGTCCCGATAGATATGGCCAGGCTGTCAACGCCGGTTTTCTTAACAAACTCAATGACCTCTTCAGGTTTTGTATAAGTTGATTTCTCAGCGGACACATCGTCTTCTACCCCCGCAAGCTGGCCGAGTTCGCCCTCAACTGTTACATCATGCTGGTGAGCGTACTCCACGACCTGTTTTGTAAGTGCAATATTGTCTTCAAAAGAGTGGTGTGAACCATCAATCATTACCGAAGAAAAACCATTGTCTATACAGTCTTTACAAAGTTCAAACGTATCTCCATGATCAAGGTGAAGCGCAATAGGGATCTCGCAGCCGAGTTCTTTTACATACTCAACAGCACCCTTTGCCATGTTTCTAAGGATTGTGGAGTTAGCATACTTTCTGGCCCCTGATGAGACCTGCAGGATCAAAGGCGATCTGGTCTCCACACAAGCCTGAAGTATGGCCTGCATCTGCTCCATATTGTTGAAGTTGTATGCAGGTACCGCGTACTTGCCAGCCATTGCTTTTTTGAACATCTCATTTGTATTGACAAGCCCTAAATCCTTGTAACTGACCATTTGTTGTTCTCCTTGTCGTTATGTTTACATTATGTAAGTCTTAACATTATATCAGAAAAGACGATATCTGCAAAATATACTTTATCTTGAAGGACATTGCAATTCGCCGGGTTGAGCATTTAAAGAATAAAAAGCGAAACATTAAAATAAAAAAACAGGATAGTCTTGCGGCAGTGCGCTCTTATTTGCTTATGTATTCCGGTTTTATTGGGACATAATGTCACACCGGAAAGGGACTAAATGTCCTTGTATATTTAAACAGGTCTACTGAAATTCTGAAAATTCAATGAGTTTAATTCTGGCATTTTATTTGCAATGTAAAGGGCGAAAAAAAACATTGACAAGTGCCAAATATGAAGTATTCTGTAGGTGATAAATGGCTGCTTTGCAGTCTGCACTAAAAAGGGAAAAGGAGGGCAAGTAATATGCTATGGTCCAATAATGTGAACTGGCTTATTGATCAATGGGATGAACTGGAGAGGATGCGGCGAGTAATGTCGGGACTTGACAGGAGGAGCGAGGCAGAGTTTCCACCTGTAAACACCTGGATATCTTCTGATGACTCTGTTGTAACAACGGAAATACCGGGAGTTGTGCCTGAGGATCTGGATATCACGGTAACAGGACGAACAGTTACTCTGCGGGGCTCCCGAAGGGTAGATGATGCTGAAGCCGGTCAGAGATTTCACCGCAGGGAAAGATGGAGCGGGGATTTTACCAAGGCAATAGAGCTCCCGTTTAAGATCGAGGCAGACAAGGTGAAGGCGCAGTTTAAAAAAGGCGTTTTATATCTTACATTGCCGAAGGCAGAAGATGAGAAGCCTAAAAAAATAGAGATTAAATCCAGCTAAGGAGGTGTCTATAATGGAAGCAGTAAAAGAAATTCAAAAAAAAGAGGCTGACAGTAAAGAAGGCATTGAACGCACCAGGGCCAAGAAACTCTATGCGCCGCCGGTTGACATTATAGAAGATGAAAAGGGCCTGACGCTGATCGCTGATATGCCCGGAGTAAATGAGGGTTCGGTAGAGATAACCCTTGAGAAAAATATACTCACAATTTACGGGGCTGTTGAGCCTGAAGTGCATGACAGCTACAGGCTTGTATCTGCTGAGTACGGACTTGGAGACTATCAGCGGACCTTCACCCTTTCTGATGAAATAGACAGGGATAAAATACTGGCAACTGTTAAAAATGGAGTATTAAGGTTAGTGCTGCCAAAGTCTGAATCCGCTAAGACCAGAAAGATTCCGGTTAAGGCTGAATAATTAAGGAGGTATAGAGCAATGTCATGGAGAGACCTGGTTCCATTTAGAAAAAAAAGTGTTTCTGTCAGAAAAGAAAGTATGCACCCTTTTGATCGGCTTCATAATGAGATAGATACCGTCTTTGATGATTTTTTCAGGGGTTTTCATCCTGAGCCTTTTTCCGGACATTACAGCAGATCGTTCAGTCCGGATATAGATGTGGCGGAAACAGATAAGGGGTTAAAGGTTGTTGCCGAGCTGCCAGGTATGGATGAAAAGGACATAGATGTACTTCTTAGCAGTGACTCGCTGACGATCACGGGAGAGAAAAGAGCGGAAAGGGAAAGCAGCGGAAAGGAGTATTATTACATGGAACGCTCATATGGCTCGTTCAGCCGTATGATTCCTCTTCCTTTTGAGGTTGAAAGTGAGCATGTGGAGGCCCACTTTCAAAAAGGGATTCTCACTGTGAAAGTGCCGAAAAGCGCTAAGGCAACGGTCGGGAATAAAAAGGTTGAGATAAGTGCGGACTGACTTGCAGCTTATTATGAGTCTGCGACGCCCTGGGCGGCATCATAAAAATACCACTTAGAGCGTGGAAAATAGCTGCAGGATAAACAGGGAGGATTTGGATTGCTGGATAAATCAGTAAACAGGGAAACAGGCAGCGGGAAGGTACTTCAGAGCGAAAGCTTTAAGAAACCATTTAAGGGGCCGGACAGGCGGAAGTTCGGCAGAAAAGCACCTGTCGGGCACCCATGGAGACAGTATCGTGTCCAGAATGGGGATGCCGGGACATGAGGGTAATATTGAATTATAGGGAGTTGTAAGGATGAGTAAGAACAAGAACATCGCTGCTTTAATATTTCTGACTGCCGGTCTGATCATAGGCCTTGGGATTTCTATAAACTATGACGCGGTAGAAAATGGTTATTCTGAGGAGACGGGAGCAGTAATTTCAGAGCAGGCAGTAGATGTTTTATCAAGGACAAACAATGCCATGGCAGAACTGGTGTCTGCCGTTAAACCCTCAATCGTCAATATATCATCAACTAAGACAATAAGGACGCACGGCACTGGCGGCCCCTTTTTTAATGATCCCTTTTTCAACAGGTTTTTCGGCGATCAGTTTGGACAACTGAACAGGCCGAGAGAACATAAGCAGTCAGGCACCGGTTCAGGAGTAATAGTTGATAAAGACGGGTACATTCTGACCAATAATCATGTTGTTCAGGATGCCGATGAAATACTCGTCAAGCTATCTGATAAGAGTGAATATAAGGGGAAGGTTATCGGTGCTGATCCAAAGACTGATCTTGCTGTTATAAAGATAGATAACGGCAGTCTGCCTGCAGTAAAAATCGGAGACTCCGACAGTCTGAAGGTTGGTGAAACTGTCATAGCTATAGGTAATCCGTACGGGCTCAGCCAGACAGTGACATCCGGGATTGTCAGCGCAAAGGGCCGGGCAAATGTTGGGGTTGCTGATTATGAAGATTTCATACAGACTGATGCTCCGATTAATCCGGGTAATTCGGGAGGCGCTCTGGTTAATGTTAAGGGAGAGCTGATAGGTATAAACACCGCCATATTCAGTACATCAGGCGGTTATCAGGGGATCGGCTTTGCCATACCTTCAAACATGGCACGGGCTGTCATGAAAAGTCTGATCAAGGAGGGCAAGGTAATCCGGGGCTGGCTCGGTGTATCCAT
The DNA here is from genome assembly GCA_016784355.1 of Nitrospira sp. Lineage (GTDB taxonomy): Bacteria > Nitrospirota > Thermodesulfovibrionia > UBA6902 > UBA6902 > JACNKH01. The sequence continues at coordinate 17,535 of JADHUV010000017.1, read as the reverse complement.
ACAGACTGTTTCGGAAGAAATGGCAGTACATTTTAAGCTAAAAGATCAGCATGGAGCGCTTGTTGCCGAGGTCGTCGAGGATAGTCCGGCGGAGAAAGCCGGTATCCTGAGAGGCGATGTGATAATTCAGTATGACGGCAAGACCGTCAATGATGCGGATCATCTTAAAAATATGGTCGCAATGACTATGCCGGAGACTAAGGTAAACGCGCTTATATCCCGTGATGGAGCCGAGCTGACTTTAATGATTGAAATCGGAGAACTTTCCTCAAAAATACAAATGGCTTCAGGAGAATTTGATTATGACAATGTTCTATCAGGTGTGAGCGTTCAGGATATTACTCCCGAGTTAAAAAGGTCGCTCAATATCCCGCAGCGGGTGTCCGGTGTAATGGTAAGCTTCGTCAGTCCTGAGAGCGGGGCATCCGGGGCCCTCATTCAGCAGGACGTGATTGTTGAAATCAACAGACGCAATATCAGAAATGCTGATGAATACCGAAACACTGTATCTAAGATCCGTTCAGGAGACGGGGTGCTGCTTCTCCTTATAAGAAACGGTTCTGCTATTTATTTAACATTGCGAGGCAAATAGGGGATATTTTTTCCTGATAGGGCCATAGCTCTTATATCGAGGTTCGACCTCGATATTTATTAAATTTACTTTAATGCAACTGGAAGCGGCTTTCTTATCTTAATCGGCTTATAAAAAGAATCCCGCTCAACCGCCACCTTACCGGCCTTCTCAATCATATTGACCAGCTCCGTCTGCGTCATGGCCATGCCTGAAAGTGCTCCGGCTGATTGAGTGATCTTTTCTTCGATAATAGTACCATCCAGATCATCCGCCCCGAAGGTCAGGGCGAGTTGTGCTATCTTTTTCCCGAGCATTATCCAGTAGGCCTTGATATGGTCAAAATTATCAAGAAAGAGTCGTGATATGGCGATGGTCTTTATATCGTCTATGCCCGATGTGTAGGCAGCACCTTCTATACTTGTGTTTTTTGGATGAAAGGCCAGCGGGATAAATGCCTGGAATCCGCCTGTCTTATCCTGCAGATCCCGGAGTTTCAGCAGATGATCTACCCTGTGTACATCTTTTTCAAGGTGCCCATAGAGCATTGTCGCATTGGTACGTATACCTGTTTCATGCGCGGCCTGCATTACCTGAAGCCAGCGATGCCCTGTGATTTTCTCAGGACATATCTTTTTTCTGACCTGCGGGCTGAAGATCTCGGCCCCGCCACCGGGCATTGTATCGAGTCCCGCCATTTTCAGGGCAAGTAGAGTCCCCTTCAGGCTTAGACCGCTTAATTTTGCAAGATAATCTATCTCTACCGCTGTAAAGGCCTTTATATGGAGGTCGGGAAAGTTCTTTTTGATACTCCCGAGCATCTCTATATAATGCTGCAGCGACCACTCCGGATGCAGTCCCCCCACAATATGAACCTCGCTAAAAGGTAGTGATATTCTCTGTGCCTCTATGCCCTTGCCCCTCTGTCCCCCTGCTTTTTTAAGCTTATTAACTATCTTTGCAATACTCATCTCATAAGCACCCTTCTCCCCTTTAGACCTGCTGAAAGCGCAGAACTTGCAACGGTTTACACAAATATTTGTGGGGTTTATATGGTGATTTTTGATGAAATATGCATTACTGCTATTTTTGCGGTGCGCGGCATGATTGGCGAGTCGACCAATAGTAAACAGGTCATCGCTTTGAAAAAGTGAGAGTGCGTCATCGGGCGTCAGTCTCTTGTTGGAAAGTACTTTCTTTTCGATTGTTTTTAAGGACATAGTTGGAAAAATAGAGTGTTTATAATTCTTTTACTGCGTTAAATTTAATGTGTATTCCCTCAATATTGTACATAACCGATTCTTTTTATGGAATTATCCAGGTATTAATATTTCTGATGAAAAATTGACTAAAGTTTTCAAGCTGACCGGCCGAATAAAATATACATAAGCAGATGATCGCTGTAAGTTTATGATTTTCAAGTTAAAAGGATATAAAAATGACGGATGAGCCGGGGCTTTGTTATATCTGCAGGGAACAACATACAAGAATCTACGTTGAGATAGCCAAGGGAGTAGCAATCCATCTCTGCGCTGAATGTATAAGGAAGACGAAAGATAATTTTATATGGCTTTGCCTGAGTTGCGGTAAGTCTTACATTAAGCCTAAATACCATGTAATTGCCAAGGTGAAAGACCGTGAGTTGAAAAAGGCTTATATGTTGTGCGAGGACATGATGATGATCCAGGGGATTGATCTTTGTATTGCCTGTAGTCCTGAGAGGATGGTGGATTATCTGGAGATGCAGCAGCCTATTCTTGAGTGCTAGTTCCCCCCCCTTTTTTTTATTATCAATGATTTAATCAGTTGAAGAACAGTTTCCTTCCCCCTTTATAGTAGTTTTCAAGCTAGAGTAGTCCATTGGAAGTTCTGATTACGCACAAGCAGGATTTCATACTGCGGTTGTTAATTAAACTCTGTCTCGGATATAATGTTGAGCTGCTATTTTTTAAAAAGTGAGGATAAAATGAATAAAAAAATTACTGTTGTCGGTGCTGGAAATGTCGGTACTACCACTGCTCAGTTGATTGCTGAAAAAGGTCTGGGAGATGTCGTATTAATAGATATCATGGAGGGAATTCCTCAGGGTAAGGCCCTTGATATTCTTGAGGCTTGTCCGGTGTGGGGTTCTTCATCAAAGGTGACAGGCACAAACAGTTATCAAGATACAGCGGGTTCGGATATCGTTGTGATTACGGCAGGTCTGGCACGTAAACCGGGGATGAGTCGGGATGATCTGCTTTTTGCCAATACAGATATTATGAAGCAGGTTGCTGCAAGTGTGGCCGAGGCCTCTCCTGAAGCAATCATAATAGTAGTTACAAATCCTATGGATGCAATGGCGCAGGTCGTTCAAAAAGTAACCGGGTTTCCCCGTGAAAGGGTAATCGGCATGGGCGGAGTGCTTGATACCTCACGGATGAGAAGCTTTATTGCAATGGAGTCCGGTGCCCATCCTAAAGATATCCATGCAGTAGTCCTGGGAGGTCACGGTGATCTTATGGTGCCTGTGCGGAGTCTTACTACGGTCAAAGGAGAACACATCTCCAAGGTTCTTTCAGATGATGTCATAAATGCGATTATTGAGAGGACAAAAGGCGGCGGGGCTGAGATAGTCGGCCTGCTTAAAACCGGCAGCGCATATTATGCCCCGGCAGCTTCCTCTGTTGAGATGATTGAGACTATATTGGGATTGAAAAAAGAGCTTTTACCCTGTGCCGTATACCTTGAGGGCGAATATGGTATAAGCGGTGTGTATGTGGGTGCTCCGGTACAGCTTGGTGCGGGCGGGCTTGAAAAGGTTGTTCAGCTTGAGCTTACTGATGATGAACAGAAGGCACTTCATGCCTCTGCAGATTCGGTCAGGGGACTGATCGAAAAGATTGGAATTTAAAGAAGTTATCGGAGGAGTTATGGAGCGTACTTTATCAATAGTCAAGCCAGACGGAACAAAGAAAAATGTGATCGGAAAAGTGATTGATCGCTTTGAATCAGCAGGTTTTAGAGTAGCAGCAATGAAAAAGATACAGCTGAGTAAAGAAGATGCAAAGGGCTTTTATTTTGTTCACAGGGATCGGCCTTTTTATGATGAACTTACAGACTTTATGTCATCCGGTCCTGTAGTGGTGATGGTTCTTGAGGGTGAGAATGCGATCTTGAAGGTGAGAGAGCTTATGGGGTCTACCAACCCGGCGGAGGCAGCTCCCGGCACTATCAGAGCTGACTTTGCATCTAATGTGCAGCAGAACACTGTTCACGGATCTGATTCCCCTGAATCCGCCGCTATTGAGATACCTTACTTCTTTTCATCTCTGGAGTTGTGCTGAAATAATTAGTATTACGTCAGTTTGTATTGATTTATTGAATCAGCTTGTGACATAGTATGGGTTACGTGTAGCGTGTTGTAATGTAGCGAGCCGCCTAGATAGCAGGGCTTTTCATGGAGCTGACGCAGCAAAGATTTTTATGAGAACCCCTCTGGACAAAGGAAGAGCAGGCAGAGGCAGGCCCGCAGGAGAAGGGCAAAAGGTGTAAGGACGGATGTAGATCCGCCGTATATGTAAGCGTACTCTTTAATGACCCCGATGGGTCAGACCTTTCCATTTTACCTTATACGTTTTTCACATCAAAGCAGTAATTAGTAAAGGCGTAAATTATGCACAGGACCGCTGTGGTCAGTGCGATTACAATTAAAAAAGGATGGATATGTATAAAAAATTCTACAATTTTGGTTTATCAGACGAAGTATTAAAATCTCTTTCAGACATGGGTTTTGAAGAGCCTACACCTATACAGGAGATTGCTCTTCCGCCGGCATTAGAGGGATTGGATATTATTGGAAAGGCTCAGACCGGAACAGGTAAGACAACGGCTTTTGGTGTCCCAATTGTTGAAAAATGCGTTCGTGGTAATAAATTGCCGTTTGCGATTGTGCTTGCTCCGACTCGTGAACTGGCCGTGCAGGTTGCTCAGGAAATTAACAACATCGGCAAGCTAAAGGGTATAAAGGCGCTTCCGGTATACGGAGGTCAGTCCATTGATATTCAGATGCGTTCTTTGAAAAAAGGGGTCGATGTTATAGTTGGAACCCCGGGACGTGTTAAAGATCATATCAAGAGAAAGACCCTGGTTCTTAAGCAGATACAGATGCTGGTTTTGGATGAGGCAGATGAGATGCTGAACATGGGCTTTATAGAAGATATAGAGAGTATTTTGGAAACTGTGCCTTCAGAGAGGCAGACACTGCTGTTTTCTGCGACCATGCCGCCTGCTATTTTAAAAATTGCAAAGAAGTACATGCATGATCCCAAGATAGTTGCAGTGGATGCTGACAAGATGGTAGTGCCCAAGATTAAACAGATTTTCTATGATGTCCGGCATGATGACAAAATCAAGGCCCTTACAAGGCTATTGGATGTTGAGGAGCCGAATCTGACGCTGGTATTTTGTCATACTAAGAGAGAGGTTGATGACGTATACGGAAAACTCAGGCAGATGGGTTATTATGCCGGGGCCATACACGGAGATTATACTCAGTCTCACAGAGACGAGATGTTAAATAAGTTTAAAAAAGGCGAGGTTGATATCCTTATTGCCACTGATGTTGCAGCGCGTGGCCTTGATATCCCGGATGTATCGCATGTTATTAACTTCAGCATCCCGCAGCACACCGATAGTTATATACACCGGATCGGCCGTACAGCAAGGGCCGGAAAATCAGGCATAGCTATTACGTTTGTTACCCCTAGAGAATACAGACAGCTTAAGCTGATAGAAAGGTCTGCCAAGACCAAGATTACCAAGGCTATTTTGCCGACAAGGGCAGAAGTGATGAAGATTCGTGAGCAGGAGGTTCTCAGTGAGGTCGATGCAATGTATGAAGAAAACAAGCATCATGACTATATGCACCTTGTAGAGGAGCTCTCGCAGAAATATACTTTGCAGGAAATTGCTGCATCTGCACTCGGTTTGATTTTCTCTGAGATAGATGTTGAGGAGATTGAAGAGGTAGGCATGACATCACAGTCTTCAAGCGCAGGATTTACAAGGCTTTTTATAACTGTGGGCAGGAGAGATGAGGTCAAGGTCGCTGATATCGTACGCGCAATCGCAGAAGGCGCCGGCATTTCAGGGAAAAAGATTGGCAATATAGCTCTTTTTGACAAGTTCAGTTTTGTTGAAATACCGGCGAATCTTGTTTCTAAGGTTGTAGAAGGGGTAGATAACACGACTTTAAATGGCAGGAAAATACGTATTCAGCCGGCTCGTGCAAGAAATGCTGGAAGCGGGCAGAACAAATCAGGGGGGCGTAAGAGGTAGGCTTTCTTGATATGAAATATCAGGTTTTTATGAAGGGCGGGAGTTATCCCGCCCTTTTTTAATATAGGCTCGCTACATTGACGTTAATCTATCTAAACTCATATAATTAATTTACTTATTCACCTTGTTTTTGTTTAAACCATCAAAAAAGGAATGGTTGTTTTGTCTAAGAAAACTCCTGATGTATATGCACTGTTGCTGGCGGGTGGGACTGGATCCCGACTCTGGCCGGTATCGAGAGAACTTTTGCCGAAGCAACTCGCCAATCTTGCCGGTGAGTTTTCATTAATCCAGAATACCATCACACGTCTGTTTCCGGTTGTGAATCCTGATAATCTTCGGATAGTATGCGGGGAGGATCATTTTTATGAAGTAGTACGTCACCTTGATGAGATTAATGTACCGTCTGATGGAAAGGTGCTTGCAGAGCCATGCGGCATGAATACTGCACCTGCAATACTCCTGGCCGTACTTGATATTATGAAGCATGCAAAAGATGCGGTTATACTGGTCTTCCCATCTGATCACGTTATTCATGATAATGATAAGTTTCATGCGAGCCTTCAGGCTGCTATCGATCTTGCAGATGCTGGTCATATAGTTACCTTTGGTATTGAGCCTGACTATGCCGAGACTGGTTATGGATATATAGAAGGAGGCAAGGTTGTTAAGGGCTCGGCGCGCATGGTAAAGAGATTTGTGGAAAAGCCGGATGAAGAGACCGCTGAAAAGTATCTTGCAAACGGTAATTTTTACTGGAACAGCGGGATGTTCGCATTTAAGGCATCTGTGATGGTGAAAAATTTTGCAGAGTTTGAACCAACCTTACTGAAAAAAATGAAAAAAATAGTTGCAAAGGGTTTTCCAGTCTCGCTAGAGTCATATGCGGAGCTTTCGGCTAATTCTATTGACTACGCGATTATGGAAAAAACAAAAAATGGTGTTGTCCTGCCGTCTGATTTTGGCTGGAGTGATATAGGATCCTGGAAATCGCTTTACGATTTTCTCCCTAAGACCGTGGATAACAATGTTATTGAGGGTGATGTCATTACTCAAAATACAAAAAACTGCTTCATAAGAGGCGAGCAGCGGCTGATCGTTACCAGTGATCTGGAGAATATTGTGGTCATCGAGACCTCGGATACGGTCTTTGTCTCAGACCTTGAAAACAGTCGTAATGTAAAGTCCATCGTGACTGAGTTGAAAAAGCAGGGACGCAAGGAATATAAATCTCATACAACCGTTTGCCGCCCATGGGGTTCTTATACAATCCTTGAAGAAAACGCGAATACCAAGATCAAGAGGATCGTTGTTTATCCCGGAGCCAAACTTTCTCTGCAGATGCATTATCACAGGAGCGAGCACTGGATAGTGGCTCAGGGTACTGCCCGGATTACAAACGGGGATGAAGTCGTTGTCCTTAGAGAAAATGAGTCTACCTTTGTGCAAAAAGCAACCCATCACAGGCTGGAAAATCCGGGCAGGATCCCTTTGCACATCATTGAAGTCCAGATGGGAGAGTATCTTGAAGAGGACGATATCATCCGGTTTGATGATGATTTTGGCAGGCAGTAGCAACCAGCATTAACGCGCCGTAATAATGAAGCTATAGAAGGTTTGATTTTATGAGATTGGGCTTTCTATGTGTTTTGTATATTCTATTTTTCAGACTGTAACGATCTGGTTTAGTCTTCTCTCTCTTTGTCGATATTCTTTACGCTGTCGATTTAATTTACACTTTCTGGTGAACTGAAAAATAATAAAATCTTTAAAAACAATAAGATGCCCTCTGGTAAAGTTTTTGCATTGTACTTGTATATATAGGTCATAAATTAGTGGCAAATCCTATTACAACTTAAATGCCAGGAGGATTCAGATGCAAAAAACTATCAGGAAAATCAGTATATTTGTTGCAGTGGCCGCAGTAATGCTGCTTTTTGCAGGCCCATCAACAGGTGATGCAGCATCATTTAATTTCGCAAATTACGCAAATACCTCACCGGGTGAGGGTGGACACGCGCCGTTTACCAAAACTGAAGGCGGCATTACAGTCTCCGCAAGTGGAACAAACATAGACGGCACGATTGACTATTATGCGTATCTTGATAGCACTTCAGGTGGCAGGCTTGGCGGTCTCGGGGTTTGTAAATCGCTGGTCAGCAGTACTAATGATGATTGTGCCCCGTCAAGCGATGATAATCTGACAGCCGCAGAGCGTCTGAATCTGACCTTCGACCGGCAGGTAACGATTACCCAGATGTTGTTCAGGGATGGTAATCATTATGCATCATTTAATTATAGTGATAATAACTTTGAGCTGTCTGTGGATGGCGGAACTTACGGTGTTTATGGTTTGGTTCACCAATTCAACACTGCGCTTACAGGAACCACCTTTGACTTTATAGTCAGCAGGGGCGGCAGTGATAATGGTGAGATGTACATACAGGCCATGACCGCTGTAGCGCCTGTACCGGAGCCTTCAACCTTGATATTGCTTGGTAGCGGCCTTGCAGGATTTGCGGTTTACAGAAGACGTTTAAAGTAATAATAAAGCGGTATATTTGGAAAAGGGGCGCATATGTGCCCCTTTTTTATGGCTCGATCTTTAAAAAACGACGTTTACCCACTTTCAAGAGGTAACTTCCTGCCGGATACTTTTCATCAGGATCAGTGCATTTAGTGCTATCCAGGCTGACCGCACCCTGTTTTATTAGTCTCATGCCCTCGCCGGTACTCTTTGCAAGTCCGGCCTCCTTCATAATGCCAGGCAGCCACAGTTCATCATTGTTTCCATTTAGGCTGAAGACGGGAATATCATCAGGAATACCCTTATTCTTAAAAACATTCTCAAATTCTTCCTCTGCAGTTTTTGCAATAGAAGTATCGTAAAATCTTTCAACAATCTCACGGGCCAGGTCCTGTTTGGCTTTTTTGGGATGCACAGTCCCAGATTTTATATCCTGCTTAAGCTGCTCAAGCTGTTCTGCATCAATACTGCTGAGCAGCTCATAATATTTGATCATCAGGTCGTCGCTTATGGACATGATCTTGCCGAAGATGTCACGAGGCTCTTCGGATATGCCTATATAGTTGCCGAGGCTCTTAGACATCTTTTTTACACCGTCCGTACCTTCTAGAAGCGGCATAATTACCAATACCTGAGGCTCCTGCCCGTCATCTTCCTGCAACTCCCGGCCCATAAGCAGATTAAATCGCTGGTCAGTGCCGCCAAGCTCGACATCTGCCTTTAGAACGACTGAATCATACCCCTGAAACAGCGGGTAATTAAACTCGTGTATACCGATTGGATTGTGATTGGTAAAGCGATTTTTAAAGTCCTCCCGCTCAAGCATTCTTGCAACTGTCTGCTTCGCCTGCAGCCGGATTATATCCATAACATTCATTTTTTCCAGCCACTCGCTATTGAAACGGATATCGGTCCTGTCAGGATCAAGCACCTTAAATACCTGTGTTTTATAGGTCTCGGCATTCTTCAGTACGTCTTCGCGTGTAAGTGGTTTTCTGATTTCTGAGCGGCCGGTCGGATCCCCTATCATTCCGGTAAGATCTCCGATAATCAGTATGACCTGATGTCCGAGGTCCTGGAAGTGGCGCATTTTCTGCAAAAGAACTGTATGTCCGAGGTGAATGTCCGGTGCGGTCGGGTCAAAACCTGCCTTGACCCTCAGAGGAGTGTCTTCCCTGCAGGAGCGCTCGAGTTTCTTTAGCAGCTCTTTTTCCAGTAATATTTCACTGCAGCCGCGTTTTATAATCTTGATTTGTTCTTCAGGTTTCATCATTTTCATCTCTGAAAGGATACAGGATTTTCTCCTGAACTTGCAAGGGAATCTCTGGTACAGGTCGTATATATAGAAACCCGCGGCATCTGTTATAATTAGCGGAACTGATAATGAGTATAGAGCTAATATTATTAATATCTGAGCGGTTAAGCAGGCGGGGTGCCGTATGAGTCTGCTTGCTGATATGCTTTCAAAGGTTAAGCAGTCTGAGCCGAAGCGTGAGGTTCCGCCTAATCTGAAGTCCATTGTAGAAGGAGCGAAAAAAGAGCCTTCTTCCAAGAGAAAATATATTATTCTGTCCTTAGTCCTGGGTGTCGTAATTATTGGAGGCTTTGCCCTGACTTATGTGGTCAGTCAGCTTGCCGGCAGTAATGAGAGCAATATTACTGTTGCGGATTCATCCTTTGATTCAGACGATCAGGTTTTGCCTGATGTGCCTGTAGGGCCGTCAGCAGAAGCGGTCAGTGATAACGTAATTCCTCCTGCCGAAAAAATTATTGAGCCACTGCCATTGCCGGCTGCCGAGATAGCAAGTCCTAATGAAACCAATATAAAGAAAGTAGAACTGAAAAAGTTGCCGGAGCAGGTCCTGATCGAAGAAGCTCCAGTCATAACCGTATCGGATGACAGTGGTGATATTGAATTAGCGGGGCAGGAAAAAAAGGCGCTCCCTGCAGTTAAAGAATCTGCTGAAGTGCTTGCGGCGCTGCAAAAGGATACCCTGCTTTACAGCGCGCGGGAAAGCGAGAAGCGTGGACAGTATGCAGAAGCACTTGCTTCCTATAAAAAGCTGCTGGAAATAACGGGCGGGGATATAGCCGCACTTAATAATGTGGCCTTCATATACCTGACTCTCGGACTGCCGGAGCAGGCAGCGGCATATGCCCGTAAGGCCCTTGAGATAAAGCCCGACCATGTCCCTTCACTTATTAATATGGGGATCTCCCTTGCACGTGCCGGTCAGACGGAGGAGGCGGAAAAAATGTTATTGCAGGCGGCCGCTGCCGAGCCTGAAAATGAGCATGCCCTTATGAACCTGTCGCTTCTTTATGAGGGGCAGGACAGGCGGCAGGAGGCATCGAAATATTACACAACGCTTATTGCTCTTGGCAATGTCAGGGGATCTCTGGGTATGGCAAGAATTTACGAAACCGGCGGCGAGACGGCAAAGGCATTAAAGATGTATGGCAATATTTATGAAATGGAAAATGTTGAGAGGGAAATCATGACGATGGCAAGGCAGCGTATGAGGACGATTATTAATAACAGGCGCGAGGGTGAGAAATAGGTTTTTGCCTGCCGGTTTCGGTTGTAAATATCCCGCCTGTTGTGATACCCTTGATGCATATTTATCAGTCATATTCTGCAGGATAATTCAGCCTGCCAATGAGTAAATTATATTTATTTACAAGGAGTTATACCCGTGTCTGAAAAAGTGCTTGTAATCCCCGCCTCACTGCTGAAGAATGGCCATACGGTCAGGGACGGAGGCCTTACGAATGACGGCACCGATGCTATTATTAAGGAGATGCTGCAGGGTTGTTCATTTATGCCTAGAGAAGAGGCTGAACATGATTTCGAATGCAAACAGATAATTCCCTATGTAACGGTCAAAAGAGGTGAAGAATTCCTGCTTCTTCAGAGAACTTCCAGGCAGTCAGAAAAGCGGCTTCACAATAAATATTCACTGGGTATCGGAGGTCATATAAATCCGATTGATCAGGATGGCGGTGAGGATATCATAATGCAGAGCCTTATGAGAGAACTGCAGGAGGAAGTCTGGCTGGCGACGCCCGGAGACTTACGCTTTATAGGGGTGATTAATGATGAGAGCAACAGCGTCAGTCGGGTGCATCTAGGGCTTGCCTATGTGCTGGAGGTCCATACTCCTGAGTTTAAGGTGCTGGAGGATGATAAGATGACAGCCAGGTGGGTAAGCATGGAGGAATTAACTGGTTATTATGACAGTTTTGAGACCTGGACACAAATCGTATATGATGATTATATTATGCCTGTAATGCGTAATGGTGCGGTTCGATGACGCTTCAGCCAAGAGAGCGTATAATCCTTGCCCTTGATGTGCCTGATCATGCAAGTGCGGTAGAAATGGTAGATCTTTTTAAGGATCATCTTGAGGTTTTCAAGGTAGGTCTAGAGCTTTTCACCTCAGCAGGACCTGATATTGTCCGCTATATTCATGAGGCCGGCAAAAAGGTTTTTCTTGATTTAAAATTTCATGATATTCCCAATACTGTGAAGAAGTCAGCGCTGGCTGTTGCGAAGCTTGGTGTATTTATGTTTAATGTACATACTCTCGGCGGGCAGGAGATGATGAGTCAGGCAGCAAAGGCACTGGGCAATTATGCCCTTCAGAATAATGTTGCCAGGCCGAAGCTCATTGGAGTCACCATTCTTACGAGCATGGATCAGGCGACGATGAAAGACGAGCTTGGGATAGGGTTAAGTCTTAGCGCTCAGGTCAGGCATCTTGCAACTATGGCCTCACGCTCGGGACTTGACGGGGTAGTGGCATCCGCGGAAGAGGCTGAGGCCCTTAGGTCGAAATTCGGCAAGGGCTTTCTTATAGTGACCCCTGGGATAAGGCCGTCCTGGGCAGCAACGGATGACCAGAAAAGAATAGTAACTCCGCGAAAGGCCCTGCAGATGGGCTCGGATTACCTTGTAATCGGCCGGGCAATTACGGCCCAGCCGGATCCTGTTATGGCACTGAAAAGGGTCATTAGTGAGCTGGATTGAGAAGCCGCTCGTTATACTAAAATCTAATATATTTTCCAATGTCCATCACACCGTCAAAAGAAGATTTTCTGCATAATGCAAGTGCAGGCCGGATAAGTCCGGTTTACCTTGAGATACCCTATTTAAAGCCGCAGGAACTGTTTCAGAAGATAGAGGGTCCGCACAGTTTTCTGCTTGAGAGCATAAAAGGGCCGGAGAATATTGCCCGCTATTCTTTCCTCGGTCGTGACCCCGTGCTTGTGATAAAGGTAAAAGACGGCGCTGTTCAGATAAAACCGCCGGATGAATTGCCGATCTATTCCGCATCTCCTTTAAGGGTGATCAAAGATTTAATGAAGGCCTGCCCTGTTACGCGGATTGATGGATTGCCGCCCTTTACCGGTGGAGCGGTTGGGCTTATAAGTTATGACTTCGTACATTATCTGGAGAAATTACCGGATAGCGCAGTAGATGATCTGGATATTCCTGATGCTGATTTTATGATCATTGATACCCTTATCTCAGTGGATCATAAATTGCGAAAGGCCTATATTATTTCTAATCCCGGTGCGGAAGATACTATGACGGGTAAAAGAGATCTGACCTGTGATTGGGACAGGCATTATGATCAGGCCTGTGAAAGGATCACAAAGCTTAATTCCATGATTGCTGAGCCGGGGATACCGAGACACCCGCTCAAACTCGATAGTGCCATTGAGATAAGACATGAGATGAGCAAGGCCCGTTATATGGAAATCGTAACTTTGACAAAGGAGTACATAAGGGCTGGAGATATCTTTCAGGCAAATCTTTCACAGCGGGTTTCCGCCGATATCGGAGATGTTCATCCGTGGGAAGTGTATAAATTGCTAAGCAGTATTAATCCGGCACCCTTTGCGGCCTATCTGGATATGGGAGATTATCATATCGCCAGTTCCTCACCGGAGAGGCTTGTAAAGGTCTCGGGCAGGGAGGTTGAAACACGTCCTATTGCCGGTACTCGCCCGCGGGGCATTGATGCCGAGGCAGACCTGAAGATGAGGACGGACCTGCTCCTGAATGAAAAGGAACGGGCGGAGCACCTGATGATGATAGACCTTGAGAGAAATGATCTCGGCAAGATCTCCGATTACAGCTCTGTCAAGGTTGATGAACAGATGATAACAGAGGAGTATTCCCATGTCATACATATTGTTTCAAATATTAAGGGTGTGCTGGCAGAGGGAAAGGATTGCTTTGATGCGATCCGCGCCACGTTCCCCGGGGGTACGATTACCGGCGTTCCCAAGGTCAGATGTATGGAGATCATTGATGAACTCGAGCCTGTTGTAAGAGGGCCTTATACCGGATCAATCGGATATATTGGTTTTACCGGTGATATGGATCTGAACATTATTATCAGGACCTTTGTAATAAAAGATTCGGTCGCCTATGTGCAGGCGGGTGCCGGGATAGTGGCTGATTCAGATCCGGAGAGAGAGTATTATGAGACCTTGAAAAAGGCAGAGGCATTGATTAAGACGCTGGAGATGCTTTAAATCTCAGGTGTTTAGATAAAAAAAGAGGGTCAGGAATATCCTGACCCTCTTTTTGATTGCTAGTAAATTATAGTTCAGCCCACATTTGAGTCCCTGAATCGTAATCTCTTATACTGTCTCCGTTAGTATCTGCAGCAACTGAAAATGTTGTAGCAGATACGGCTTTGAGTCTTGCGGATGTTGCGCCGGAACCAGAGAGCACCAGGACACCTTGAGAGGGCCACTCGTCATTGTCGAATACTCGTAATGGTGATTCTGTAGAAAGTACTACGAAACCATGGACAGGATGGTAGAACGTTCCTGACATAACTATATCAACAAATCCAGTCCCTTCAGTTATTGTCATGATCAGGTCACTGCACTTTGCGACCAGACCGCTGTTATTATCCTGAAATAGTGCATTTACCTTTAGTGTCGCTGATGCGGCAGCAATGTTGATTTGCATGGTGCCGCTTGAGGTAAAGGAATCTCCCCCGGATCTTGCAGACAAGTCGGTAAATTGCATATTTACAGTTCCTGTTTCATCAGGATTGATTCTCCCGTTAATATTAATACTACCTGATAAGGAAGTATCTCCATCGCAAAAATCATTAAATGTAAATGTGCCACTGAATTCTCCGGTCACGTCATCTGCCTGTACTGAGAAGGTGCTGGCCGATCCACAATCACCGCCAAGCGATCCGTTCTTTGTAGTTACCAGTCCGCTCATTGCGATCGTAGGACCTGAATTATCAATGTTGTCAAGCGCAGACATTACGGCTTCATAAATTATGATCTGTCTTGCGCGGCCTGGATCAGAGGAAGATATATCTTGAACAACGCCTGTCGCTGATGCAAGAGCTCCCCCGATTGCCCCTCCATTAAGTGCAGAAGCAGATATGCTGTTTGCATTAGTTGCATTAATCTGTGCTTGTGAAGTCACCCCGGAATAAACAATACCGCTATTCACTGCCGCTGCAGGAGTCGCTGCACCCCCGCCCCCTCCGCCACCGCCGCAAGCGGTAGTCAACATTGCTACTGCACTAAAAAGCATTGCCATTACTAAAAACTGTTTTTTCATAATATATGTCCCCTTTTAAAAAACATTATATCCCTGACAGGATATTGATGAAGGCATGATCCGCATGCCCTTCTGCTATTTGTGTCTGTTGAAAAGTGTATTGGTTGTTTGAACCCTTGTAAAAGTATAGCATGCTATTTGTGACATGTAAAGTATTGATTAGACAGCATATTTGCCTATTTGCGCAAATAGGTTTTTTGTGGAGGGAACGGCTTGATTTTGATATCAGGCCCTGGGACGTATCTATTGAAGGAATGTCCAGCGGTCACATTAATGACATTGCCGGCATAATCACAATCTCACTAATGTTGTGTTTTTTGTGTAATCTTAAGCGTAAATCAGCTGATAAAAGAGCAGCAGTAATCAGTGATCGTTCTGATCTTCAGAGAGAACTTTGCATTGGCAGGCACCTCAAATGACTCGCCGCCTTTGATAGTCTTCCACTCGCTTTCTTCGGGCAGGAGGACATCTAAATCACCGGAATAGATTTCCATAAGCTCTTTGTCAGCAGTACCGAACTCATATTCTCCGGGCAGCATAATGCCAAGGGTCTTTTTTGAACCGTCATTGGCAAGTACTGTCCTGCTCGTTACATTTCCGTCAAAATAAACATTCGCTTTTTTTACAACGGTTACATTATTAAATTCAGACATGGCAATACCTCGTATAAATTATTTGATGGGATAAATTATCAGAGACAGCGCAGGATATGCAAGGAGATTATAAGATTAGTGAAAGTTGGTAGCAAGTATCGGCGCCCATTCACTGCGAAATTGCTTGAACTCACCCTGTGCGATAGCATGGCGCATCTTTTTGAAAAACTCCAGAAAGAAATGTATATTGTGGGTAGTATTGAGCCGCATGGAAAGTATCTCCTTACTCATGTACAGATGGCGCAGGTAGGCGCGTGAATAGTTGCGGCATGTATAGCAGGAACATTCCGGATCGAGTGGTTCGGGGTCTGACTTAAACTCCTGCCGCTTTATGCTTAATCTGCCCCTGGATGTAAATATAGTGCCGTTTCTGGCATTTCTGGTAGGCATTACGCAATCAAACATATCTATACCGGCAGCAACCGCCTCCAGCACATCATTGAGATCTCCGATGCCCATAAGGTAGCGGGGCTTTTCAACGGGAAGCAAAGGTGTGGAGTGATTGATCATCTCATACATCTGGTCTTTGGGTTCCCCGACGCTCAGTCCGCCGAGTGCATAGCCCTCAAAATTCATCGCTATTAATTCCTCAGCGCTCTGCTGCCTTAGGTCTTTGTACATGCCGCCCTGTACTATGCCGAACAGGGCCTGTCCGTCATTTTTTGCATCGCGGCAGCGTTTAGCCCATTTAGTGGTAAGCTGCAGGGAATTCAGGGCATATTCCCGGGTTGCGGGATAGGGCGTACATTCATCAAATACCATGGCAATATCCGAGCCGAGCGCGCCCTGTATATCCATGACCAGTTCCGGAGTCAATATGTGCTGTGAACCATCGATATGCGAGCGGAATGTAACGCCGTCTTCATTAATCTTTCTGAGTTTTGATAGACTGAAGACCTGAAATCCCCCGCTGTCTGTCAGTATGGGACCATTCCAGTGCATAAATTTATGCAGTCCGCCAACTGATTTGATGATCTCGTGTCCGGGTCTGAGATAAAGGTGATAGGTGTTAGAAAGGATTATCTCCGCCCCTGTCTCCAGCACCGCCTCGGGGGTCATGGATTTTACCGTCGCATTGGTTCCCACGGGCATGAATGCGGGTGTATTAATTGGGCCATGGTCGGTATTGATACGGCCAAGTCGCGCATCTCCGTCCTGCGCTGTCAGTTGGAAAAAAGGAGTCTTGTCGGTCATTGGATCGTAATAATAAAAAAACTATGAGGGTAATAAGTTATTAGTAATGTGCGGTCCACAGGCCTGCCCCGATAGCAAGAAAACTAAGGGCGAGCACGATCCAGTGAAACCCCTGAAGCAGGGCAAAGACCTTGTTCATATCCGCCTTCTCGCCGGGCTTTGAAAAAAGTTTCTCAAATATTATCTTTTCAAGACCGAATAACAGGGCCGCATAAAATGACCATATAAATATCATCAGCCATACACCTGCATCCATCCCCTTTTCAAGAATCAGGTACAGTCCTGAGAGTCCGACCAGTATGACCATGGACTTTGCTATTAAGGCAAAGCGATGCTCAACGCCCTGAAACATCATTACCTGCTCCAGCGAATTATTCTCCCGCCGGATCATTGGAAAGGTCACAAGCGTCACAAAAGCCACCCCGCCAATCCATACTACTATTGAAATCACATGTACTATCAGTGCTGTTATATAAAGCATTTAACCTCCAACTTAATTCTTTACCCCTCTGCCCCTTTGTGCCTCTGTGCCTCTGCCCCTCTGTCCCTCTGTCCCTCTGTCCCTCTGTCCCTCTGTCCCTCTGTCCCTCTGTCCCTCTGTCCCTCTGTCCCTCTGTCCCTCTGTCCCTCTGTCCCTCTGTCCCTCTGTCCCTCTGTCCCTCTG
>JADHUV010000056.1 GCA_016784355.1 Nitrospira sp. | reverse complement strand
GCAGAAAAGAAATGGAGGAGATTAAGAGGTTTCGATTGCCTGGGTAAGCTGGTAACCGGAATCAAATTCAAAGATGGTATCGAGGTGAAAGATGTCGATCAGGCCGCCGCTTGAGTCAACTTGCCATACACCAGATTTGTCCCTAAAAAGTCAGCGCTGATTTTCAAGTTGACTAGTTGAAAACGACATTAAATGTTATTTTTTCTCTGGCGTCAGCGCATTTATTCCATACATCCAATTTCGTAGGATACTGGTCAATTCCTGAGTTTTTTCAGGAAAATGAGCAGCTATATTACGGGATTCTTTTTGATCATTCGCCAGATTGAACAATTCTATGCTGTCATCTTCAAAATGTTCAATCAGCTTATAATCACCACGTCTGACAGCACTTGCCGGCGTCATATGCCAGTACTCTCCGCCTGTATTTTTGGGGCCTTGTATATAGGCTGGAAAATACCAGAAAAGGTTGCGCGGTTCACTTTTAGCGCAGTCGCTAAAGAGTGGTTGAAGATCAATTCCATCCAGGATGTGTCCCTGCGGGCGATCAGTTCCTGTTATTCCTAATATTGTTGTATAAAGGTCTGTACTCATAACGGGAGTAGCACACTTCATTCCTGACGTTATGCTCTTAGGTCCATGTATAATCATCGGAACTCTGATGCCACCTTCATAAAGAGTAGCCTTAGATCCGCGCAGTACACCGGTGGTCGTCAGGCTGCTTCCTCCATTGTCTGATAGTAAAATTATGGTAGTATTGTCTGCGATATTTAACTCTTTAAGCCTGAGCATTAGTCGCCCTATATTATCATCAATACTATCAATCATGGCTGCATAAGTCGGGAGGTGCTTGTTTGAGTCCTTATGTTTTATATACTTTTCTATAGTTTCCTCTTTTGCCTGATAAGGGGTATGGGGAGAAAAATAAGACATATAAAGAAAAAATGGACGAGCTCTGTATGAACTGCTTTGAAGACTGTCAATAAACTGAAGAGCTTCATCGGTCAGTCTATCGGTCAGATACTCACCCTTAGGGCCATCCTTAATAGTCTTGTTTCTATATGGACTGAAATACCGCTTGGGAAAGTTTGATGTTCCACCTACATTAATATCAAATCCCTGTGTAAGCGGGCCACTGGCCAGTCCTTCACCGAGCTGCCATTTTCCTATATGGGCATTGATATAGCCGAAGGGTTTCAGTGCTTCTGCAATAGTGATTACTTCCGGAGCAAGGACTTTTTTTGTCTCAACCGGTATTACTTTTCGCATATGTTCCTCGCCGCGTGCAGAACTATCCACTGTCAGTATGCCATGGCGAGGAGTATATTGGCCGGAGAGAATAGCGGCCCTGCTCGGTGCACAATTTGGAGCATTGGCATAGGCATTTGTAAACATTATGCCGTCTTTGGCAAGGTTGTCAATATTAGGGGTCTTATATATTTCGTGTCCCATTATACCCAGATCTTCCCATCCCAGGTCATCGAGCAGAATTAATATTACGTTTGGCTTATCAGTAATCTGCCTGGAATATACACTGTCGGTTACGGAAAGCATCATTGTCAGTGTTATGCATAATATCAGTAGTTTCATAAGTGGACCCTTAGGTTTATTGAATGGTTTCTATATGATTTCCATTTTTCAGTATATCATAGCGGTATAGAGCTGCCATACCGCCCTTGGCTTGTAGGCCGGCCTGTGTTTCAGGGTCGCTGACATTGCGGACGCTGTACGTCTTTTTGCCTAATGCATTGAAAAAATCCAGGTAAAATTTATCTGAATTGAAGGCATTGATACCCGGTAAAGAATAAAGAGCCCATACCCGCTTGTATCCGGTAAGTAGTTTCAGTTCTGAGCGGACTGATTCCTTAAAATGAATTTGCTGCTCTTCCTGAGTCTTATTGATAAGGGTGGACAATGTAATATCATTCACTTTGCTTTTACGGAACAGGACATCCCATGAAGGCGGGGCTGTGCCTATAAAATATTGATCCTCATTGAAATTATATGCCGCATCTGGATAATGCTTGGCATAATATTCAAACTGATACTCAGACTTATAATATATATAAATTATATCGCCCTGTTGCCAGTTTTGTTTTATATGCTGAAGAAGTGGCTTGACGTTTTGTCTAATGGGCGGGTTGGCGAGCCTGTTTACCATCATATACATAGGGTGTATAAACAAAAGGCAGGTGAGTACGGTTGCGATAGTTAGATCCCCTCTGGTTTTTTCCTGTAAATATGAAAATCCCTCTGAAATAAGAATGATCATAAAGGGAGCATAAAAAATCAGCATTCTTTCATATATAACATATTTCTGAAATGCTGAAGCCAGCACGGCGATCACGATAGGAGCTGTCAGAATAATCAGGTTTTCTTTGCGGTTTCGCAACATGGATGCAATGCCTAGCATAAACAGAAAGACACCTATACCCAGAAGTGTAAGACCAAGGGGTTTGTGAAACATACCAAAGAAAGACTCAAAAAACCATTTTATATCAGGCAGAGATGAAGGCGGGAATGGCATGAAGAATCCAAGATCATTAGTCCATACGCCTTTTATATCATTGCTGGTCAGTTTCTTTAAGTAAAGCTGGAAATACAAACCAAAATTTATAAGCCAAATAGTGCCCACAATGAAGACTTTTTTTGCTTTATCCCATTTCCTCTTTGCCAGTAAACTTAAAAGAATGCCGGAACCTGCACCGGCGAGGACAAAAACCGATGGATTTGAAAACCACGGCGCTACTATACCAATAGATGCCAGAAGGAAAAGTGATTTGCTGGAGAAATTTTCAGACTGCACGTGTAACACGGCCATATAGATCAAAATGGTGAACATACCGTCAGAGGCATAGGGCTTAAATTCAGTGGCGAAGTGCACTAACTGGTCGGAAAATACAAACAAGGCCAGGCCCATTAGGACTGCTCCTGGGGACATGATTTTTTTTGCCATTACATAAAACAAAATAAGTGATGCGACAGCTGTTAGTAATGGAAATAGTCTAAAGGCATACTCGCTGTACCCTAAAAATTGAATTATTAATTTTTCGATGGCTGCAAAACCAAGCGGCAGAGACACATTATATATTTGAGAGGGTTGAATTAACTGGGGAAAGCTCCTCGTTATAATATCGACCGCAAGTACTGATTCATCAAACCATAGAGCTGGATTGAAAATATATCTTGTAAGTCTCAATGCTGTCCCTATGATTATAAGAAGGAATGCACAGGATTTGAAGTTGCGTTTGGCAAATGAATGATAATTGGTCATGTTAATGAATATTTCGTTATATGCAAGGGCGACTGTGCAATAAGCATCACCTGATTTTTAGTGTCTCATATCACAAACTATGTTTAACTGGTTATGATTGGGTCAGACTTTTATTATAATATGAAAATATAAAAGATATCCAATCTCTAACCGATTAATAAATAAACGTATAATAATAAATAGCGAGTTGAGATTCAGCACTTGAAATGTTAGCAAAACCCTGCAGGCTTTTGATATACTTAAAACTGCTTGCTAATTTGACGTATGGAGCGCAACACATATCTTTTATGGAAAAAATTCTTATAGTTGTTCCCTGTTACAATGAAGAAGAGAGTCTTCCCGGTCTGCTGACTGATCTCAGGAGTATCAGAAATGAGCTTAATCACCTTGATTTTTTGTTTGTAAATGACTGCTCTTCTGATAATACGGAAAAAGTTCTTGCCCGCGAAAAACTTCCCTATGTTAACCATCCAATAAACATGGGCTATAATGCTGCGATTCAGACTGGTGTCAGGAATGGGCTTGATGCCGGGTATGAAAATTTTATTATACTTGACGGAGATGGACAGCATCCACCTATCGAGATCAAAAAGCTTATACATGCATATGAAAAGGGTGCTGACATTGTTATAGGGTCCAGATTTAAGGATGGCTTTGATTCAACATATGAGATATCCGCGATAAGAAAGGCTGGTATGATGTTTTTCTCATTTTTGACCTCTATTCTGATCGGAGCTAAGATCAAGGATACCACTTCCGGATATCAGATATTTAATGATAGAGTAGCCCGGGCACTGTTGCTTATTTATGAAGGCCAGTTTCCTGATGCTGAAGTAATTTTTTTGCTGAACCTGCTGAAATTCAGGATTGCTGAAGTTCCAGTTGAAATGAAAAGACGGGAGATGGGAGAATCGATGTTTTCAAGTCTTGCGTCGTTGTACTATCCATTCAGGGTAGTGTCCGGGTTAATGATTGCTTTTGGTAGATACTTTGTTATTAAGGGGAAACTTGCTAATGCTTGAACTAAGTACATCAGCGAAAATAGCCTTAGATATTTTGTCGGTTGTCGGTATTGTTTTTATTGTATTCCTGATTATAAGGGATCGGTTAAAGATGGAACTCGGTTTGCTGTGGATAGTCGCTTTTATAGTATCGCTTGTTGTCGTTTCATCTACTACAGTACTAACTCAGTTAACTAATCTTGTTGGCGGTATTTACCCGACGGCCGGTCTTTCCGTATTGGCTTTCGGTTTTATATTTCTTTTGTTGATTATTTTCACCACTCATTTAACTATTTTGCATGGGAAAATAAAAAATCTCTCACAATACATATCATCGCTTGAGAAGAGAGTGCGGGAAGTTGAGAGAGAGGATCAAGATTAGTAATACTTGTCTGAATAATGCCTGAATTTAGAAATGAGGCTGACAAAATTTATCGTTGTCTTTTTGAAAAGACAGTCCCTGATGATGTTGCAGAACGTTATTCACAGGTTATTGAGCGCATAGAGCGAATATATCCTGATGATGTCCGGGATGTTCGTAAATGTATTGAACAGTGCAAGGATTTAGAGGCGCTGGAGATATATGCCCGCCACACTGGTAAACTTCCTCTTTTATCCGCAAAATTTAAAATAATGGTATTTCTGGCTGAAACCCTTCCAGAAAATTATGGTCAATACATAAATGAACGCGACCGGGTTTTTCTCGCCTATATTTTACTTGGGACATCAGTGATTAGAACGGCATTTAAGTTCATTCGAGGCGCCATTGCTATCAGGGTGCTTCGGCAATGATCCATGATGTCATAATTGTAGGTTCAGGTGCGACCGGTATTGCATCTGCACTCGGTTTCTCCGAGAGCGGTATAGTTCCTCTTATGCTGGATGTTGGGAAGGTTCCGGCAAAGCGATCTGGTATCGATGGTAATTTTTATGATCATCGCAAGAAGAACGATTCATTTAATCTAATGATAGGGCCCGAGTATGAGGGGCTGTATAATATCCTTAATAACACCAGCCTTCCCCCTAAGCTTACAGCCCCGGAGATGAGCTTTGTTACAGAAGATAATGCTGAATTGTCGCGTACCAGAGAGGAGGGGTTTACAGCCATGCAGAGTTTTGCCAGAGGCGGCCTTGCCAATGCCTGGGGCGCGGGACTGTATCGGTGTGTGAGTGATGAATTAAAAGATATGCCTCTTAGTGTTGAGGAATTGGCTCCTTATTATGAAATGCTGACTCAGGAGGTTGGTATATCCGGAGACAGTGATGATCTGGCCTCGTTTTTTGGAAGTGTTGATGGTCTATTGCCGCCCCTGAATCTTTCTTTGAAGGCTGAGAGACTTTATAGTAAATATCATAAGAAAAGAGATGGTCTGAATAAAAATGGTGTTTATGCCGGCAGGCCTCGGTTAGGGGTATTAAGCCGGAATCATGGGGGCAGACGGGCTTATATGTATCAGAACAATGATATGTGGCTTTCTGATACTCCTTTTTTGTATACCCCGGCAATGACACTGCAGAAGCTTATTGATAAACAGGCAGTAAATTATGAGAGTGGTATCTTGGTTCAGAGATGGTCAGGTGATCAGGGTGAGATAACCGTTTATGGCAGACGGCTCTCAGATGGAATCGAGGTTGAATATAAATGCAGAAATCTTGTCTTGGCAGCAGGCACAATCAATTCTTCAAAGATTGTATTGAGATCACGTTCAGATTTTTCCACGGAGCTCCCTTTAATTGACAATCCTCTGGTTCAGTTACCTTTGTTGTTTCCATCTTTTGTAGGTAAAAAACTTGAGACTGCGGCAGCAGGAATGACTAATCTGAATGTAATATTTAATTTCCCGGAACAGCGTTTGCAGGGCAGTGTAATAGAACTCACATCGCCCGCAAGGTCGGTATTTTATGAAATGTTTCCACTTGCAGCAAGGGATAATTTAAGGTGTATGAAATTTCTCTCCACTTCTGTTCTAGTACTTTTCCTTTATTTTGAGTCTAATCGTGAAAACCTGTCATCCGTTCGCTTGAGAGAGGATTCTGTATTGACCCTGAAAAGTAAAGCATATAGCTTTAACCGTAAATTGATCAGTCGGGCAGCTAAAGCTATGAGGAAGATGGGAGCTTTAACCAGCAGTCGTATTGCACGCTATTCAGCACCGGGTTATGCAATTCATTATGCAGGGACGCTTCCGATGAAAGAGGTGCCGGAGGGGCCTTATGAGTGTGATAAATACGGTCGTCTTAATATGGAGGAAGGCGTATATATATCTGACGGATCACTTTTTTCATATATACCTGCCAAAAACATATCGTTTACATTGATGGCTAACTCTATGAGGATTGCTAATTACATATCAAAAAGGATCAGGAGATCATGAAAAAGGTACTTATAACCGGGGCGAGAGGATTTGTTGCTCAAAATATTGCAAAGTCGCTAAGGGAAGCAGGTTTTTATA
Source organism: Nitrospira sp. (assembly GCA_016784355.1). Lineage (GTDB taxonomy): Bacteria > Nitrospirota > Thermodesulfovibrionia > UBA6902 > UBA6902 > JACNKH01. Next base: position 6,114 of record JADHUV010000056.1, on the reverse strand, counting down.
TTATTGGCACTTCTCGGCAGGGAGGAGATCATTGTGAATATGATGAGCTATGTTCCGGAACGCTGGGCCGTCCGTTGGAGCGTGTATTTCAGGATCATGAGATAGAGGCCGTCATTCACTGTGCTTTTGATCAGCAGGACAAGGATAATTCAACCCATGAGTCTGGTACACGTCTTTGGGCCGATCAGGCTGCTGAGGCGGGTGTCAAAATGCAGGTATTCATGAGTTCTATATCGGCGTCTGAGGACGCATTTGCCTCATACGGGCAGAAAAAATATCTACTTGAGCAATGGTTTCTCGCAAGGGGGCAAATTGTATTGCGGCTTGGTCTTGTTATCGGTGAGGGGGGGATTTTTGGAAGGATAATCTCGATGGTAAGGAAGAGTCCTGTAATCCCCCTGATAGATGGCGGGCGCACGCTGACTTACATTACCGATCGAAATGTGATCGGCAAGTTTATCAATCAAGTTCTTCAGGATAATCAGGATAAATATAGAGGGAAGGCTTTTAATCTGCACCAGAAAGAGCCTGTTTTATTTGTGGATATACTTAGAGCGATCAAGAAAAAATACGGGGCTTCATGCATTCTTGTACCGATACCGTACATTATAGTTTCTGCCGGAATGGCAGTTCTTGATAAGCTGAAGTTTCTTAAGCTGAGTTTTGACTCAAATAATCTTAAAGGGATGAGGCAAAACAATGGCAAAAATTTCCATTCGGATGTGAATGCGTTGGGATATGGGGAACCGCATTACGAAGATTTAATCGGTCAGTAGATACATGTATAGCCAAGAGCTGAAATAATAAGTTTCGGCTCTAAAATCGTTGCAATTTTACGTATGTTTTAGCTGACAGCAGGGCCTTCATTGTTGACAATAGTCTCTTTGGTGCCAGATAAAATTCAAGAAAGGCTCTTTTTTTCAATAGCGATATTTTTCCTGGTGGTAAAATACCGCCATTTTTATTGCTGTATACCGGCTCTTTATAGTAATCAAAAGTGTCGTAGTTTCTGCCGATCATGTCTTTGCTTTTTTCAAAAAGGTGAGTGTAGGGCAGGGGGGTCGTAATAGAGAAGGTCGCTTCTTCTATATCAAGGTTCTTTGCAAATTTTATAGTCTGCAGTATCTCGGCTTCGGTTTCAGTTGGCGCTCCGATCATAAAGTATCCCTGTACTTTCAGGTCGAGTTCCTTGAGTATGTTTATAGCATTCTCTACCTGCGCTAGAGTGATCCTCTTGTCATACACCTCGTCAAGAATTCGCTGGGAACCTGACTCAATGCCGATATTTACCTTTCTCAGACCAGCAGAGATCATTTTTTTGAAAAGATCTTTGTCAGCCAAATTTGCCCTTATATTGCAACCCCAAAGGAGGTTAATATTATTCTCGAGCATCAGGTCGCAGAGCCGGTATACCCATTTCTTATCAACTATCAGGGTATCGTCCTGAAACATGAATGCCTTGATTTGATATCTATCCTTCAGAAACTGAAGCTCGGCTACAATATTCTCAGGTGAACGTTTTCTGATTTTTTTACCGAAAATTCGAGAGAGTGTTGGCTGGCAGTAAGTGCAGTGGTACGGGCAACCACGCGAAGCAATAATATTATTGCCATGCAGTGATGGCGAGACCGAATCCAGTTGAAACCATTCCTTGAAGTACCTCTCGGTATCCAGCAGATCTTTGTTTGGAAAGTCCAGTTCGTCAAGGTTATCGATCGGCTTTCTTGAGGGGTTTTTCACAATTTGTCCGTCCTGTTTATACCAGATGCCGGCAATATCTGTAAAATTCAGATCAGCCTCGGCCAGTGCCATCATTGTCTGTTCGCCTTCGCCTATGCATATTGCATCAACTGATGCATGTTCCAGTGCCAGTTCAGGGGCAACTGTAGCATGAGGTCCTCCGAATATAATTCTTGCGCCGGGGTCAATTCCTTTAATAATATCTGCCATCTCACCGGCATCTCTGGTCATGGAGGTCAGTACAGAAAAACCAATGAGGTCATACCGCTTTTTAGTGAAAGCTTCAGCGATGTATTTCATAGGTTCTTTTATAAAGGTTGTGTCAATGATATCGATCTCAACTTTACCAGTTTTTAAGAGTGCGGAGGCTATGTATCCAATGCCCATCGGCATATCGCCAGTGGGATATTTGCAACGTGGGAAAATAAGAGCTATTTTATGCATGGCTTTTTATTGAGTACCTGTCCTGGATAATGTTTATTTTCATTCTTATAAGGCTTTTAAACATTTTTAAAGAGTCTGAAACAAACTTTACTCTGGAGTCATCATCATTGTTCCAGAGTACTGGAACCTCTTCGATAGAGTAACCCATCAGGCGTGCAATAAGCATGATTTCTATATCAAAGGCAAAATCAAATACAGTTTGTTTTTTAAATAGTGTCATCGCTGCATCACGCTGGAACCCCTTAAAGCCGCATTGTGTGTCGTGAAGTCCGTGGTTAAAGAGGATTCGATTAAGCTTTCTGTATACATACCCGCTTATTTCTCTGTGCAGCGGCTGTTTTATTTTAATAAGTGAACCGGGAAGATTTCTTGCGGCAATAATGACATCAATTCCTTTGTCAAATAAGCCGTAAAATTTTTCAAGCTCACTGATGGGAGTTGAAAGGTCGGCATCACTGAAAAGAATATACTTGCCTTTAGATGCAAATACTCCGCGCTGAACGGAATAACCTTTGCCGCTGTTTTTTTCGTTTTTCAGCACCGTGAGATTTGGATGATCTTTTTTGAACTCAGAGGAGCGGTTATAGGTTTGATCACTGCTGCCGTCATCTACTACAATGATTTCAGACCTGAAATCCTGGGCAGCAAGATAGTTCAGGATCGTCTGTAAAGATCCAGGAAGACGGTTTTCTTCATTGTACGCAGGGATTACAATTGAAAGGTAGATTTCATCCATGTTTAATGATCTGTAGTTCCATATGAGTTCTTTAAGAATTTAGTTGCAATCTTCTGTGGTTATGTCTTCCCGTATTTATTCATCTTTAATGCAGGATGTCTATATTTCTATTCTGTATTTTTATTGAATAACTTAAGGATTATAACAAAAAAACAGCAGTTTGAACTACCCATAGTAATACAGCGCTTATTTGGGTTAAGTTCAGGTAATGGTTTTTGTGGCAGTTATATTTAATTGAATATGCAATAAAAGTTCTGATATGCTTATAACAGGCAAACCTGAAGACCTGCCTAGTCATCTGCTTTAGGTATTAATTTGAGTTGCTGTCGGGTATCCTTCTTGACAGTCATCTGAAAATACCGCTAGAATTCAATATATTTGTTGATCTTGTTTGAAATATATTTTAGGAGAAGATGACCTTACTTTTCGTTTATATTGTCTCAGCAGTTGCTATATTCATCGATCTTGAGTATGTAAGACTCGCGGGTTGTTTTCTGAGTATATGCCTTATCCCCGGCCTATCTATTTTTGCAATATTGAAGAAAGAGCTTAACTTTTCGGACATTATTCTTGCCATTCTTACATCACTGGGAGTAAGTATTTTTCTGACGATCCTGATGCTTTTTATTGGGATAAAGAATTCCAGTATATCCACGATAATTATAATATTAACTGGAATTCCAGTCCTATATAGTTTTTTTATCGATAGAAAAGCCGGAAGTTATGTAGCTACCAGGATCTCTCAGAAGGAAAAGATATTTTCGGTCTGTGCGGTGCTGATAACCGTTTTACTTGCTTTACCAGTGCTAACAGGCCCCGATTCCATGGATATTTCCTCTCACTCCTATTTTCACACTGCGCTTTCAGGCAATGTCATGGATGGTATTTTCCCACCGGAAAATCCGGGTCTTGGGGGGACGGAGACTGCTTATCCATGGGGTGGTAATGCGTTTACTGCCATGTTTGCATCTGTTTCAGGTACACATCCGCTTGAAGTTAATGCGATGCTGAATGTCTTATCATTATTTCTTTTAATCAGTATTGTATATATGGTTGGCAGTGCTTTAGGGTTTAGCGAAGGGATGAAATATTTGACTGTTCTGGCAGTCTTTGGGCTTATGAGATCTGATGCTGGTGCAGTATTTGCTGCAAAAATAATGAGTGGAAATTTCATGTCTTTTCAGGATATTCGGGAGTTATCCTGCCCACCAGGGCAGGTCATGAGCGAGTGGGCCTGGAGTGAAAAATTACCTTTATATGATGTGAGACTTCGGTTTCTGGATAAATTTTATAATGCAGGCTTTATGGCCCTGAGCCTTTGCTTTATATTTGCCTATTTTTATATTTTGATACGTTCATCAAACGATGATATGAGTAAGCAAGAGAAAATAGTCTGCAGGCTCAGTCTGTTTTTCTGTATCGGTGGAAATACATTATTTTACCTTGCACTTGCGATTATTCCTCTTCTTCATTTGCCATTTTGGATGTTTTATTTGTTCATAACTGCCAAGGGTGGATTTCAGAAAAGATACCATAAGATTTCATATGTTTTCTGGCCTTTTTTCTGGGCTTCTATAGCAACAGCTCCCTATATTCTGAAAATTAAAGCTGTCACATCAACGGCTATCAAGACCTCAGGTGCCAGTGGGCAATTACTAGGTTTTTTACCTTCATGGACTAATATAGTCGTGTACTGGCTACCGTTTCCACTTATAGTGCTGGGACTCTGGTATCTTGTCAGGAAAACTCCTCCTTCGGGTTCCAGGTCGTTTCTGTTGACAGGCACCGGATTGTTTTTTTTCATGGCGGCTTTTGTTGAATGGGGGGTTGGCAACGAGTATAAGTTTTCGTATATCGTCCTCTTCTTTTTTGCAATTTTGTTTGTAATGGCAATTGAAGAAATTACTTCCAGAATTCACCGGCCTGTTGTGAAAAAATTAGCTTTTGCGGTGCTAATTCTCTTTCTCTCAGGGACGCCTTTTTTGGTGGAGGCATCATATTTTCTTTCATCAAGGTATCTTGATAACGCCCAGAAATTTTCTGGACGACATATTTTATTTGCAGATGATATAGCAAGGAATGAGGCTTATGAATGGATTCGGAATAATACGCCGCCTGATTCGCTTGTGATGCTCACGTACAATAAGACTAAGACGTGGGATTGTCCTGCATCCAATATAACGTATAAGCCGGCAGCATTTCTGGAACGAAGCATGTTCGTTATGAGAGATATAGATTACGTAATGAGAAATATAGAATTTGCAAAACGTGAGGATATTTGGGTAAAACTTTTTGAGAATCCTGATGATCCAGCAGTATTAAAATATTTAGCATCCCTGAACCGTCCAGTGTATCTGCTTGTGGAATCTGATTCGGATGAATTGCCTGAAAGTACTGAAAATCGCTTCTCCTTGAAGTTTCAGAGTGATCATCAGAGAGTCTACTTTATTAATAACAGCAGGCAATGATTTGTCATTTAAGTCTTATATTAATCAAATAATTATTATCTGGTTTCAGGCATAGGAGTTCTGTGATGATATTGGTATTTCTTTATGCTTTTGGCATTGCAGCCATGTTGTTTCCTTCGGATCCGGTCAGACTGATCGGTGTTTTTCTTGTTGGCTGTTTTCTTCCTGGTTTTTCCCTGATGCTCGTCAGTAGGGATAAGGTTGGCTTTTTTGATTTAATATTGTCATTTCTATGGTCTATAGGAATAACCAGTGTACTGGTGCTGGCGCTGCTTTATCTTGGATTGACCACATATGGTGTTGCATTGATATTGATTGCACTGGTGGGTGTCGCGGTAATTGCAGGTGCAGCGAGTCTCAAACAGCAGCCGAGTCGGGTGTCATTTGATATGAATATGCCGGATATTCGGTTCTGTTTTTTTGCTCTCATAGTTACAATTCTGGTGGGACTGCCTGTGATCCTTGGAGGTGACAGGATGGCAATATCATTTCATGGGTTTTTCCATTCATCTTTTTTAAACCAATTATCTAATGGCATTTTCCCACCCGAAAATCCTGGAATGGGGGGGGTGCCGGTTAAATATCTGTGGGGTTTTCACGCACTAGGTGCTGTTCTGTGTGCGCCGGTGAATATTCATCCTTTGAAGTTTATACCCCTGCTTAATCTGGTATCTTTTTTTGCTGTTATTTCTATGGGCTTCATAATTGCTCGTGAGATAAACTTCT